>NZ_JBBJLN010000004.1:0-308955 GCF_037658235.1 Yunchengibacter salinarum | reverse complement strand
TCCGGGCAGGTCGTCCGCGGTACGCAGGCGGTGACATAACAGTGATGCTGGAAAAAATTGAGATGACGCCAGGTCATCTCCTTGAAGTCGTGGGCCTTGCAGGGCTGCCCGCATTCCGGGCACGGAAACAGGGCACCCCGACGAGCCCCGACACGCAGATGCAACTCATGGGGCTGCGTGTCGGTATCCAACTGCTGGTCCAGAAGCTCCCAGGGCTCCACCAGCCCCAGACCCAATGCAAAGATATCCTGACTGCCAGCCATCAGCGTCTCCCCCTGTTCCTGCGGTCCTGCAGGCCGCCGTGGCTGACGGGCTCCGCTACATGGGGGCTGCGCCCGCCAGCCACGGCTCCTGCTCGGTCAAAAACGGCGGCAAAGTGTGCCAGAAAACGTGCCAGACAGGCCCGCAGCGCGCTACCCCGGAATCCATTCGCAGCGTCGAGGAACCGATGAAGGCGCTGGCGCCACTGATCGAAACGCTGGAGGCGGACGTGATGGCCAGTTCGGTTCTGCATGCCGATGACACGCCCATCCGCGTGCTCAACCGGTCCAGCAGGAACAGAGCCCTTGGAAAGGCCGTGAAGCAGGGTCGTGTCTGGGCCTATGTCAGAGATCAACGACCCTGGTCTGGTGCCGCGCCGCCAGGCGTCGTTTATGCCTTCTCTCCCAATCGAAAGGGCGAGCACCCCCGCCGTCACCTCGCCAGATCGAGCGGCATTTTACAGGCTGACGCCTATGCCGGGTTCAGGGACCTGTATGCCCGTCGGGCGGATGGCGCGCAGCAGTTCCGCGAGGCCGCGTGTTGGGCGCATCTGAGGCGCGCCTTCCACGATGTATGGACCGCCAATAAGTCCACGATTGCCCGCGAGGCCCTCGACCGGATCGGGGCGCTGTATGATATCGAGCGCAAGATTGCGGGACAGCCCGCCGACATGCGGCTTGCGGCCCGCCAAAAATACAGCGCCGGGAAGGGGGCTGCGTTCAGGGCCTGGGCCGAAGAGCAACTGACCCGCGTTCCCGGCAAGAGCGACCTCGCCAAGGCGTTCCGCTATGCGCTCAACCGCTGGCCCGCTTTCACGCTGTTCCTTGAGGACGGGCGCGTTGCCATGGACAACAATGCGGCAGAGCGTGCCATGCGCCCGATCGGCGTCGGACGGAAGAACTGGCTCTTCGCCGGCGCCGACACCGGCGGCGAGACCCTGGCGCGGGCCATGACCCTGATCGAAACCGCCAAAATGAATGGTCTGGACCCCCAGGCCTACCTCGCCGACGTCCTGGACCGGATCCATGACCACAAGGTCAACCGCCTGCACGAACTGCTGCCGTGGAACTGGGCGCCTCTGCACGCCACAAAGCCGGAGACCGAAGCCGCATAAATGCGCAAGGCGGTCTAAACCGGGCGGTTACAAAAAATTTTTAGCATTATGAAGAATTGATATTAGATTCAAGCCATTTATATATGTGTTCTTTCGAGTACATGATCTTTTTTGCACTTAACTTAAAATATTTCGGCCCTTTATTTTGTTGGCGCCACCGAGCGAGCGTCACCACGCTTACTTGCAATATTGATGCCGCATTTTTTGGCGAAACTAATTCAACATTGAGATCAGTCATCAATCTTCCTCGTGTTGGCCGTTGATCTGTCACAAGGAAAAACATGATTCATTGCAACGTCAACTATAAAAAAATACCCATAATATGTCAAAAAATCTTTAAAAAAGAATTTTATAGAAATCAATAACTTGCTAGTAAAAAATACAAAATCGAAAAATATTTAGATTTTATTATCCGATTTGACAATCTGTCAAATTGACGAATCACCTTAATATAGATCGATGATATATTTTTTGCGGTTGATATTTCGGATACGATTATTTTTTGAATTTACTTTATTTGTATTGTCGACATTAGGATCATTCATCCAATGAACATCTTGCGACGGAAGAGGCTCGCCGCCATGAATGAACCGCAGGGGCGGGGTGCCGTGTCTTTCCTTGGCTCTCTGCTTACCTATTGCTTACCCAAAACAGCGCGCAATATTATTGCGCTAGGCGAAAAGCGTAACTATTTGATTTTAATAAGGAAATTGGTGCCGGCACGAGGATTCGAACCCCGGGCCTACTGATTACAAATCAGTTGCTCTACCAACTGAGCTATACCGGCTTTGTGTTGCGCGTTTTATCATATTTTGCCCGGCCCGCAAGGGTGTGGTGCTGATTTTGGTGGGGTTTTTGGAAATTGCGCAGATTGGTGGGCTGCGGGCCATATTCGGGATCGACAGGGGTTGGCTGTGTGGTTAAGTTGCGCGCGTTTTGCCGGTATTCGCTGATTGAATGGAGAGGTCGCAGCCATGCCCCCTTATCGTTCCAGAACCACCACCCATGGCCGGAATATGGCGGGGGCGCGGGCGCTATGGCGTGCCACGGGCATGACGGATGAGGACTTCGGCAAGCCTTTGATCGCTGTTGCCAACAGCTTTACCGAGTTTGTGCCCGGCCATGTGCACCTGCGGGACATGGGCCGCATGGTGGCCGAGGAAGTGGCGCGCGCGGGCGGTGTGGCGAAGGAGTTCAATACCATCGCGGTGGATGACGGCATCGCCATGGGCCATGATGGGATGCTTTATTCTCTGCCGAGCCGGGAGATCATAGCCGATAGCGTGGAATACATGGCCAACGCCCATTGCGCCGATGCGCTGGTCTGCATTTCCAACTGTGACAAGATCACGCCCGGCATGTTGATGGCGGCCATGAGGCTGGATATTCCGACCATTTTCGTATCCGGCGGTCCCATGGAGGCGGGGGAGGCCGATTATGACGGCCAAAGCCACAATCTGGACCTTGTGGATGCCATGGTGCAGGCGGCGGACCCCAATGTGTCGGACGAACAACTGGCGGTGGTGGAGCGATCCGCCTGTCCCACCTGCGGGTCTTGCAGCGGCATGTTCACCGCCAATTCCATGAACTGCCTGAACGAAGCGCTGGGGCTGGCGCTACCGGGCAATGGCACGCTGCTGGCCACCCATGGGGATCGCCGGGAGCTGTTCCTGACGGCTGCGCGGCGCATCGTAGCGCTGGCCCGGTCGCATTATGAAGGGGGCAACAGCCCCTCGACCCCGCGTGAGATCGCCACCAGGGCTGCATTTGAAAACGCCATGACGCTGGACATCGCCATGGGCGGGTCCACCAATACGGTTCTGCATATCCTGGCCGCTGCCCGCGAGGCGGGGGTGGATTTCACCATGGCCGATATCGATCGGCTGAGCCGGCATGTGCCCAATCTGTGCAAGGTGGCCCCGGCGACGGATCGCTACCATATACAGGATGTTCACCGGGCGGGCGGCATTTTCGCCCTGTTGGGGGAACTGGACCGGGCCGGTCTGATCAATCGGGAGGTGGGCACCGTGCATACACCCACCCTTGGGGAGGCGTTGGACGCTTTCGATGTGGCCCGCACTGATGATGCGGACATTCACCGTTTCTACCGGGCCGCACCGGGGCGTGTGCCCACCCAGCAGGCCTTTTCCCAGAACAAGCGGTATGACAGCCTAGACCTGGACCGGGAAGAGGGCTGCATCAGGGCGGCATCCCATGCCTATTCAGCCGATGGCGGCCTGGCGGTTCTGTTTGGCAATATCGCGGAAAATGGCTGCATCGTGAAAACCGCGGGCGTGGATGAAAGCATTCTGCGCTTCAGTGGCCCGGCGGTGGTGTTTGAAAGCCAGGATGCGGCGGTAGAAGGCATTCTGGGCGGTGCCGTGAAGGCGGGTGATGTGGTCATTATCCGCTATGAAGGGCCGCGCGGGGGGCCGGGTATGCAGGAAATGCTGTATCCCACCAGTTATCTGAAATCCATGGGGCTGGGGAAAGAGTGCGCATTGCTGACGGATGGGCGTTTTTCCGGTGGTACCAGCGGGCTTTCCATCGGTCATGCCAGCCCGGAAGCGGCTGCGGGGGGCGGCATCGCGCTGGTCCAGCCGGGGGACCGGGTGGTGATCGATATTCCGGCGCGCCGCATCGATCTGGACGTGGACGACGCGGAGCTGGAGCGGCGCCGCGCCGCGATGGAGGCGAAGGGCGAGGGCGCCTGGCAGCCGGAAGCACCGCGCCAGCGCAAGGTGACGGCGGCGCTGCGTGCCTATGCGGCGCTTACCACGTCCGCCGACAAGGGCGCCGTGCGGCAGGTGTGACGGTTCGCCTGCGTCAGGCCCGATCCAGTGCCAGGTCCGCGATGATCGGGGTGTGATCGCTGGCCTTTTGCTTGCCGCGAGGGGTGCGGTCCACCCGGCAGTCCACCAGATGATCGGCGGCTTCCGGGGACAGGAGCAGATGGTCGATCCGAATGCCATTGTCCTTCTGCCAGGCGCCGCCCTGATAGTCCCAGAAGGTGAAGGCGCGGCCTGAGGGCTGGCGCTGCCGCAGGGCATCCAGCCATCCCTGATTCAGCAGCGTGCGCAATCTGGCGCGGGATTCCGGCTGGAACAGGGCATCATTGGCCCAGGCGGGGGGATCATGACAGTCCTCGTTTGTGGGGATCACATTATAGTCACCCGCCAGCACCACAGGCTGTTCCGCGGCGAGCAGCGTTTCGCCATGGGCGATCAGCCGGTCCATCCAGTGCAGCTTGTAGGGGAATTTCTCGCTGTCCAGGGGGTTGCCATTGGGGGCATAGATGCTGGCAACCCTGACGCCGCCCGTGATGGCCTCGATATAGCGGGCCTGCGGATCGTCGGGGTCGGTGTGGTCCAGGGGGGGCAGCCCGCGCCGCACATCTTCCAGCGGCTGACGGCTTAACAGCGCCACGCCGTTGAAGGACTTTTGCCCATGGGTTTCCACGTGCCAGCCCCGATCCTCAAATTCCAGCCGGGGAAATGTATCGTCCATGGACTTGATTTCCTGAAGCGCGACCACGTCCGCCGCGCCGCTGTCCAGCCATTCCAGCAGACGCGGCAGGCGTGCCTTGATGCCATTGATGTTGAAAGAGGCGATTTTCACGAACCATTCCCCGAAGTGATGAAATCGCCCATATCACTGGCCGCCCGCCGTCCCCGCGTCAAGCTTTCCCGCACACAGGATCATCCGAAAGCACGCCCCGCCTATCGCACGGCTCCATCCCACGCCCCACTCACACCGGCCTCACCTTTATCGCCACAAGCGCGGACCCATCCGACGGGCGCGACTGCGCCCCGCCGCCTATGCGGCGCCCTCGCGGAGCGCGTGCGAAGCACGCTTGCGTGAGCGCAAAAATCTTCAAATACTAAAACTGGAGCCGCAGCCGCAGCTTGAGGCGGCATTGGGGTTGGTCACCTGAAAGCTGGCGCCCACCAGGTCTTCCACATAATCCACTTCGGCGCCTGACAGATAGAGCAGGGACATGCTGTCAACCAGCATGGTCACGCCGTCCCGCTCCACCTTGATATCGTCTTCAGCCGCTTCGGTGTCGAAGTCGAAGCCGTACTGGAAGCCGCTGCAACCGCCGCCGTCCACCTTGACGCGCAGCATCAGGCCGGGTTTGCCCTGTTGGCGGATCAGTTCGGCCACGCGCCGGGCCGCGCGGGCGCTCAGGCCCACGGGGGCTTCGGGTGCGCCCTTGCCTGCCCCGGCGGGGGAGGGGGCGTTCTGGTCTGTGTGATTGGCCGTCATGGCGTTCTCTCCGCAACTGGAATTCCGTGCACCTTAGATAGGGCTTTGAGGGGGCAAGGTCAAACGCCGGGCGGTTTCGCGTCTTGCCGCGCGGGGCCGGGTTGCCTAAGGTGCGCGGCCCGAATGCCGCTCCAAAGGAAGGGAGTTCAGAGCCCATGTCCACGCGCCCCGCCGAGCCCGGCCCGACCATTGCTCTTCCCTCATATGAGGACACGCTGGCCCCTTATGCCTGTCATCCCGCCGCCAGTCGCGGGCGTCTTTACAAGGAGCCGGAAAGCCCTAGCCGCAGCGCCTTTCAGCGGGACAGGGACCGGGTGATTCATTCCAGCGGGTTTCGTCGCCTGAAGCACAAGACCCAGGTGTTCGTTTATCATGAAGGCGATCATTACCGCACCCGGCTTACCCATTCGCTGGAAGTGGCGCAGATTGCCCGTTCCGTATGCCGCTTGCTGCATCTGAATGAAGACCTGGGGGAAGCGCTGGCGCTGGCGCATGATCTGGGTCATCCGCCCTTTGGCCATGCGGGGGAAGGGGAACTGGATGCCTGCATGGCCGAGTATGGCGGCTTTGACCACAACGCCCAGGCCATCCGCTTGGTAACCCGGCTGGAACGTCGCTACGCACAGTTTCAGGGCATGAACCTGACCTGGGAAACCCTGGAAGGGCTGGCCAAGCATAACGGCCCGCTGGTGAACGCCGCCATTGATCCGAAGAACCCGCCGCAGGACCTGCCCTTTGGCCTTCGCGATTATCTGCCGGATCATGATCTTGAACTGCACAGCTTTGCCAGCGCGGAAGCGCAGGTGGCCGCGCTGAGCGACGACATCGCCTATTCCGGTCATGATCTGGATGACGGGCTGAGGGCAGGGCTGTTCACGCTGGACGAACTGAAGGAAATCGGTTTCGTGTCGCAACTGATCGACGAAGTGCGCTGGACCTGGCCGGACGCTTCGTTCGAAGCCACCATTCATGAGCTGGTCCGCCGCCTGATCTCGCGCCTGGTGAATGATCTGGTGATGGAGACGGATGGCCGGATCAAGGCGCTGAACCCGGACAGTCCCGACGCGATCCGCGCCCATGATGCGCCGGTGGTGGCCTTCAGCGATGATGCGGCGGCGGCGGTCAAGGCACTGAAGGCATTTCTGTTCGAGCGCATGTACCGGCATTATCTGGTCAACCGCACCACATCAAAGGCGAAAAGGGTGGTCAGGGACCTGTTCTCTTTGTATATCTCCGAGCCTGATGTGCTCCCTACCGAATGGGGGCAGGCCGCGGGTGCCCCCGCAAGCTGGGAAACGGCCCGCGTGGTGGCGGATTTCATCGCCGGCATGACAGATCGGTTCGCTTTCCGGGAACACCGCAAACTGTTTGACCTGAATAGCGTGAGCTTATGAATATTTTTGATCATTTCACGGCGCGCATTGCCGATGTGCTGGCGGCGCTGGGCCGCGAGGGCGCCCTTCCGCAGGAACTGGATCTTGGTTCGGTGACGGTGGAGCCGCCGCGTGACCCCGCCCATGGCGATATCGCCACCAATGCCGCCATGGTGCTGGCGAAGCAGGCCCGCATGAAGCCCCGTGCCATCGCGGACATGATGGCGCCCCGGCTGGAAGCGCTGGATGGTGTCGCCAGCGTGGAGGTGGCGGGGCCCGGCTTCATCAATCTGCGCCTGACGGCTGCCTTTCTTCAGGCCCGCATACCGGAAGTGCTGCGCGCCGGCACCGCCTTTGGCGACAGTGATATGGGCGGGAACAGCGCGGTCAATGTGGAATATGTGTCCGCCAACCCCACGGGGCCCTTGCATGTGGGCCATGTGCGGGGTGCGGTGTTCGGCGATGCGCTGGCCAATCTGCTGGCCAAGACCGGCCATTCGGTCACCAAGGAATATTATATCAATGACGCGGGCAGCCAGATCGATACGCTGACCCGATCCTTCCATCTGCGTGTTCTGGAGGCGCTGGGCCAGCGTGATCCCGATGCGGGCATCCCCGAAGGGCTTTATCCCGGCGAATACCTGAAAACCGCAGCTCAGGCGGCGGTGGCGGACGGCACCGTGACCGCCGCCATGGTGGCGGCGGATGAAGCCGCCGTGCTTACGGCGCTGCGCCCGGTGGTGCTGGCGCAGATGATGGACCTGATCCGTGCGGATCTGGCGGCGCTCGGCGTGCGCCACGACGTGTTCACTTCCGAGAAGGATCTGCACGACAGCGGCATCATCCCCGATGTGCTGGAGCATCTGGAGGCGCGCGGCCACATTTATCAGGGAGTGCTGGAGCCGCCCAAGGGCAAGAAGCCGGAAGACTGGGAACCGCGGGAACAGACCCTGTTCCGCACCACCCATTTCGGTGACGACAGCGATCGGCCCTTGCGCAAGTCCACCGGTGACTTCACCTATTTCGCCGCCGACATCGCCTATCATCATGACAAGATCAGGCGCGGTTTCAAGACCATGATCGACGTGCTGGGCGCCGACCATGGCGGCTATGTGAAGCGCATGAAGGCGGCGGTCAAGGCTCTGGACGACGATGCGAACCTTGATGTGAAGCTGTGCCAGCTCGTGCATCTCTATGATGGCGGGGAGCCGGTGAAAATGTCCAAGCGGGCCGGAACCTTTGTCACGCTCAAGGATGTGGTGGACACGGTGGGCGCCGATGTGACCCGCTTCATCATGCTGACCCGCAAGAATGACGCGCCGCTGGATTTCGATTTCGCCAAGGTGAAGGATCAAAGCAAGGACAACCCGGTCTTTTACGTGCAATATGCCCATGCCCGTGTGCATAGTGTGCTGGCGCGGGTGCGGGAAACGCACCCCGATCTGGATGTGGATGATGAGGCCCTGGCCGGTGCGGATATGAGCCTGCTGGCGGACCCGGCGGAGGTGGCGATGATCCGCCGTGTGCTGGAATGGCCCCGGCAGGTGGCCGCCGCGGCGGAAGCCCATGAACCACACCGGCTGGCATTTTTCCTTTATGAGCTTGCCAGTGAGTTGCATAGTTTCTGGAACAAGGGCAATGACGCGCCGGAGCTGCGCTTCGTGCAGGCCGATAATGCGGCACTCACCGCGGCGCGGCTGGCCATGATCCGGTCGGTGGCGTTGGTGATCGCCAGCGGGCTTGAGGTCATGGGCGTTACCCCGGTCGAGGAATTGCGGTAGGACGGCGGAAACCCATGAGCGAGACCGACAGGAACAATTCCGATAGCCCCCCGGATCGGGAAACGCCCCCCTGGCTGCAACCCGTGCCGGAGGAGGAGTTGCAGGCCGACACCGACCTGTTCAAGGGGCGCGGGCCGCTTTTGGCGGCCAGTGGCGCCGCCCTTGCGCTGGTGGGGCTTTTGGTGGCCGCCATGCTGTATCTGTATATGGATGACGCGCAGGACGGCCCGCCTATCCGGGTCGCCGCGCCGGATGGCCCGGTGAAGGAACGACCCGAAGAGCGCGGCGGCATGGATGTGGCGAACCGGGACAAGAAGGTTTTCGATCGCGCCCAGGGCCGCGATCCGGCTTCGGAAAGCGCGGCGACTCTGGCGCCGGAGGCGGAGGAGCCCGTAGAGTCCCTGCCTGAGGCGCAAAGCGCCCCTGATAACACCCCTGAGAGCGCCCCGGAAGGGGAGGCGGAGAGCGCCGCACCGGCTGAAAGCACGCCGGAGCAAGATGAAGCCGCGCCCGATAGCGCCGTGCAGGGGCAGGCGGACAGCCGGTCCCGGCTGGATGGCATCCGCCAGACGGTCGAGGAAAAGCAGGCGGGCGGCGAGACCATGACCGGCGCATCCAACGATGTGGCGGATCGCGCCCCCACACCGGCCAGAAAGCCGGAGGCCCCGGATGATGAAGATGACGGCGCGGCGGGCACGGAAAAAGACGACGCCCCGGCACTTGCCGTTGACCGTTTCCGCGTTCAACTGGGCGCCTATTCCCGGCGGGAAACGGCGGACAATGCCTGGGCCGAGGCGCAAAGGCGCTTCCCGGACGCGCTGAAAGGTCTGAACCATGCGGTGGAATCGGTGCAAAGCGGTGGCAGGACACTGTTCCGCCTGCGCGCCGGGCCGCTTGAGGATCGTACCGCGGCGGATCAGCTTTGCGTGGCACTGAGGGCCGGACAGCAGGCCTGTATCGTGGTCGGCCCGTCCTGATCCGGGACGGGTGAGGGAGGCGGCATTGTGATTCCGGTCCTTTATTCCCTGAGTGGCCCGCGCCTGAGCGATGCGGAGGCGGCTTTTTTCCGTTCCGTGCGCCCGGCTGGCTTCATCCTGTTCCGTCGCAATGTGGGCACGGGCGATGAATTGCGCGCATTGACCGACTCCCTGAAAGACCTGATGGGGCGGCGCGATATACCCATTTTGATCGATCAGGAAGGTGGCCGGGTGCAGCGCATGGCGCCGCCCCACTGGCCGGCCTATCCCGCCATGGGATTGTTCGGCGCGGTGGACCGGTATGATCCCGCGCTGGCCCGCCGCGCCCTTGGCCTGACCGTGGCGGCGCTTGCCGAGGATCTGCGCAGGGCCGGGATCACGGTGAACTGTCTGCCATTGCTGGATGTGGTGCACCCCGGCGCCGACAATGTGATCGGCGACCGGGCGTTTGGCGATGACCCGGATCGGGTGGCGCGTCTTGGCCGGGTGGTGGTGGATGCGCTTCTGGCGGGCGGGGTGTTGCCCGTGGTCAAGCATGTGCCCGGCCATGGTCGGGCCACGCTGGACAGCCATGAGAGCCTGCCGGTGGTCACAGCCCCTGAATCCAGCCTGAAAGCGGTGGATTTCCGGCCGTTTCGGGCATTGGGGGACGCGCCCTTTGCCATGACGGCGCATGTGGCCTATACCGCGTTGGACGGGCGGCGGCCCGCCACGCTGTCCCGCGCCATTATTGGCCGGGTGATCCGCATGTGGATGGGGTTCGGCGGCCTGCTGATGAGCGATGACCTGTCCATGAAGGCACTGACCGGGCCGATGGGCGCGCGGGCCGTGGCCGCGCTGGCGGCGGGCTGCGATCTGGCGCTTCACTGCAATGGGGACATGGCGGAAATGGAAGCGATCGCCGCCGCCGTGCCGGAGGCGCCGGCGAGCCTGGGCCGCGCGCTTGATGGCGCCATGGCGCGGGCCCGGACCCCGGCGGCGCCGGTGGATCGCGCGGCGCTGGATGCGGCCCTTGAAGCCTGTCACGGCCTGCTCGCGGAAAAGGAAACCTGATGCCCAGCCTGTCCGAAAGCCTGACCCTGCTCAGCGTGATGGCCCTGCCGTTCATGTTCGCCGTCACCCTGCACGAGGCTGGCCACGCCTATGCCGCCAATGCGCTGGGGGACATCACGCCCAAATCGCAGGGGCGGCTGAGCCTCAACCCCTTCCGGCATTTCGATCCGGTGGGCACGGTGCTGATTCCCATGGCGGCGGTGCTGTTCGCCATGCCTTTCCTGATCGGCTATGCCAAGCCGGTGATGATCCGGCCCGAGCATTTCAAGAACAAGCGCCGGGACATGATCGCCGTGGCGCTGGCCGGGCCCCTGATGAACCTGTTGCTGGCCGTGGCCTTTGCCTATGCCATACGCTTTGCCCTGTGGGGCGGGGCCGCCGGTGACGGATGGCTGGTGACCACGGCGGTTTACGGGGTATTCATGAACTGCCTGTTCATGGTCTTCAATCTGCTGCCCATCCCGCCGCTGGATGGGTCCGGCGTGGTGGCGGAATTTTTGCCCGAACCGGCGCGCAGCCGCTATCTTTCGGTGGCGCCGTTCGGTTTTTTCATCCTGATCGGCCTGATCCTGCTGGCAAAGGAAGTGGTGCTGGGGCCCACGCTGTTCTTCTTTGAAACCATCAATGCCCTGGTGGGGGTGCCGGTTTGAGCGATACACGCGAACAGGACGATCCCGACATCGACCAGGCCGGTTTCTGGGAGGCGGGGATGGAAGCGCCGGAGGCGCCGCCCCCCTATGACCCGGAACGGCTGGTGCTGGACCTGGACGGCTTCGAGGGGCCGCTGGACCTGCTGCTGACGCTGGCGCGCAGCCAGAAGGTGGATCTGACGCGCATTTCCATTCTGGCGCTGGTGGAACAGTATCTGGATTTCATCAATACCGCCCGGCGCCTGAAGCTGGAACTGGCCGCCGATTATCTGGTGATGGCCGCCTGGCTGGCCTTTTTGAAATCCCGCCTGCTGCTGCCGAAGGAAGACACCGAGGAGGAGCCAAGCGCGGAAGACCTGGCACTGCGCCTGCAATTGCGCCTGCAACGGCTGGAAGCCATGCGCGATGTGGGCGCCCGGTTGATGGCGCGTGCCCGGCTGGGACGGGATGTGTTCATGCGCGGCGCCCCGGAGGGGTTGGAGGATGACCGGCGCGGCATTTATGATCTGTCGCTGTATGAATTGCTGCGGGCTTATGGCGACCATCAGATCCGCCATCAGGGCGGTTCGCTCAGGATCGAGCGGCGCCCCGTCTATGCCATGGAAGACGCGCTGGAGCGCCTGCGCGACCTGATCGGGGACCGTTATAGCTGGTCGGACCTGATGAGTTTCCTGCCCCCCGTGGGCGATGATCCGCGAATGCGCCGCTCGGCGCTGGCGAGCCTGTTTGCCGCCAGCCTGGAGCTGACCCGGCAGGGCAAGGCGGTTCTGAACCAGACGGAGACCTATGGGCCGCTATATCTGCGGGCCCGCGATGCCGTGGAGGCGCCGTCCCCCCGGCAGGAGGATGACACATGACCGACAGCAGCGACCGACTTGACCTGGACGTTCCCGGCCCGGAAACCAGCCGGGAACGCTGGTTTGAGGCCCGGCGCATGGTGGAGGCCATTCTGTTCGCCACCGACCGCCCCCTCAGCCTGCCGGAAATCGCCGCGCGCCTGCCGGGCGGGGTGGATGTGCAGGCGCTGGTGGATTCGGTGCGGGCGGACCATGAAGGCCGCGGATTTGAACTGGCACAGGCGGGGGGCAAGTGGTTTTTCCGCACCGCCGAGGACATGGGCTTTCTTCTGCGCCAGACGGTGGAGGAGCCGCGCAGGCTGTCGCGCGCGGCGGTGGAGACGCTGGCGATCATTGCCTATCATCAGCCTGTCACCCGTGCGGAGATCGAACAGATACGCGGCGTGACCACCAGCAAGGGCAGCCTGGACGTGCTGATGGAAGCGGGCTGGCTGCGCCCGCGCGGGCGCCGGAAAACGCCGGGTCGGCCCATGACATTCGGCACCACGGATGCTTTTCTGGCGCATTTCTCGCTGAATGACATCAACGACCTGCCGGGGCTGGAAGACCTGCGCGCCGCTGGTCTGCTGGAAAGTGTGGAGGACGCCCTGACCGCCATTGGCGGGGCGGCGGCGGGCAGTGACAGTCGCCAGATCGACCTTGAAGAAGCGATCATGGACACCACACGCGCCGCCGGGGATGCGCGCCGGGCGCAGGAGACCGT
This sequence comes from Yunchengibacter salinarum, assembly GCF_037658235.1. Lineage (NCBI taxonomy): Bacteria > Pseudomonadati > Pseudomonadota > Alphaproteobacteria > Kordiimonadales > Kordiimonadaceae > Yunchengibacter > Yunchengibacter salinarum. The sequence goes on along the minus strand of NZ_JBBJLN010000004.1, from coordinate 295,920 downwards.
GCGCGATCCGGTGAATGACCCGGTGGGTGAGGATGAACTGGAATTCCGCCACGGTGGCAATGAAGACGGCTGACCCGGCAAACCGTGCCAAAAGGGGGCTGTTGCAAGCCGCCGCGCCGTGCTACATCGCCGTGGAGGGCCGCCGTGAACGGCCCGCTAGATGACAAGGAGAGCGCGCCATGTTTCCGAGCTGGATACAGTTGGCCATTGTGGCCCTGCTGGTGATTCTGCTGTTCGGTCGGGGCAAGATTTCCAGCCTGATGGGTGATGTGGCCAAGGGCATTACCAGCTTCAAGAAGGGGCTGAGGGACGACGGTGATGATGACACGTCGGCCAATCAGGACGGCACGGGGACGCCCAGAGCCATCGACTCCCACGGGACCATTGAGGGGGAGGCCGTGAAGGCCCCGAAAAAAGACCCTGAAAAAGCCTCTGAAAAAACCGGGGCCAACGGCGACGGGAAATCCTGATAACCGGCTTTCGGCGCTCGCGGGCGCCGTTGCAGCCAGCCCCGGCGGCATATCATGTTTGATCTCGGCACAATGGAATTGCTGGTGGTGGCGGTGCTGGCCCTGGTGGTGGTGGGGCCAAAGGAACTGCCGCGACTGCTGCGCGCGGCGGGCGGCCTGATGCGCAAGGGGCGCCGGTTGACGGCGGATTTTCGCCGGGCGCTGGATGATCTGGCCGACGAGGTGGAGCGGGAAGCCGACCCCTTCCGCGAAGAGCGGGACCGGGAAGGCTTGAAGCCCGGCATGGACCCTTTCGAGATCACCGAGCACATCATGTCCCGCAAGGAAGGCCGCAACGGCGACGTGCCGGTGGGCGCCAATGATGACGGCGTGGTGCTGGCCAATGAGGATGGCTCCCCCGGCGGCACGGATGGCGATGGCGGGGAGGGCCGCTCATGACCGGTGGCCCGATGAAATTTTCTTCCGGGAATGACGACATGCCGTCAGGGCCGGACTTCCTGCCGGACGATGAGGGCGGAATCGAGGCGAGCCGCGCGCCGCTGCTCAGCCATCTGGTGGAGCTGCGCACGCGGTTGATCCGGGTATTGATCGGCATGGGCATCGCCTTTGTGATCGCTTTCGGCTTTGCCAGTGAACTGTTCCAGATTCTCGCCCGGCCCTATGTGGCCGTGCACCCGGACCCGGAGTCGGTGCGGATGATTTTCACCGGCCTGATGGAAAAATTCGTCGTGAATCTGAAGGTGGCGCTTTATGCCGCATTTATGGTCACGTTTCCGCTGCTGGCCACCCAGATATGGAAATTCGTGGCGCCGGGGCTCTATTCCCACGAGAAAAAGGCGTTTCGCCCCTTTCTGGTGGCGACACCGGTGTTGTTTGCGTCCGGCGCGGCGCTGGCCTATTTCGTGGTCATCCCCTGGGCGTGGGAATTTCTGCTGAGCTTCGAGGAGTCCGGCGCGGGCGGTGGCGTGCGTGTTGAAGCGGAAGCGCGGGTCAGCGAATATCTGGGGCTGATCATGCAGATGGTGTTCGCTTTCGGACTCGCCTTTCTGATGCCGGTGGCGCTGACCCTGATGGGGCGTGCCGGTCTTGTGACGGCGCAGGGGCTCAGGGAAAAGCGGCGTTATGCCATTGTGGTTACCTTTCTGATGGCCGCGCTGCTGACCCCGCCTGACCCGGTGAGCCAGATCGCCCTTGGCATCCCGGTGCTGCTCTTGTATGAGCTGTCCATCTTTCTGATTGCGGCCCATGAGCGCCGCAGCGCCGCCCGCGAGAATGCGGACAGCGCCTGACATCGTTCAGATCCGTGATCCTGCCAGTGGTATGAGGCCCTGATGTTTGACCTGAAAGCCGTTCGTGACAATCCCGAAGCCTTTGACACGGCCCTTGAGCGCCGGGGTGCGGCACCCGCTGCCCAGACCCTGCTGTCGCTGGACCGGGAGCGCCGCGCCCTGATGACCGAACAACAGGAAGCGCAGGCTCGCCGCAACGAAGCCTCCAAGGCCATCGGAAAGGCCAAGGCCAGCGGGGATGAGGCCGGCGCCCAGGCCCTGATCGAGGAAGTGTCGACCCTGAAAAAACGGCTGTCGGAGATTGACGGTCAGGTGGCCCGTTTGGATGAGGATCTGTCCGCCCGGCTGCTGGCGCTGCCCAACTGGATCGCGGACGACGTGCCGGACGGCGCCGATGAGGACGATAATGAGGAAGTGCGCGGCTGGGGAGAGCCGCCCGCCTTCGATTTCGAGCCGCAAGAGCATTTCGCCCTGGGCGAGGCGCTGGGCCATATGGATTTTGACCGGGCGGCGAAGCTGTCGGGCTCCCGCTTTGTGGTGCTTACCGGCCCGCTCGCCCGGCTGGAACGGGCCATCGGCCAGTTCATGCTGGACCTGCAACTGTCCGAAAACGGCTATGAGGAAGTGCAGACACCGGTTCTGGTGCGGGACGATCCCTTGATCGGCACCGGCCAGTTGCCCAAATTCACCGATGATCTGTACCGCACGGAGGAGGGCCAATGGCTGATCCCCACGGCGGAAGTGACGCTGACCAATCTCCATGCGGGGGAAATCGTACCGGAGGAGGCCCTGCCCAGGCGCTTTACCGCGCTGACGCCCTGTTTCCGGTCTGAGGCGGGGGCCGCTGGCCGGGATACGCGCGGCATGATCCGCCAACATCAGTTTTCCAAGGTGGAGCTTGTCTCTCTTACCACGCCGGAAGACGGCGAAGCGGAACTGGAGCGCAAGACGGCGGCGGCGGAATCCGTGCTGCAAAAGCTGGGGCTGCCCTATCGGGTGGTCAAGCTGTGCGCCGGGGATATCGGCTTTGCCGCGCGCCGCACCTATGATCTTGAGGTCTGGTTGCCGGGTCAGGGCCGCTACCGGGAGATTTCGAGCTGTTCCTGGTGTGGTGACTTTCAGGCCCGCCGGATGAATCTGCGTACCCGCCCGAAAGGCGAGAAAAAGACCCGCTTCGTGCATACGCTGAACGGCTCCGGCCTGGCGGTGGGGCGCACGCTCATCGCGGTGATGGAAAACTATCAGACCAATGATGGCCGGGTTCGCGTGCCTGAGGCGCTCCGCCCCTATATGGGCGGAATCGAGATGATCGGCTGACCGGTCGCCAGCCGCTTTTGCCACCCGTGCCCTTTGCTTCTCCTGCTGGACGAAAGGACTGACATGTCAGTGTCTCCCAAGCGTATTCTTGTGTGTAACGATGACGGGATCAACGCGCCCGGCATCGCATTGCTGGAAAAGATCGCCCGGCGGTTCAGCGATGATGTGTGGATCATCGCCCCGGAAAGCGAGCAGTCGGGCGCGGGCCATTCGCTGACCCTGACCCACCCGCTGCGCATCCGTGAAGTGGCGGCCAAGCGCTGGGCGGTGCAGGGTACCCCGACCGACTGTATCATGATGGCGGTAGGCAAGATCATGAAGGACTGCCCGCCGACCCTGGTGCTGTCCGGCATCAATCGCGGCGGCAATCTGGGCGAGGATATCACCTATTCGGGCACGGTGAGCGTGGCCATGGAGGCCACCTTGGCGGGTATTCCGGCCATTGCGCTGAGCCAGTGCATCCGGCCCGGTCAGAAGACCCGCTGGGAAACGGCGGAAACCATGGCGCCAAAGGTCATTCAGTCGCTGATCGAGGCGCACTGGGACGAGGGCGTGCTGATGAATGTGAATTTCCCCGCCTTTCCGCCCGAAGAGGTGGCCGGCATCCAGGTGACGGAGCAGGGGCGCCGGGAGATCAATTCCAACAATATCGAGGAGCGCACGGACCCGCGGGGCTTCACCTATTACTGGTTCGGGCTGGGGCGCGAAGTAGGAATGCCCGGCCATGAGACGGACCTGAAAGCAGCCCGCGAAAAGCGGATTTCCGTAACGCCGCTGCATATGGACCTGACCCACCATCAGACCCGCCGCGCCCTGGCGGAGCATCTGGCGAACGATCCCGCGCTGCGGGACTGACGGAGCGCGCTCGCGGGCGCTTGCCCGTGGGCCTGCGGGCCGCTATCAATGGGCCATGATGCGTGCGCCCGTCCAGATGGTCGGTGCCGGGCACCCCAAGCCCGGTCGGCCCAAGCGACCCTCGGCCTTGCCGGGGGGGCTGCTGGCATTGGCGGCGGCCCTGATGCTGGCCGCATGTGGTGGCGGCCCCATCAATCCGGCGGATATCCAGCCGGTCCATCAGGTGCGCAACTCCCCCATTCCCGTGCCCTTTCCGAAGTGGAAGCCAAGCCGTTCCCGCGCTCAGGCCAGCGCCCGCGCCAGTAGTGGCGGCGCGATCAAGGTGGAAAAGGGCGATACGCTTTATGGTCTGTCGCGGCAGTATGGCGTGTCGCTGCAACGGCTGATCCGGGCCAATGATCTGTCGCCGCCCTACACATTGATGGTGGGGGACCGCCTGAGCCTGCCCACCGCCAAGGTGCATGTGGTGAAAAAGGGGGAAACAGGCTATTCCATTTCCCGGCGCTATGACGTGACCGTGTCCGAACTGATGCAGGAAAACGGTATCGGCCCGCCTTATACGCTGGAAATCGGCCAGAAGCTGCGCCTACCTGGCGGTGCGCGTTCACAGGTGGCGGACAGCGGCAGCGCCGCGCGCAGCAAGTCGAGCGCCACCAGCCGACGCACCGCACAGCGAACACAGAAGAAATCCACGCCCAAGCCGCCGCCGCGCACCGGCAGCCGCTTTGCCTGGCCGGTCAAGGGGGCGGTGGCCTCGCGCTATGGGCCGAAAAAGGGCGGGCGCCATAATGACGGCATCAATATTCTGGCGGATCGCGGTGCCCCGGTGCGTGCCGCAGAGGCGGGCGTGGTGGTCTATGCCTCCGATGCGCTCAAGGGATATGGCAATCTGCTGCTGATCAAGCACAGCGGCGGCTGGATCACTGCCTATGCCCATAATGAGCGCCTGCTGGTAAGGGAAGGGCAGACCGTGAAGAAAGGCGAGCCGGTGGCGCGCGTGGGGGATACCGGCGGCGTTTCCCGCCCGCAGCTTCATTTCGAAATCCGCAAGGGCCGACAGGCGCTGGACCCCTTGCGCCATCTGGGCCGCCAGACGGCGCAGCGGTGATGGCGGGCAGGCTTTTGTCGGTGCGTGGGGCCGGTGGGGGTTGCATCGGAATGTGACAGTCCCCATCTGATCGTTCTTGAAGGGCGCCGGCACCTGTTCGGGCTTGACGCCCGGCGGCGGGGCTGTTGCATTTAATGGCAGCGTGCGTATAGTCCGCGCAAAGGATCGGCGCGTTCGGCGCCGCGGCCCCAATGACGGCGCACCGCGCCATGATGACAAGGAGTGACCATGCTGTTTTCCTCTCCCGTGCTGGCGCAGGCCAGTGGCGACGCGGCCGCCCCGGCGGGCGGCGGCCTGATGGGGTTCCTGCCCATTATCCTGATCGTGGTGATCTTCTGGTTCCTGGTGATCCGCCCGCAATCCAAGCGGATGAAGGAACATCGCCGCATGGTGGAAGCGGTTCAGCGCGGTGACACCGTGGTCACTGGCGGCGGCCTTGTGGGCAAGGTGGCCCGCGTGAAGGACGATGGCGAGCTTGAAGTGGATCTGGCGGATGGCGTGCGCGTGCGCGTGATCAGGTCCACGTTGCAGGATGTGCGGTCCAAGTCCGAACCGGCACCGGCGGACAACAAGAAAGACGACGACAAGGACGAAAAGTCCGCTTCCTGATCTCGGCGCGGCATCGCCGCGTTTTGTTCATGACAAGAATGAAAAGGCCCTGCCATGCTGGATTTTCCCCGCTGGAAAGTCATTCTGATCGTGGGGGTGTGTCTGCTTGGCTTTTTGCTGGCGCTGCCCAATTTCCTCAGTGAGGAGCAGCGCGACGCGTTGCCTGATGCCATGCCCGACAGCACGCTCAATCTGGGCCTGGACCTAAGGGGCGGCGTTCACCTGCTGTTGGAGGCCGATACGGAGGATGTGATCGCCTCCCGGCTGGAAAATCTGGCGGGTCAGGTGCGGGATATCCGGCGCGATGTGCGCGGGCTCAATTTTCGCCGTGTGCGGATTGAGGGGCGCAGCGTCAGGTTTGAAGTGACCCGTGAAGAGCAGATCGCCAAGGCAGAAGAAGAACTGGCGCCGTTGACGCGGCTTACCGCCGCATCGAGCCAGGGCTTTATGGGCGGCGGTGTGCGCACGGTTCGGCTCAGCCAGGACGGCACACAGTTCACGCTGACCCTCACCGAAGAGGGGATCGAGACCGAGCAGCGGGATGCCGTTCAGCGCGCCATGGAAGTGGTGCGCAAGCGGATCGACCCGGAAGGCACGCGGGAGATTACGCTTCAACCCCAGGGTGATCGGCGCATCATTTTGCAGGTGCCTGGCGCGGACGATCCCGATGCGCTTCTGAAGCTGATTCAGACCACGGCCAAGCTCACCTTTCATGACGTGGTGACCGATGTGAGCCAGCAGGATGTGGCCCGCGGTCGCCTGCGGCCCAGCCAGAAGGCCCTGCCCAGCGAGTCCGGCGGCGTTCAGGTGATCCGCAAGCGGGTCATCGTGTCCGGCGAGGAATTGACGGATGCCAAGGCCACCTATGACGAAAACGGCCAACCCGCCGTCTCCTTTTCCTTTGATGCGGGCGGGTCGCGCAAATTTGCCCGCCATACCCGCAATAATGTGGGGCGGCCCTTTGCCATCGTCCTGGATGAAAAGATCATTTCCGCACCGGTGATCCGCAGCCCGATCGTGGGCGGCAGCGGTATCATCACCGGCAATTTCACTATCGAGGAAGCTCAGCGCCTGTCCACCATGCTGCGGGCGGGCTCGCTTCCGGTGCCGCTCAGCGTGCTGGAGCAGCGCACGGTGGGCCCGGACCTGGGCGCGGACTCGATCAGGGCGGGCAAGATTGCCTCCATGATCGGCTTTGTCGCGGTGATCGTGTTCATGACCATGAGCTATGGCCGTTTCGGTCTTGCCGCCAATACGGCGCTGATCATTAATCTGATTCTGATTGCCGGGGCGCTCAGCCTGTTTCAGGCGACCCTGACACTGCCGGGCATTGCCGGTATCGTGCTGACCATGGGCATGGCGGTGGATGCCAATGTGCTGATCTTCGAGCGCATCCGGGAAGAGCAGGACGCGGGCCGCAAGCCTTTCCCCGCCATGGAGCAGGGCTATGGTCAGGCGTTTTCCACCATTATCGATGCCAATATCACCACCTTCATCGCGGCCTTCATTCTCTACATGATGGGGTCGGGACCGGTGCAGGGTTTCGCTGTCACGCTGGGGATCGGCATTGTCACCAGCATGTTCTCGGCCATCCTGCTCACCCGCATGATCCTGGCGCTTTGGTTGCGCCGGTCACGCCCCCAGAAACTGCCCATTTAGGCCAAGCGGAGACGCACCATGTTGCTGCGGCTGTTGCCCCGGAACACCAAGATCGACTTCCTGAAAGGCCATCGCATAGCGGCTGTGCTTTCGCTTGTGCTCATGATCGGGTCGGTGGCCCTGTTCGCCGTCAACAGCCTGAATTATGGCATTGATTTCAAGGGCGGTATTGCCATCGAGATCGGCATGGAAAAGCCCATCCCGATCGCTAAAGTGCGTGACGTTCTGAACGCTCAGAATCTGGGCGAGGTGGCCGTGCAGGAATATGGCAGCCCGACCGAGGCGCTCATTCGGATCGAGCGCCAGCCCGGCGGCGATGAAGCGCAGATGGCGGCCATGGACGCGGCCAAGGCGGCGCTTAGCGAAAGTCTGGCCGATGTGGATTATCGGCAGGAAAACATCATCGGTCCCAAGGTTTCCGGTGAACTGAAAACGGATGGCACCATTGCCGTGACCGTGGCCGTGATCGCGGTTCTGATCTATATCTGGTTTCGCTTCGAATGGCAGTTTGGCGTGGGCGCGGTCATCGCACTGGTCCATGATGTGCTTCTGACCGTGGGGTTCTTCGCCCTTACCCGGCTGGAATTCAATCTGAGCATTATTGCGGCCCTGTTGACCATTGTGGGCTATTCGCTGAACGATACCGTGGTGGTGTATGACCGGGTGCGGGAAAATCTGCGGAAATATCGCAAGACACCGCTGGATGACGTGCTGAACCTGTCCCTGAACCAGACCCTGAGCCGCACCATCATGACCTCCGTAACCACGCTGCTGGCACTGGTTTCGCTGTTCCTGTTCGGCGGGGAAGTGATCCGGGGCTTTACCGCGGCCATGATCTGGGGCGTTGTCATCGGCACCTACAGCTCCATTTATGTGGCGGTGCCGGTTCTGACGCGGCTCAATATGCGCCGGGATGCGTTCGAGCAGGATGACGGGGAAAACGACCCCACTGTGGACAAGTCCCGTCCCGGTGCCGCGGATGCCTTTTGATCCAGTACCGGGCCAAATGCAGCGGAGACCTTCATGAGCGATGAGCCGATAAAGTCGGGCGGTCTGGAAATGCGGCAGCAGTCAGTGGATGACCGGCTTACCGTGGATGCCTATGGAGACAATGGTTTTCGCATCATGGGCCGACGGTTCGAGGGCGGCGTACTGCTTCTGGAAACCGGCGTGCATCCCGTTTCCGCCACCGACACGGCGGGTTTGAGTGAAGCGGACCTGACCCCGATGCTGAACCATGCCCCGCGGCCAGAGCTGGTCTTGCTGGGAACCGGAACGGCCACCGATCTGCCCCCCAAAGCCATTCGCACGGCGCTGGCGGATGCGGGCATCGGCGTGGACCTGATGGATACAGGGGCCGCCGCGCGCACTTTCAATGTTCTGGTGGCTGAAGGGCGCCGCGTGGCCGCGCTTCTCCTGCCTGTTAGCTGATACGTTTTCCCGACTGCGCCATCAGGCGCGCCTTTGAAGGGCGCGGAACCCAACCTGCCATCCGCACATTAAAAAAGCCGCCCCGGTTCTTCCGGGGCGGCTTTCTGGTTTTCGTGCGGGGCGCATGGCCCCATTGTCGGGCTTAGCCGAAGGTGCGGCTCCACCAGCCCTTGCGCGGCTTGGGATTGTCACCGTCACTTTCAGGCTGATTGTCGGCTTTCGGGTTCCCGCCGTCGGTTCCTGTGTCGGCATCCTTCCGGGGTGCTGCCTGCTTCGGTGCCTGAGGCGCGGGCGTGTCCTGGGTTGCCACAGTTTTCAGGATATCTTCGGCAGGCACCTTGTTGTCGGGCTCCTCCGATTTTGGTGCGCTATCCGCCTTTGCCGCGTCTTTCGGTGCGGAGTGGGCTTCAGGCGCAGCTTCCGCCTTTTCAGCGGGCTTCTTGCGCGCCGGGCGCTTGCGGGCGGGCTTGGGCTTTTCCGCCGCTTCGGTTCCCTCGCTCTGGTCCTTCTCGGCCACGGCAGGGCTGTCTTCAGCCTTTTTGCGGGACCGGCGGCGCGGCTTGGGGGCCGGCGCATCGTCCCTGGTTTCGGAAGGCGCATCACCAGCCTGTGCATCCGAAGCCTCCGCTTCCGCCTTTTTGCGGGCAGGGCGCCGGCGCGCGGGCTTTTTCCGGGCGGGGCTGTTCGTGGTCTCGGCATCGGAGACGGCGGCAGGTGTGGCATCATCGGCCTGCTCAGGGGCGGGGGCGCTCACCTGGGCTCCTGCCTCCCCAGCCTTTTCAGGCGCAGAGGAGACGGCAGCCGGATTCTCAGCCGCATCGCCACGGGCCGCGGCCTCGGAGGGTTGTGCCCCGTCCGCCGCATGGTCACCGTCCGCCTGCGCGGTGGATGGCTGCTCCTGCACCTGTTGCTCCGGCTGTTGGTTTTCCGGGGACTTGCGCCGACGACGCCCGCCGCGCCGACCGCGCCTGCGTCGGGGCTTGGGTTTGTCTTCCCCGCCATCATCATTGGACCGCGAATCGTTATTTTCCGTCGATTCGGGCTTGTTCTCGCGCGGCTTGCGCGGGCGCCGGCGTTTCTGCTCTTCCGGTTGATCTTCTTTCGGGGCATCGTCTTTGGCGGGCGCCGTATCGTCAGCCGCGTCCTCCGCCGGGTCCGGCAGGGCGGATGGCGCCACGAGCCCATGCGGCGTGATCACATTATCCGCCACCGTGGCATCGCTGCGGTCATCCGGGTTGGTGGCCTGGTGGGCAAGATCGATGTCCGACGGGCCCAATTTGGGGTCGGGAATCAGGTCCACCGCCATGTTATAGGTGCGCTCCAGCTCCATCACGATGGCGCGCTTCTTGTTCAGAAGATAGATCGCCACATCCGGGTGGGCGCGCACCGTCACCAGCGCACTGCGGCCACGCAAGCCTTCTTCCTCCAGCTCGCGCAGTACCTTGAGCGCGGCGAAGTCCACGGAACGGACCACGCCCATGCCGTGGCAGCGCTCACAGGTCACCGTGCTGGCTTCCAGCAGGTTGGGGCGCAGCCGCTGACGGGACATTTCCAGAAGCCCGAAGCTGGAGATGCGGCCTACCTGAACCCGCGCCCTGTCGTTCTTAAGCACGTCCTTCAGGCGCTTTTCCACCGCCCGGTTGTTGCCGCGATCCTCCATGTCGATGAAGTCGATCACGATCAGGCCGGCCATGTCTCTCAGGCGGAGCTGACGTGCCACCTCCTCGGCTGCTTCCAGGTTGGTGTGCAGCGCCGTTTCCTCGATATTGTGTTCCTTGGTGGAGCGGCCGGAGTTCACGTCCACCGAGATCAGGGCCTCGGTGGGGTTGATGACGATATAGCCCCCCGCCTTGAGCTGCACCACGGGCTGATACATGCTCTCAAGCTGGCTTTCCACCTGATAGCGATGGAACAGGGGGATGCGGTTCCGATAATGCTGCACCTTCTTGGCGTGGCTGGGCATCAGCAGCTTCATGAAGTCCTTGGCGGTGCGATAGCCCTTTTCGCCTTCCACAAGGATTTCATCCACTTCGCGGGTATAGACATCGCGTATGGTGCGCTTGATCAGGTCGCCTTCCTCATACACAAGGGTCGGGGCGATGGACTTCAGCGTCAGTTCCCGGATGCCGTTCCACAACCTTACCAGATAATCGAAGTCCCGCTTGATCTCGGCCTTGGTGCGCTTGATCCCCGCCGTACGGATGATCAGCCCCATGTTTTCCGGCACTTCCAGATCGTGGATGATTTTCTTCAGGCGCTTGCGATCAATGGCCTGACTGATCTTCCGGCTGATGCCGCCGGCATGGGTGGAATTGGGCATCAGCACGCAATAGCGCCCGGCCAGCGACAGATAGGTGGTCAGCGCCGCGCCCTTGTTGCCGCGCTCTTCCTTGACCACCTGGATCAACAGCACCTGGCGCTTCTTGATCACTTCCTGAATCTTGTAGCGGCGCTTCAATTCCCGCTGTGCACGGCGCACAGCGGCGGCCTCTGCCACCTCGGCGTCTTTTTCGTCTTCCGCGCTTTCTTTTGCTATGGACCGGTCAACCGGCTCATCCTCATCGGAAGGGGCCTCGCCGTCCTCCGCGCTGAGGTCGGTGTCCGCCTCATCATCCGGGCCGTCGTCATCATCGTCATTGCCGCCCGGCCCTTCGGCACGAACGGCATCACGCTCCGCCTCAAGAAGGGCGTTCCGGTCTTCCACCGGGATCTGATAATAGTCGGGATGGATTTCGCTGAAGGCCAGAAAGCCGTGGCGATTGCCGCCATAATCCACAAAGGCCGCCTGAAGGCTCGGCTCCACCCGCATCACGCGGGCAAGATAGATATTGCCTTTCAACTGGCGGCGGGATTGGGACTCGTAGTCGAATTCCTCTACACGGTTTCCATCAACAATGGTTACGCGCGTTTCCTCGTCGTGACGCGCATCGATCAGCATACGTGTGGACATAGGTCTCTTCTCCGGACCTCGTCCCGCCTGGGTGGTGAGATGAATGGACAGGGTGCCCCGCCGACAGTGGCCGACGCGGCTCTTTGATCATTTCAAACGGGTTCGCGGGCGCGGGCTGCCGGTCAGTGCGTTCAAACCGGCCGCGCGGGCGAACCTGCCCCCCAGGGGACGGGCCCAATTGGTTAATGTGTGTCTGTGCGGTGTGGACAGCGGAACGGGGGCACATACAGGCCGACCCGACCGGGAAGCTGGCGCCTGCCCGAAAGCGTGGCCCGCAGGACGGAACCGATCCGGCCACCATGATCTGGCGGTCCCGTCCATCGCGCGGCGATGGTCTGAATCGGTTGTGGTCATGCGGGTTAGGGGTCACCGCTTCTTGTCCTTTTCGATTGGCCGGAAGGAACCGCGCCGACCCCGATCCGGCTACGCAATGCCGGTCTGTTCATTGCCCCGGCGCTTTGAAGAGCGCTTTGTCGGGGCGGATTGTCGGGGCCAATGGATTGCCAGAACCACCGGGCCGGCCCGGTACCGCCCATCAACGGATGGCGCCGGGCAAGAAACTCGCCCCGGCAGCCTAGGCGTTCGTGTTTCTGATTACAATGGAAAAACAGCCCGCCCGGTTCAACGCGCCGCCCGTGGGTCCGCGGCGCGCCATTTCTCTTGTCTGGCGGGCAAAAATCAATAGAATCAAGGCAAGTGGGAATTATCCATAGCTCGGGGAGTGTGGACGGTCATGGCCTTCAGGCTGGTATGCGTGCGCGATATGGTCACCAGGGCAGGGGGGCTGGCGATCGGGCTTGCCGCGCTGGCCCTTGCATGGCTTGACGGCGCGGCGCTGGCGGACCCGATCGCCGTCTCCGACATGCGTTTTGGCCGCCACGGGGACGTGACCCGCATTGTTCTCGAAACGTCCGAGCGGTTCGAGCCCAAACCCTTCCTGTTGACGGAGCCGCGCCGTGTGGTGGTGGACATGCCCGCCGCTGAATGGCTCGGCCCCCGGCGGATCGATGGCAAGGGCGCCGTGAAAGGGTATCGCCACGGCCTGTTCGCGCAAAATGTTTATCGCATGGTGTTCGACCTGGACCGCCCCGTGGTCGTTGATCGGGTTTTCCATCTGCCGCCGCGGGACGGGTCCGGCAAGCGGGTGGTGATCGATCTGCGGAACAGTTCGGCGGCGGCGTTTGAAAAGGCGGTGGCGGAAACCCGCAGCAATCAGCCCAGCCGCTCGGAGATCAGCCGCGCCAGCGTGCCGCAATCCACCCGCGAGCGTAAGCCCGGCGGGCGGCGCATCGTGGTGGTGGATGCCGGCCATGGCGGCGTGGACCCGGGCACGCTGGGCGCGCTTGGTGTGAATGAAAAGGTGGTGGTGCTGCGCATCGCCCGCGTGATCGAGGACCGGCTGGAGTCCACCGGGCGCTATGACGTGCGGTTGACGCGGGACCGGGATATCTTCCTGCCCTTGCGTAAGCGGATGCAGGTGGCCCGCCGCCATCAGGCGGACCTGTTCATCAGCGTTCATGCCGATGCGCTTGATAACCCCAATGTGCGCGGCGGTACCGTCTATACCCTGTCGGAAAGCGCGTCGGATCGGGAAGCCGCCCGGCTGGCGGCAAAGGAAAACCGCTCTGACCTGTTCGCCGGGCTCAGGCTGGACGTGGCCGATGATGACGTTTCCGGCATTCTGATCGATCTGGCCCAGCGGGAGACGATGAATTATTCCGCCCAGTTCGCCGAGATGCTGTTGCCGGAAATGCGGCAGCAGGTGAAGATGCACAGCCGCGGCCATCGCTTTGCCGGGTTCGTGGTGCTGAAATCGCCGGAAATTCCGTCCGTGCTTCTGGAAACGGGGTATCTGTCCAACCGTCAGGATGCCCGCATGTTGAACAGCGATAGCGGGCGCAAGCGGATCGCGCTGGCCGTGCGCCGGGCGGTGGATCGGTATTTTCAGCACATGACCGCGCTGGGTCGTTGACGAAGCAGGGTTGATTTCCGGTGCCGGGGCGCGCATATCCAGCCTGAAATGCCTTCCGGTCGCCATATTCACGCGCCATGAAATGGCGGTGAAGATGACCGAGGGAACAGGCGTGAATTGGCAGGCGTCACATTGCCGGTTGCCATGAAAATCCCGATAAACGATCAGGTCCCGGAACAGGATGACAGCCAGTAAGCAGAACACCACGCCCCCGCCAAACGGGAAGCAGCGCAAGCGCAGGCCGCTTTGGCGGCGCATGGTCGTGTGGGGCTTCTGGCTTGGCCTTCTGGGTATGCTGGCGGCGGCGGGCGTGGTGCTGTGGGCGATCATCCATTATGGCCGCGACCTGCCGGATTATCGCACGCTGGCCAATTACGAACCGGCTGTGGTGACCCGTATTCACGCCGGGGATGGCAGTCTGCTGAAGGAATATGCCCGGCAGGACCGGCTTTTCGTGCCGATCGAAGTGGTGCCGGAACCGCTGATCAAGGCGTTCCTGTCTGCGGAGGACAAGAATTTCTACGAGCATTCCGGGCTCGATTATATGGGCATATTGCGGGCCGCGGCCACCACGGCGGTCAATCTGGTGCGGGGTGGGCCGCTCAGGGGGGCATCCACCATTACGCAGCAGGTGGCGCGCAATTTCCTGTTGACGCTGGATCAGAAACTTGATCGCAAGATCAAGGAAATGATCCTGACCCTGCGGATCGAACGCGCCTATTCCAAGGACAGGATCCTTGAACTGTATCTGAACGAGATTTATTTCGGGAACCGGTCTTATGGCGTGGCGTCCGCCGCGCTTAATTATTTCGATAAATCCCTGAGCGAATTGACGGTGGCCCAGATGGCGTATCTGGCGGCCATCCCCAAGGGGCCGAACAATTATCATCCCGTGCGCAACCATGACCGTGCCGTGGCCCGGCGCAACTGGGTGCTGGGCCGTATGCTGGTGTTGGGTCATATAGACAGGGCCACCTATGACAAGGCGGTGGCCGAGCCGCTGGAAATGGCCACCACCCAGCGCACTGCCCGCTATGAGGCCAATTATTTCGCCGAGGAGGTGCGCCGGGAAGTGGCTGGCCGGTTCGGCACCAAGGCGCTTTATGAAGGGGGGCTGAGCGTGCGCACGTCGCTGGAGCCGCGCCTTCAGAGTATGGCGGAAAAGGTGCTGCGGGAAGGGCTGGTGGCCTATGATCGCCGCCATGGCTGGCGCGGCCCGCTGACCCGCCTGGATGATTTCAAGGACTGGCCGGACAGGCTGGCGGCGCTGGATATTCCCCTGGGCCTGTCGGACTGGCGCCTGGCGCTGGTGCACCGGGTGGCGAGCGATGGGGCCCTGATCGGGCTCGCGGATGGCCGATACGGGTTCGTGCCGTTCGAGACCATGCGCTGGGCGCGGCGCTATATTGAGGGCCAGCGTGTCGGCGCACGGCCAGAGGCGCCGTCGGACCTGCTCGAAGCCGGGGACGTGGTGCCCGTCGCCCCGCTTGAGGATGGCGGCATGGTGCAGATCGCGCTGCCGGGTGCGGATGATACCACCGGCGTGCCCCGGTTTGCCCTGAAGCAGGTGCCGGATGTGGAAGGGGCGCTGGTGGCGATGGACCCGCACACGGGCCGGGTCCATGCCATGGTTGGCGGTTTCGATTATCAGGAAAGCGAGTTCAACCGCGCCGTTCAGGCACAGCGGCAACCGGGCTCCGCCTTCAAGCCGGTTGTTTATGCCGCGGCGCTGGAAAACGGGTTTACACCAGCCAGCCTGGTGCTGGACGCGCCCTTTGTCATTGATCAGGGCGGCGGCCAGGGGAAATGGAAGCCGCGCAACAGTTCCAACAAATTCTATGGCCCGTCCACCCTTCGGCTGGGCATTGTGCGATCCCGCAACCTGATGACCGTCCGGTTGGCGCAGCATCTGGGCATGAATCGGGTGATGAATTACGCGCGCCGCCTTGGTGTGGCGAACAATATGACACCCACGCTCGCCGCCTCTCTCGGCGCGGGCGAAGTGCGGCTGATCGATCTGACCGCCGCTTATGGCATGATGGTCAATGGCGGCAAGGAAATCCGGCCAACGCTGATCGACCGGGTGCAGGATCGGCGCGGGCGCACCATTTACCGGGCGGATGACCGGCCTTGCCCCGGCTGTTCCGCGCCTTTCGATCCCGAAGTGCCCGAACCCACCATCCCCGACGATCGCAAGCAGGTGCTGGGGCGCCTGACCGCGTATCAACTGGTTTCCATGCTGGAAGGTGTGGTGCAGAACGGGACCGGGCGCAAGATACGGGTGCTCGGCAAGCCCCTTGCCGGCAAGACCGGCACCACCAATGATGCGCAGGATGGCTGGTTTGTGGGCTTTTCCGCCGATCTGGCGGTGGGGGTTTATGTGGGGTTCGATACGCCGCGCTCCCTCGGCCCCGGCGAAGAGGGGTCCAGCACCGCCGTGCCGATCTGGCGCGATTTCATGCGGGGGGCGTTGGAAGGGGACCCCGGCGTGCCGTTCCGTATGCCTGCCGGTATCCGCCTTGTACGGATCAATGCAAAGACCGGTCTGCCGGCCCGACCGGGAGATGAGCGCGTTATCGTGGAGGCTTTCAAGCCGGGTCACGAGCCGCGTTTCGGTGAACTTGCAGTGCTTGACGGCTCCGGCGCGCTGGGCCAAAAAGGCGGCGTTCGTGAAGGGACGGGCGGTATTTATTGACCGGTCTCCCGCGATATCCGTTTTCTCTAGCTGAACGAGGCATTCATGCGCGCTGAAGCACAGGCATTGGTCGATCAACTCCAGCAGTCGCTCGCACTGCTGAGGAGGCATCTTTGACTGGGATCAGGCTGTACTGAGACTGGACGAATTGAACGCCCTGGCGGAAGATCCCACCCTGTGGAACGATCCGACCCAGGCGCAGAAACTGATGAAGGAACGCACCCGGCTGGAGGATTCCGTATCCGCCGTGCGCAGTATCGAAAGCGACCTGGACGACACCCGGGACATTCTGGAACTGGCCGAGGCCGAAGGCGATGAAGACATGATCGCCGAAGCCCAGGACAATCTTCGGGCGCTGGCGGATCAGGCCCGTAAGACGGAACTGAAGGCCCTGCTGTCCGGCGAGGCGGACGGTAACGACACCTATGTGGAAATCCATGCAGGCGCGGGGGGTACCGAATCCCAGGATTGGGCCAACATGCTGCTGCGCATGTACACGCGCTGGGCCGAGTCCCAGAAGTACAAGGTGGAGCTTGTGCAGGTTTCCGACGGGGAGGAAGCGGGCATCAAGTCCGCCACGCTGCTGGTGAAGGGGGAAGACGCTTTCGGCTGGCTGAAGACCGAAAGCGGCGTGCACCGACTGGTGCGCATTTCGCCTTATGATTCCAGCGCTCGTCGCCACACCAGCTTTGCTTCCGTCTGGGTCTATCCGGTGATTGATGAATCCATTGAGGTGGACATCAATGACAGCGACCTGAAGGTGGATACCTACCGCGCCTCCGGGGCAGGCGGTCAGCACGTCAATACCACGGACAGCGCGGTGCGGATCACCCACCAGCCAAGCGGCATCGTGGTTCAGTGCCAGAGCGAGCGGTCTCAGCACAAGAACCGGGCAACGGCCATGAACATGCTGCGTGCCCGCCTGTATGAGGCGGAATTGCGCAAGCGGGAGGAAGAGGCCAACGCCGTCAATGCCACCAAGACCGAAATCGGCTGGGGGCATCAGATACGGTCTTATGTGTTGCAGCCCTATCAGATGGTGAAGGACTTGCGCACGGGGGAGGAATCGAGCCAGCCCCAGGCCGTACTGGATGGCAGGCTGGACAATTTCCTCGCCGCCGCACTGGCGGCTCGTGTCCACGGCGATCAGCCGGGTCAGGATACGGCGGAAGAAGGCTGATCCTCCTCTGTTTCCGCAAGAACCGGCCATGAAAAAAGGGGCGCCGCCGATCCGGTGGGCGCCCCTTTTGTGGGGTCATGTATTCTGGTGCCGCAATACAAGACTGCCGTGGGCCGGGCCGGAAAGGGCCGGATCACGCAGGCCGCCACCAGGCAAATTCGGCCCCTGCACTGTCAGCCGTGGCGGAGTATCAACCCTGGCCGCCGGGCTGGGTGTCATCACCACCATTGCCGGATTCCGGGGGTGGCGTGGGCGCGGACGGCGGCGGTGGTGGTGCAGACGGTGCAGCACCATGGCCGCGGCCCACATCATTGCCCTGCGCCAGCTTGCCGGTCAGGCGTGCGCCTGCCTGCACGGTAAGGGTTTCGTGGTAAATGTCACCGTCCACCACGGCGGATTTTTCCAGACTGACGGAGCCAGCGCGGATTTCCCCGTTCACCTTGCCGCGAACGGTGACACTTTCCGCGGTGATCATGCCTTCGATGGAGGCGGTTTCCCCCATGACAAGGCCACCGCAGTCGATGTCGCCCTTGATGCTGCCGTCCAGTTGAAGCTCGCCCGCAGTGCGAACATTCCCGTCAATCTGAACATCCGAGCCGATGATAGCCGGCGTCGGGGACCCTACGCCGCCGGTTGGGGGCGTGGGCGCTTCCTTAGTCGGTATTTTGGTCATGTCGTCCTGACTTGGTTTTGATTTCGAGAACATCGTTTGCCGCTTTCAAGAATGGTTGGGGATCACGCACATCGCCATCGAACCACACTTCATAATGTAGATGGGTGCCGGTGGCGCGCCCCGATTTGCCCATATCTCCGATGCGGTGACCGAGCTTCACCCGATCCCCCTCTTTTACCCGGATTCGTCGCATGTGACCATAGCGGGTATGAAAGCCATTGCCATGGTCGATTTCCACCATTCGGCCATAAGGGCCATACCAAGCGGCATGAATCACCTTACCGGGTGCCGTGGCGCGAATGGCGGTGCCGGGCCAGCCGGCCATGTCCAGTCCTGAATGTGAAGCCCAGGACCGGCGAACGGGGTCTCGCCGCCGTCCGAAGTCACTTGAAACATAATAACGATCCGCGGGTTTCCCCACGGGAATGCTGTCCAGTGCGATCAGCGCCTTTTCCAGCCGCTCCCAGTCATTGAAAAGGCGGTATAGCGCGGTGCGCGCGCCGTCGTCCCCCCTGAGGGCGGCAAAGTCCGGCACGCCTCGCCCCGGCGCGATCAACGGCCCGCCGCGCCCGCCGGCGCCAGGCACATTGCCGGTCCAGCGGGTCAGCAGATGATTAACGCTGAGTGTGGTGGGCGCAAGCGCCGCATCCACTGCTTCCAGCCGTGACAGAACGGCCTTGCGAAGCGCGCCCGCAAGCGCTTCCTGCCGCCGGTCCAGCTGGCCAAGGCGGGTGGCGATACGGGCATAGGGATCATCCGGCGCGGGTGGGGGCTGCGCCGTGTCGTCACCGGCGGCGGCGGCGAAACTGGTTGTGCCCGCGCCGAACAGCCGGTCCATCAGTCCTGTGGGCGCGGCGGCGTCAGCGCCGGTCGCCGCATCACGCGGGCTGGCCGACTGCTTGCCTTCCCCGTCGCCCGGCAGCGGTGCTTCCGGTGCGCCCTGGGTATCCTCGGCCATATCGCTGGCATTATCCGTATCCACAGCCTGCGCGGCGCCCGATTGTGGCACGGTCATGCGTTCCGGTATGGTCACACCCTCGTCCGGGACGATCTGTCTATCATCGGCGGCGCGCACCAGATCTTCCAGCAGTGCCTGTCGCTTTTCCAGTGTCCGGGCGCGATCCGCCAGAGTCTGCTGCAAGGTGGAAAAATCGCGGGCCAGCGTGTCATACCGGGCGGAAATGCTGGAAATGGTGCGGTCCTTGGCGGCCACGCGCGCGTCCCGCGTCAGATAGGTATAGGTGGTCACGCCCGCCCAGGCGGTGCCCCCAACCAGAGAGGCCACGATCATCATTTGCAAATAACTGCCCAGTGTGAAGAAGCGGACGCGTCCTTCACTGCGCAGGAAAATCTGCCGTTCCGGGAAGTGGGACAGGCGCCATTTCTGCACCGCAGCGCGGCGAACGGCCATGTCGCTTCGGATCATGCGCCATCGCACCTGCCAGCGCTGCACAGCCGGGGGCACC
Source organism: Yunchengibacter salinarum (assembly GCF_037658235.1). NCBI lineage: Bacteria > Pseudomonadati > Pseudomonadota > Alphaproteobacteria > Kordiimonadales > Kordiimonadaceae > Yunchengibacter > Yunchengibacter salinarum. The sequence continues at coordinate 276,246 of NZ_JBBJLN010000004.1, read as the reverse complement.
CGGCGCAGGCGCCGTATGCGCTTGCGCAGCCCCAGGCTGATCCGCAGTTTCATTCGACCGAGCAAATGCAAAGTGCCCTCACTGATCCGCTTTCACTTGCGCAAATCCGCGGCATTGTGGCCGTTACAATGCCCGACTATCCGCAAAATTGGCGCCATTCCCAGCCCTTTTTCGGGCCGCTCCGGTCCCGCCTGATCTTATCAGGGGTACCCTTGTGCGCAACTGTTTGTTTCCAAGTGTCTTTTTCAGGGGCTCAAATGCCATGCTCCAGCATAGCAGCCAAGGGTTCATAAAACGTAACCGGAAGTCGCGCCTCATCGCGGGCCGGTCGGTTGAAAGGTGGCTTCAGCGTGCCGTTGAAACAGGCCCGCACCTTGGCCTGAAAGGTGGCTTCCGGGTCAAGGTCGCGCTCGGCGCAGAGATGGTGAAACCAGTCGCTGCCCGCCGCCACATGGCTTTTTTCATCCTCATAGATGATGCCCAGCAGCCGGGCGGTTTCATGGTCCTCGTGGCCATGGAGCCGCTTCACCATGTCCGGGGTCACGTCAAGCCCGCGCGCTTCAAGCACCATGGGCACCACGGCCAGCCGGGCCAGCACGTCCCCCGCCGTGGCTTCGCTGGATTGCCACAATCCGTCATGGGCGGGCAGGGCGCCGTAATGGCTGTCAAAGGCGGCGAGACGGTTATCCAGCATCAGGAAATGCCGCGCTTCGTCGTCTCCGACCCGAACCCAGTCATCGCTGAAGGCGCGGGGAAACAGATGGCCGAACCTGGCCACAATATCAAAGGCCAGATCGATGGCGTTGAGTTCGATATGGGCCACCGCATGAATCAGCGCGACCCGGCTGGCCGGGGTGCCCGCCTTGCGCCGTTTTGGCATTTCGCCCGGCGCCCGCAATTCGGGATGCGCTGGCCGGGCCGGGCGTTGGCCGGGCAGGCAGTCGAATCGCCAGTCCAGCCGCCCGGCGGCCCAATCCGCCGCGACGGCGCGGGCGCGGGCGGCCTTCTGGCGGGCCGGGGCGGTCTTCAGTACGCCGCAGGCCGCGCTTGCCAGGCTGGCCTGTTCCGGTGGTGCACCGTTCTGTGCCGATGGGGTGGTCATGCCTGATTTGCGAGGCCGCGCACGGCTTCCAGCACGGCGGCGGCATGGTCTTTTACCTTCACCTTGCGCCAGACCCCGGCCAGCGACCCATCCGGCGCCACAAGGAAGGTGGATCGCTCAATGCCAAAGGACTTTTTGCCATACATGGTCTTTTCCACCCATACGCCGTAAGCCGCGCACACCGTGCCGCCCTCATCGGCGGCCAGCGGGATGGCAAGGCCCTGTTTTTCGGTGAAATTGTGGTGCTTGCGCAGGCTGTCCCGGCTGATGCCGATGACAGTGGCGCCCAGCGCGTCGAAATCCGCCTTCAGGCGCGTGAAATCCTGCGCCTCGGTGGTGCAGCCGGGCGTGTTGTCGCGGGGGTAGAAATAAACCACCACAGGCCCGGCGGACAGCCGCTCGGCCAGGCTGATTTCGCCGCTGTCCGTGGTGGCGGGCAGGGTGAAGTGGGGGGCGGTGTCGCCTTCCACCGGGCGGGTGCTGTCACTCATGGCGGGTCTCCTCAAACTGTGGGGTCGTAACCGTGTTCAGGGTTGTTCCAACCGTTCGCTGGCGCGCTCGGCGGGCGTTTCGATGAGATTGCGCGCGATCGCATGGACCATTTCCTGCGTGCGTACCAGCCGCTCCTTCAGGGTGGCAAAGTCCTCCATGCCCGTGGCGCGGCACAACACATCCCGCAGAGCCGGGGGAATGCGGTCATCCGTGTTTGGTGCCGTGCCAAGGCTGAGCCGCAGAACGGCCTGTACATTCTGTTGCAGCCAGTGGGCCGAGTTGAGCGTGTCGGCGGCGCCGTCCATCAGAACGTCCAGCCAGCTAAGGCGCCGGATACAGTCGCTGATTTCGGCGGTGAAGATTTCCGGCTCCCGGTGGCCCGTTTTCAGCATCAGATACTGGCAGATGAACTCGATATCCACCAGACCGCCGCGCACATGCTTGACCGACCAGGGATTGTCCGTGCCAAATTCGCTGAACAGACGGGCGCGCATATTGGCCACATCCACCACCAGCCTGTCCGCGTCGCGCGGGGCGGTCAAGACCCGGCGCAGGCTGTCTTTCAGCGGTGCCCGCATGGTATCTGGCACCAGTACGGGTCGGGCGCGGGTCAGCGCCATATGCTCCCAGGTCCAGGCGCTGCTGGTGTAATAGTCCTCGAAGGTTTTGAGCGTGACCACCAGCGGCCCTTGTGCGCCACTGGGACGCAGGCGTGTATCCACCTCGAACAGCGGCCCTTCCGGCGTCAGCGCCGTCAGCGCGGTAAGGATGTTCTGGCCCAGCCGGGAAAAATACTGGCTGGGGCTGAGGGGCCGGTCGCCGTCGGACTGGGCGGCGCCATCGGCCACCTGATAGAGAAAGACGATATCCAGATCAGACGTGTGGGTCAGTTCCCCGCCGCCATATTTGCCCATGGCCAGAACCGCGATCCCGCCGCCGGGAAACCGGCCATGACGGCGCTCGAAATCCCGTTCCGTTTCCGGGATCAGCGCGGTCAGGGCCGCATCCGCCACCCGTGTCATGCTGGCGCAGCATTGCCGCACATCCGCCAGGCTTTCCAGCATGTGAACGCCGATGCGGAACTTGTGCTCGTGAACCCACTGCCGGGTGATATCCAGGCTGTCCTGATAATCCCGCGCGTGGGACAGGGCCTCCACCAGCTCGGCATGAAGGGTTTCGCCGTCCGGTATCGGGCTGAAGAAGTCCGGGTCCAGCACATGGTCCCAAAGCGTGGGCTTGCGCGCCAGACGATCCGCCAGCGCGGGCGCCAGCCCCATGACACGGGCCAGCAGGCGGAACAGGCCGGGATTGGCTTGCAATAATGAAAAAAGCTGAACACCGGCAGGAAGCTGGCTTAGGAACTTGTCAAACCGGCTCAAGGCGTCATCCGGTGATGCCGTCTCTCCCATGGCGGCGAGCAGATCGGGCAGGATTTCATTCAGCAGCCGCCGGGCCCGTTCGGTGCGCACCGCCCGGTACCGCCCCCGCCGCCAGCCTTCGATCAGTTCCGCGGCCTTGTCCGGCGCCGTGAAGCCGTGTTCCGTCAGCAGGCCCGGCAGGTCCGGCCCCGCGGTGGCGCGGTTGCCGTCACTGTCCGGCAGCAGATCCTGATAATGGGCGTGCACGGTGCGCGTATGGTCGCCCAGCGTCTTGCGCAGGCTGTCTTCATCCGGCAGGGCCAGCAGATGCACCAGCCGTCCGCGGGCGTCGGCGCTTTCCGGGATGCTGTGGGTCTGGGCATCGTCGATCATCTGCAAGCGGTGCTCGATTCGCCGAAGCGCCTCATAGGCGGCCACCAACTGATCCCGTACGCGGGCTTCCAGCCGGTCGGCGGCCACCAGCCGGTCCAGCACAAGGCAGGTGGGTTTTTCCTGCAAGCTGGGCTCCCGCCCCCCGAACAGAAGCTGGTTGATCTGGGCGAAGAATTCCACTTCCCGAATGCCGCCACGGCCGAGTTTTACGTCAAAGCCTTCAAAGCTCGTGTCCTTCTGGCCGTAATGGCTCAGAAGCTGGGTCTTGATGCTGGCGATATCGTCCAGCGTGGAGAAATCCATGGAGCGCCGCCAGACCCAGCCGGACAGCATGTCCAGATAGGTTGTGGCGGCGGTGATGTCGCCCGCTATGGGGCGCGCCTTGATCATGGCCGCCCGTTCCCAACTGGCCGCCAGGCTGTGATAATAGCTTTCCGCCGCATCCACGCTCAGGGCCACCGGGGTGGCGCCGGGGTCCGGGCGCAGGCGCAGATCGGTGCGGAACACATAGCCGTCGCCGGTGCGGCGCTCCAGCATGTCCACCATGTCGCGGGTGATGCGGATCATGCAATCGGACAGGGTTTTACGCCCCTGATAATGGCTGCGCTCCGGGTCGAACAGCACGATCAGGTCGATGTCGGAACTGTAATTCAATTCCCCGCCGCCCAGCTTGCCAAGGGCCAGCACGAACAGGCCGCAGTTTCGCCCCAGGGCCGGGCTGACAGCTTCCGGGGTGCCATCGGGCCAGGGCAGGTCGCCCCGCGTCATGCGCTGGGCCAGCAGGTGGCCGAGCACGGACCCCACCGCCGCATCGGCGAACCGGCTGAGCGCCGCTGTCACATGCTCCAGTGGCCATTCATCCGCCACATCCATGGCGGCCACCAGCAGCGCCAGGTGATTGCGCGCCTGGCGCAGGGCGGCCATCAGGCTGTCCTTGCTTTCGCCATCGGGGCGGGCGTTTTCGAACGGCGCGATAATGGCATTCAGCGCCCCGTCGCCGTCGGCCTCGCCGGTGGCGGCGGCGAGTGCACGGGCAGCCGCCGCCGGGCTGCGCGATGCGAGTCGCGCCAGAAAGGGGCTGTTTCCGAACAGGCGATCCGCCAATGGCCTTGCCGCCGCCGGTGGGGGTGGGCCTGCCTCGTCGTTCAGGTCGCTCAACTCGGCCCAAATTTCGCCCGCTTTGGCGGGATCATGGCATGGTGACTGTGGACGCGTCGTGTTCGACATGCTCTAACACCTGTGCTGAAGACGGGCATGGATGCCCGGTTCGGATGCCTTGATCCGGGCCGGGTTGGCCGGGCCGCCAAATCGGGCGGCACCGACTCTTGTCTCCCGCCGCGTCGAAATCAAGCATTGCGTAGCAGGACCATAGCGTGACACGGGCGAGTACAGGGTGGGCAAAAGGCGTTGTCGCCAGGGTCGGTCAGGTCCTGTTGTGGCTGCTGACCGCCATGGTTCTTGTCGTGCTGGCGCTGGCCGCCCGTATCATGGTGGCGCCGCTGGAACTGGGGCCGGTTCGGCAGGCGGCGCTGGATGCGGTGTCGGATCGGCTGCCCGGCTGGACCGTGCAGGTGGACCAGGCCACCCTGGCCTGGGACTGGCGCGCGGTGCGGCCCCGACTGGCGTTGGAGCAGGTGCGCCTGATCGCCCCGGAAGGTCGGGTGGATGCCCGTATTCCCGCCATTGCGCTGGGCATCACGGCGGGCCGCCGCTTTCCCGGATTTGATCTGGCCACGCTGGGCGTGATGGATGCCCGTATCAGCCTGCGCCGTTCCGCCGATCATGTGAATGGGGCCGATGCGGTGCCCGCGCCGGCTCTCGCCACCGATACGGCCTCAATTCAGAAATCCCTGCCGCCGGGCCTGAAGGCGTTGGCGGATACTTTTGCAAAAGGCCAGATGCCCGTGGCGCGGGCGTTTCGACCCGTGGCCACATTCTATCGGGCCATGGATCGCCGACTGGCCGACCTGATGCCGGATCTGGACTCGGTGCGCCTGAACAATCTTATGCTGACCCTTGAAGGGAACTGGCGATCCGCGGGCGTGCCGGACGGGATGCGGCGGCTGACGGTGCCGGAAATCGTGTTTGATCGATCCGGCGGGCGGCTGGACTTTCGCACCCGGCTGGACCTGCCACTGGGCGCTCAGGGGGTCACGCTGAGCGTGTCCGCCACCGGGCGGCCCGATGCGGGGGCATTGGCCATGAATATCACCCTGGACAGGGTGGTGCCCGCTGACCTTGCCGGAATCATGGGCGTTCCGGTGGCCGCCGCCATGGTGCAGGTGCCGGTGACCGCCACGCTGGATATGGCGCTGGACCGATCCAGTGGCCTGACCGAAGCGGCGCTTTATATGGACCTGGGGCAGGGGCATTTGCGCCACCCGCGCACCTTCCCTATGGGGGCGCCGATCCGCTATGGCACGATCAATCTGTCTTTTGATCCCCTTGAGCGGGTGGCGCATCTGCAGGATCTGGACCTGGGGCTGGCGCCCGGATCGATGCGCGGTAGCGGGATCATCTATTTCCACGAAAAGGGCCGTAATCCGGGGATCGATGGCATGTTCAGCCTGTCGCGGGCGTCGGTGCAGGACATTCTGCACTATTGGCCCGCCCGTTATCATCCCGACGGGTCGGAGCGCGGGGGGCGTGCCTGGATGCGGGAAAACATGCATGAAGGCACGGTCAGCGATATTACGCTGGAGGTGGACTGGCGGCCCGATGGCAGCGGCGGGCTGGCGGGCGGCACCCCTTTTCTCGTTACCTTTGACGTTAGCGGCGTGGCCACCCGCTATGTGAAACACATGCCGGACCTGACCGGCGCCAATGGATCAGGCACCCTGACCCATCAGGCGCTGGACATCCGTTTGAACGGCGCCGAAACGGGCGGTGTGCCCTTGTCCGAGGGACGGGTCTATCTGGACAATATCATGGCGGAGACCGGCAAGACCGGCACGTTCGACCTGCGTATGAAGGACGATCTCGGCCCCATTCTGGAGCTGTTGTCCAACAGGCCGGTGGACCTGGACCGGCGCCTGAACATCGCGCTGGACCGGCTCGGCGGTCAGGCGGTGGTGGATGGCCGCATCCGAATTCCGATGGACAGCCCGGATATCCCCCGCGACCAGATCCGTTACGACGCCAGCGCCCGGATCACCGCCGCGCGGGTGGATGATCTGCTGGACGGCGAGGGCCTGCGCGATGGTGCGCTTGATCTGACTGTGACCAACGAGGCCCTGACCGTTGCCGGGTCGGGAAGGGTCAATGGTGTGCCGCTGGACCTGCGCTGGCGGGAAGACCTGACGGGCGGCGACGACCCGGATGCGAAAACCAGCCTTCTGGTGGCGTCCGGCACGGTGGACGAGGATGAATTGCAGGCACTTGGCGTGGATGTCACCCAATGGATTCGGGGTCCGGTGCGGGCGGAGGCGGCCTTTCGCGGTCGGGCGCTCAAGTTCACCGATGGCAATTTTTCCGCGGACCTGAGCCGCGCCGCCGTCTATTTCGAGCAGATGAGCTGGCGCAAGCCCGAAGGCGTGGCCGCCACCGCCACCGGTACCCTGTTGATGCATGACGGGTGGAACCAGTTGGCACCGCTGACACTGAGCGGGGAGCATCTGGATGCCACGCTCAATCTGGACTGGTCGGATGGCGGCGGCGTGGTGGAGATGGCCTATTTCGATGCCGGTATGGATATCCGCGAAATGGGGGAAAACCGCCTGCAATTCGAAGCCCGGCAACGGGGTGACGGCGCCGTGCAGGTGACCGTGGATGCCCGGCGCTTCGATGCCCGCCCCTTTTTGAACCAGCCCGCAGATCGCCAGGGCATGGAGCCCATGGGCGTGGCACTGGAAATGGACGTGACCGCCGATGAACTGCTGCTGCTGGGCGAGGAGGGGTTGCGGGATGTGTCCCTTGAAACGCGGTTCAGTGACAATGCCCCGGAATGGGCCAACCTGACTGGTAAACTGATGGCCGATGATGCGTTTGTGGATCTGTCCATCCGCCATGTGCGGGATGGCCCCAATGCGGTGATCATCCAGTCCGACAATGGCGGTGCGGTGCTGCGCGGCCTGGGGGTGTTCGCCCATCTGGAAGGCGGGGCCATGACGCTGGAAGGCCATACGCGCGGCTGGGATCAGGACTTGTGGATGGAAGGCACGCTCAAGGTCACGGATACCCGTATCCTGACCCAGGCGGACCTGAACCCCGCCGTGGAGGAAGGGGTGGTCAGCGGCTTGTCCGATCTGGTGGATGAAGGCGGGGATCGGCTGGGGCTGGTTTCCGTGCCTTTTGTCTATGACAGGGGGCTGATGGATTTCGAGGGTGTTCAGGCCAATGGCCCGCGTTTCGGCATGACGCTGGAGGGGCAGCTTCATGTGTATGAGAACAAGATCAATGTGAACGGCGTTTATGTGCCTGCTTATGGCCTGAATTCGCTGGTGGGCAATATTCCCCTGATCGGGGGATTGCTGACCGGCGGAGAAGGCAAGGGGCTGATCGGCTTTTCCTATCGGGTCAAGGGGGCCATGAGCGCGCCGGACGTGACCGTCAGCGCGGTTTCGGGGCTGGCCCCCGGCTTTCTGCGCGGCCTGTTCGAGCGCGGCAAGGGCCAGGTGGCGGACGTGGACATTCCCGACGCGGCGGAAAAGGATGAAGACGGCGATACCCCGGATGGCAATGATCCGGGCACAGAGGAGGACGCCGGGGACGGCGATGGCGACGAGGCCCCCCGCGGGGACGATGGCCGCCACCCGTGAGAGCACGCGGCCTGTTGGCGAGCTTATACAGCCTGTTGGCTCCGCCGGGACGGATGACAGGATCAGGCGGGTTTCACCAGCGCATGGCGTTTCTTGCCTGCGGAAAGCTGGGCCGCGCCATCTTTGAAATCATCCTCGCGCAGGCAGGATTCCGGGTCTGAAATGGCGGTGCCATTGAGTTTGGCGCCGCCCTGTTTCATCAGGCGGCGGGCTTCGCCCTTGGATTTGGCCAGCCCCGTCTCCACGAACAGGTCCAGCAGCCCGGCCCCCTGCAACAGGCGCGCCGCGCCCACATGCACGGTGGGCAGGTCTTCCCCCGCGCCTCCTTTTTCAAAGGTTTCAACAGCCGTCTTCCTGGCTTTTTCCGCCGCATCCCGGCCACGACAGAGCGCTGTGGCCGCGTCCGCCAGGCGGATTTTCGCCTCGTTGATTTCCCGGCCTTCCAGGGCTTCCAGCCGCGCGATTTCGTCAAGCGGGAGCTCGGTAAACAGGCGCAGGAAGCGGCCCACATCCGCATCCTGCGTGTTGCGCCAGAACTGCCAGTAATCATAATCGCTGCACATGTCGCTATTGAGCCAGATGGCGCCGCTCGCGGTTTTGCCCATCTTGCCGCCATCGGCGGTGGTGATCAGCGGTGTGGTCAGGCCGAATACTTCCTGCCCGGTCATGCGGCGGGTCAGTTCGATCCCGTTGACAATGTTGCCCCATTGGTCGGAGCCGCCCATCTGTAGGCGCACGCCGTCCCGCTCCGCCAGCTTCATGAAGTCATAGGCCTGAAGGATCATATAGTTGAATTCCAGGAAGGTGAGCGGCTGTTCCCGGTCCAGCCGAAGCTTCACGCTGTCAAAGGTGAGCATCCGGTTGATGGTGAAATGGCGCCCCACCTCCCGCAGGAAGGGGATATATTCCAGACCGTCCAGCCAATCCGCATTGTCCACTTCCAGCGCCGGGGGCGTGCTGTTTTCAAAATTCAGAAAGCGGGCGAAGACCTGGCCGATGCCCGCCTTGTTCCTGGCGATCTGGGCATCGGTCAGCATCTGGCGCTGTGTATCCTTGCCGCTGGGGTCGCCAATGCGGGTGGTGCCGCCGCCCAGCAGAACAACAGGCTGGTGGCCGCATTTCTGCATCCAGCGCAGCACCATGATGGATACCAGGCTGCCCACATGCAGGGATGGCCCGGTACAGTCAAAGCCGATATAGCCCTTTACGGACTGCGTGTTCAGCAGGCTGTCCAGCCCGTCAAGGTCGGTGGCCTGATGAATGAAGCCCCGCTCTAACAGGATATTCAGAAGGTCGGATTTGAACGCGGTCATGATCTTCGTCCCGGCGCTGTCGGATATTGAGGGAAGGTCGGCTTTCAACCGACAGGGGGTTAGCACAGGCGCCCGCCGGGGAAAAGGACTTGATGCAGGGCGCCGGGCGGACCACTTTGCCGGAAAGCCTGTTTTTGATCATTCGCCCTGCCCGGCGATGCCAGAAGGACCCTGTTGTTCATGACCACGCACAGCCCGGCCCCGGATTTCGGCGCCCCTGACACCGCCCGCATCGCCATCGGGCTGATGAGTGGTACATCCATGGACGGCATAGACGCCGCCCTGATGCATACGGACGGCGTGACCGTGACACGGCTGGGGCCTTCCACCACGCTGGCCTACCCTGACAGCCTGCGCGACCGGCTTCGCGCCGCCATGGAAAACGCCGCCAGCCTTGTCGAACCGGATAAGGATAGCGCGGATGTGCGCGTACTGGAACGGGACCTGACCGATGCGCATGAGGCAGCGGTGCGGCAGTTGCTGAAGAACAGCGGATATGCGCCAACCGATATCGATGTGGTGGGGTTTCACGGGCAGACGCTGGTGCACCGTCCCGATCGGGGCTGGACCTGGCAGATCGGCGATGGCGGGCGGCTGGCCGGGCGGCTTTCCATGCCGGTGATCAATGATTTCCGCGCCGCCGATGTGGCTGGTGGCGGGCAGGGCGCGCCGCTGGTGCCCGTCTATCATGCGGCCCTTGCCGCGCGCGGCGGGCGCCACCGTCGCCTGGCAGTGGTCAATATTGGCGGCGTGGCCAATGTGACCTGGATCGATCTGACCGCGGGCGCGGAAGAACCGGCGCTGGTGGCGTTCGATACGGGGCCGGGCAATGCCGTGGTGGATGACTGGGTGCGCCACCACAGCGGCGCGGCCTATGATGCGGATGGGGCCATGGCTTCCAGCGGCATGACCCATTCGGATGTACTTCTGAACCTTATGGACTCGTCATATTTCGCCGATTCACCGCCGAAATCACTGGATCGGGCCGACTTCACCATGCAGGCGGTGCGCGGCCTCGGTGCGGCGGACGGGGCCTCCACACTGACCGATTTCGTGGTGGAGGGTATCGTCGCCGCGCAGGAGCATTTCCCGGCGCCGGTGGATGAATGGTATATCTGCGGTGGCGGGCGCCACAATACCACCTTGATGAAGCGCCTGCGCCGCCGCCTGCCGGTGATGGTGGAACCGGTGGAGGCGCTGGGCTGGCGCGGCGATGCGCTGGAGGCGGAGGCATTCGCCTTTCTTGCGGTACGTCGCCTTCGCGGTCTGCCGCTGACCTATCCGGGGACGACCGGTTGCGCCCGGCCTGTGGTGGGCGGCGTGCTGCATCTGCCGCACGGCGTGCAGCCGGGGCCGGCCTGACGGCGGGAACGGCAATGCGGCGCGGATCGCGTTCTAGATCCCCGCGAGTCGCTGGTTCAGATAGCTGTTCACCGAGCCCATGAGCTCGCTCAGATGGTTTTCGAAAAAGTGGTTGGCGCCCTTGATGCTGTCATGATTGATGGTGATGGATTTCTGCGCCTTCAGCTTTTCCACCAGCTTGACCACCGAAATCGGCGTGATGATTTCGTCGTCTTCCGCCTGAATGATCAGCCCGGAAGACGGGCAGGGGGCAAGAAAGGTGAAATCATGACGGTTGGCGGGCGGGGCCACTGAAATGAAGCCTTGAATTTCAGGCCGCCGCATCAGCAATTGCATGGAAATCCAGGCGCCGAAGGAAAAGCCCGCTACCCAGGTGCCGGTGGAATTGCTGTTCATGCTTTGCAGCCAGTCCAGCGCGCTGGCGGCATCGGACAATTCCCCCGCGCCATTGTCGAATTCCCCCTGGCTGCGCCCCACGCCGCGGAAATTGAACCGCAATGTGGCGAAGCCGCGATGGGAAAAGGCATGAAACAGATAATAGGGGACCTTGTTGTCCATATTGCCACCATATTGCGGGTGGGCATGGAGGATCAGCGCAACAGGGGCGGTGTCTGTCTTGCCCGGTTGGTAGCGGCCTTGAAGGCGCCCGGCGGGGCCGTTGAATATCACTTCTGGCATAATGTGCCTTTGCGGGTTGGCGCCATTTACGGCGCATCTGGACAACGCGATCCCTGCATATATCGGACCTTGGGCCAATCCCGCAAGGTTTGCAGGCATCCGGCTTGCAAAATTCGTCTGTAAAATTCAATTGAACTTGGGCGCATGGCCGCTTATCTCCAGCCCATGAGCAATGCGCGCGGCATTTATCTGGATCACAACGCCACGGCCCCGGTGCGCCCCGCCGTGGTGGACACCATGAGCGAAACCCTTCGCCTGGTGGGCAATCCGTCGTCGGTGCATCAGGCGGGCCGCGAAGCCCGCCGCCGGGTGGAGGAGGCCCGCGCGCAGATCGCCGCGCTCACCGGCGCGCGGGCGCGGGACATTGTCTTCACATCCGGCGGGACGGAGGCGAACAATGCCGCGCTTCGCGCCACCGGTGCGCGGCGGCTGTTCGTGTCGGAGGTGGAGCACGACAGCGTTCTGGCCGCCGCACGGGCAAGCGCGCTTGAGGTGATCCCGGTGCCCGCGCCGAATGGCATGGTCACACCGGATGCGCTGGCGGCCCTTTTGGGCGCGGATGCATCGGATGCGCTCGTTTCCATTCAGATGGCCAATAATGAAACCGGCACGGTGCAGGATATCGCGGCGCTGGTGGCGGTGACCCATGCCGCCGGAGCGCGCTTCCATACGGATGCGGTGCAGGCGGCGGGGAAACTGGCGCTGGATGTGAACGCGCTGGGCGCGGATTATCTTACGTTGTCCGCTCACAAGATCGGCGGCCCGCAAGGGGTGGGGGCGCTGATTGTGGGGCCGACGGCGCCGCTCAGTGCGCTGGTGGCGGGGGGCGGTCAGGAACTGGGCCGGCGCAGCGGCACGGAAAATGTCGCCGGGATCGCCGGTTTCGGTGTGGCGGCGGTGGAGGCCCTGGCGGGTCTGTCGGATTTCGCCGCGCTGGCGGCTGTGCGCGACCATATGGAAGCGGCTATTCTGGCCCATGCGCCGGATGCCCGTATTGTTGGCCGCGATACGCCGCGGCTGGCCAATACAAGCTGCATTGTCATGCCCGGCGTGAAGGGCGAAACTCAGGTGATGCATTTCGATCTGAACGGGCTTTATGTGTCCAGCGGATCGGCCTGTTCCAGCGGCAAGGTGAAGGTGAGCCATGTGCTGTCGGCGCTGGGCCTGAGCGCGGAGGCTGCGGCGTCCAGCGTGCGGATATCCTTGGGGCATGGCAGTGAACAGGCCCATGCGGATACGCTGGTGGCAAGCTGGAAGGCATTGTATGACCGCACGCATGGAAAGGCGCGTGGCGCATGATCACGCCGCCGGTATATCTGGATTATCAGGCCACCACGCCGGTGGATGAGCGCGTCGTGTCCGCCATGGAGCCCTATTGGCGGCAGCGCTTCGGCAACCCGCACAGCAGCACGCACCGTTTCGGCTGGGAAGGCGAGGCGGCGTTGGACATGGCGCGCGAAACCATTGCGGAGGGTCTGGGCGGCGTGCCGGAAGGGGTGGTTTTCACGTCCGGCGCGACGGAAGCGAACAATCTGGCGCTGAAGGGTGTGATGCAGGCGCTGGGCCACGCGCGGCCCCACCTTGTCACCGTGGTCAGCGAGCACAAATGCGTGCTTGAGGCCGCCCGCCATCTGGAGCGGGACGGTCATGAGTTGACCCTGCTGGGCGTGGATGAGAACGGCCTGGTTGACCCGGCGGACCTCAAGGCGGCGGTCAGCGAGCGGACGGCGCTGGTGTCCGTCATGGCGGTGAACAACGAGATTGGCGTGATCCAGCCGCTGAAGGCGCTTGCAGCCATTGCCCATGGGGCGGGCGCGCTGTTCCATACGGATGCGGCGCAGGCGTTCGGCAAGATCCCGCTGGATGTGGCGGATGGGCTGGATCTGGTATCGCTGTCCGCCCACAAGCTGTACGGGCCGAAGGGTGTGGGCGCGCTGTATGTGCGCCAAAGGCCGCCGTTGAAGCTGGTGCCGCAGATGGATGGCGGCGGGCAGGAGGGGGGTATCCGCAGCGGTACCCAGTCTCCCGCGCTGGTGGCGGGCTTTGCCAGGGCGGCGCGGATCAGCCTGGATGAGCGGGCGGCGGAAACGGCCCATATCGCCGCTTTGGCGGAACGGCTGAAGAGTCGCCTGTTCGCCGAACTGCCGGGGCTGATGCTGAACGGCCACGAAACCAGGCGCTGGCCCGGCAATCTGAACCTGTCCTTTCCGGGGCTGGATGGCGACCTGTTGCTGGCGGAATTGCGCGATCTGGCGCTGTCCAGCGGGGCGGCCTGTGCTTCCGCCGTGGCGGGGCCGTCTTATGTGCTGAAGGCCATTGGCCGCACTGAAGCCGAAACCCGCGCCGCACTGCGGATCGGCATTGGCCGCATGACCACCACTGAGGAAATCGATTTTGCCGCCGAAACGCTGATCGGCGCTGTTACCAGTTTGGGGGGCCTGAGGCCATGAGCACCATTAGCGTTACCTTTATCCAGCCCGATGGCACGGTGGTGGAAGGCCGCGCCGAGCCGGGTACCACCGTGCTGCAACTGGCGCAGGAACTGGGGCTGGACATGGAAGGCACCTGCGAGGGGCATATGGCCTGTTCCACCTGTCATGTGATCGTGGATGATGCGGATTTTGACCGCCTGCCCGAGTCCTGCGAGGAGGAAGAGGAAATGCTGGACCTGGCCGCCGGTGTGACCGCCACGTCGCGGCTCGGCTGCCAGATCGTGCTGAGCCCCGCCATGGACGGCCTGCGCCTGACCCTGCCCAGGGTCAGCCGCAACATGATGGGTGCCCTGTAAGGTTTTTGCGGGATTTCCGGTTCGGGGAATGGCTTTGCCGCCCGCCCCAGAAAGCGGTTAAAACTGTTCCGGCAGGTGGTCTTCGTCGGCCAGGTCGGAAAAGCGGGTGGTTTCCTTTTCGAAGCGCAACTTCACCGTACCCACCGGGCCGTGGCGCTGTTTGGAAATGATCACTTCCGCCTTGCCGTACAGGTTTTCCATGTCCTGCTTCCAGGCGGCGTGTTTTTCCGTCTCGCTTTCGGACGGCATTTCCTTTTCCTTGTAATATTCTTCCCGGAAAATGAACATCACCATGTCCGCGTCCTGCTCGATGGAGCCGGACTCGCGCAGGTCCGACAGCATGGGGCGCTTGTTTTCCCGGCTTTCCACAGACCGGCTTAGCTGTGACAGCGCCATGACCGGCACATGCAGTTCCTTGGCCAGCGCCTTCAGCCCGCGCGTGATTTCCGAGATTTCCTGCACCCGGCTTTCGCCCGCCGTGCCGCGACCGGTGCCGCGCAGAAGCTGCAAATAGTCGATTACCACCATGCCAAGCCCGTACTGGCGCTTCAGCCGCCGCGCGCGCGTCCTCAGCGCGGAGATGGACAGGCTGGGCGTGTCATCGATGAAAAGCGGCAGGTCTTCCAGCTCCATGGCGGCGCGGGAAATGGCGTTGAACTGCTCCTGATCCAGCTTGCCCTGGCGCATGGCATGGCTCTGGATCGCGTTCGCGCCGTCATAATGCAGGTTCGCGCGATCCGACAATATCCGCGCGGCCAACTGATCCGCTGACATCTCCAGGCTGAAGAACGCCACCACGGCACCCTTGCTGTCCGCCGGTTCGCCGCCCGCCTGGATGTCTTCCTGATAGCGCCTGGCCGCATTGAAGGCGATATTGGTGGCAAGCGCCGTTTTGCCCATGGCCGGGCGCCCGGCCAGAATGGTCAGGTCCGACTTGTGCATACCGCCGATCATGCCGTTCAGGCTTTCCAGCCCGGTGGTGATCCCGGCCAGACTCGACGGGTCCTTGTAGGCGCTTTCGATATTGGTGAGCGCGGTGCCGAGCGCCCGGCCAAAAGCCTGCGCGCCGCTGTCTATCTGGCCTTGCTCGGCCAGTTCGAACAGGCGGGCTTCCGCTTCCGTGATCTGGTCGGTGGCCTCCTCGGCCACAGCCGCTTCATAGGCATCCAGCACCATGCGCTCGCCAATGGTGATCAGGTCACGGCGGATCGCCATGTCATAGATGGTGCGGCCATAGTCTTCCGCATTGATGATGGTGGCGGCGCTGCCCGCCAGCCGCACCAGATATTGCGCGCCGCCCACGTCTTGCAGTGCGTCGTCCGACTCGAAATAGGGCTTCAGCTTGACCGGATCGGCCACCTGGCCCTTGTCCATCAGTTTCAGGGCGGCCTTGTAAATGCGGCCATGGACGGGTTCGAAGAAATGCTCATCGCGCAGAAAATCCTGCACCTTCTGCGCCGCTTCGTTATTGACCAGAATGGCGCCGAGCAGGGCCTGCTCCGCCTCCAGATTATGGGGTGCCTGGCGGTATTGCGGTGTGTCCGCACCCTCGGTCTCAGGCGGGGTTTCCAGTGGCAGGGTCATGGGGGCGATCCTTCATGTGCGCTTCACCTTTCTGGATAAAGCAGAACGGGCGCGCGGGGAAGGGCTGCGCCCGATCAGTCCACAACCATCTGCCCGGTCTGTGGATAAGCTGGGGATAAATGGTCGGGCAGGTGGAGGGCGGAAGGCCGGGCGCGGGTCACAAAAAACGCCCCCGGCCCGAAGGCCGGAGGCGCGGATCATGTGAGGCCGGACGGTGACGGTCAGGCGTTTGCCGCGTCTTCGTCCTCGTCCGCGGAGTCCGCGGTGGCTTCCTCGATCTCTTCCAGCAGTTCTTCGTCCACCGGCTCGATAACACCGTCTTCGGCGTCCTGCTCGTCATACGGGGTGTCGGGCTCGTCGCCGCGCACCACATTGCCGGTCTTGAACTGGGTTTCGGCCTCGTCTTCGCTGCGCGCCACATTGATGGTGACGGTCACATAGACTTCGGGGTGGAGCTTGATGTCCACCGCGTGCAGGCCGAGAGACTTGATGCCCTTGTCCAGGATCACCTGGCCGCGACGGATGGTGACCCCCTGTTCGCGCACGGCGGCGGCGATATCGCGGCTGGCGACGGAGCCATAAAGCTGGCCGCTGTCGCCAGCGGCGCGCACCAGAACCACTTTCAGGCCGCGAATGCGATCGGCGACCGCTTCGGCTTCCTGGCGGCGTTTCAGGTTTTCCGCTTCCAGGCGCTCCCGCTCCGCTTCGAAATAGGCGCGGTTGGCGTCGGTGGCACGCAGGGCCTTGCCCTGGGGCAGCAGGAAATTGCGGGCATAACCGTCCTTGACCGTGACGGTATCGCCCATCTGGCCGAGATTATCGACCCGTTCCATAAGGATGATGTTCATCAACCTTCTCCTTGGGTTTGGGCGTTACTTCACGATGAACGGCAGCAGCGCGATATTCCGCGACCGCTTGATCGCCTTGGCCAGCTCACGCTGTTTCTTGGCGGAAACGGCGGTGATGCGGCTGGGAACGATCTTGCCACGTTCGGACACATAGCGCTGAAGCAGCTTCACGTCCTTGTAATCGATGGTGGGTGCGTTATCGCCGGAAAACGGGCATGTCTTGCGACGACGGAAAAACGGACGACGTGCCATTACCGGGCCTCCTTCCTGGGGCCGCGACGGTCACCCTTGTCGGATTTGTTGCGCATGAAGGCGCTGGGGCCTTCTTCCAGTTCCTCGACGCGCACGGTCATGAAGCGAATCACATCGTCGTTCAGGCGCGCCTTGCGCTCCATCTCCGCCACGGCGGCATGGGGGGCATCAATGTTCATCAGAACATAGTGGCCCTTGCGGTTCTTCTTGATCTTGTAGGCCAGGTTTTTCAGGCCCCAATATTCGTTCTTGGTGACCTTGCCGCCGAGACCTTCAATGATCCCGGTGAACTCCTGGGTGATGTTTTCAGCCTGGCTGGCGCTCACGTCCTGCCGGGCAATGAAAACATGCTCGTAATAAGCCATGTTTTTCTCCTTTGTGCTGATCGCTCATCCGCCGCGATGACGGATGCCTCCAGCTCTCCGTGAAACCGCCGCAGCGGGATGGCGGCGGGATTGCCCGACCGGGTCCGAAGCGGCAGAAGGCGCCTCTATAACGCCACCGTCTCCCCCGCGCAAGGGGGCAAGGGCGCGAATGCACCACAAAGCTATGAAAACGGCGCCAGCGCGGTGAATTTCTGGACCGGCAAGTTCCCGCAAAAAGGCTTGCCAGGCGGAATGCGCCTGTGCCAAGAGCCGTTGGCAGAGGGATGCGTCGCCCGGAAATGCGGGGCGGGGCGCGCCCGGTTTTACAGCAATCGGTGCAAATAGGCATCAATCGTTTCAGGGGGCGGGGATCTTGGTACGCGCATGTGTTTTTCCGGGCCAGGGCAGCCAGTTCGTTGGCATGGGCAAGGAACTGGCGGAGGCGGACAGCGCCGCCCGCGACGTATTCGCGGAAGTGGACGACGCGCTGTCGCAGAACCTGTTCCGCCTGATGGTGGAAGGCCCCGAAGAAGACCTGAAGCTGACGGAAAACACCCAGCCCGCCTTGATGGCCACATCCATGGCGATCATGCGCGTGCTGGAAAAGAGCGGCGTTCACATGTCCCATATGGCTGCTTTCGTGGCGGGGCATTCGCTTGGCGAATATACTGCGCTTGCCGCGGCGGGCAGTCTTGATCTGGCCACCACGGCGCGGCTTTTGAAGCGGCGCGGGCAGGCCATGCAGAAGGCCGTGCCGGTGGGTGAGGGCGCCATGGCCGCCATTCTGGGGCTCGAACTCGGCATAGTGGAAGAAGTGTGCGAAACCGTTCAGGGCCGGGGCGTGTGCGTTGCCGCCAACGATAATGCGCCGGGGCAGGTGGTGATTTCCGGTCACCGCGATGCGGTGGCCGCCGCCATTGATGCCCTGAAGGAACGGGGTACCAAGCGGGCCATGATGCTGCCGGTTTCCGCGCCTTTTCATTGCCCGCTGATGCAGCCCGCCGCCGAAGAGATGAAAGCCGCCCTTGATGCGGTGGCGCTCAAGGCCCCGGTGGTGCCGGTCATCACCAATGTGACGGCGGCCCCTGAATCAGAGCCGGAGCGGCTGAAGGCCCTTCTGGTGGAGCAGGTTACGGCCCGCGTGCGCTGGCGCGAAAGCGTGGCGGCCATGCCTTCGCACAATGTGGATACGGTGGTGGAAATCGGTGCCGGCAAGGTGCTGTCCGGCATGACCCGCCGGATCGACCGGGCTCTCACGCCCGTCAGCGTACAAACGCCGGACGATATCGATGCCTTCATCGCCGGACTTTGAGGCCCTGGCGGATTTGTTTCGGGGCATATGCCAATCGGAGGAAAATCCATGTTCGAACTGAACGGCAAACGCGCGCTCGTGACCGGGGCCACCGGCGGCATCGGGGATGCCATTGCGCGCATGTTGCACGGCGCCGGTGCCCATGTGGCGATCAGCGGCACCCGCCGGGAAAAGCTGGAGGCGCTGGCCGACGACCTGGGCGAGCGGGTGCAGGTGGCGCCGGTGGACCTGTCCGACCGGGACGGGCTGGACGGCTTCATGAAGGACACCACGGGCGCGCTCGGCGGGCTGGATATTCTGGTGAACAATGCCGGGCTGACGCGGGACACATTGGCCATGCGCATGAAAGACGCGGACTGGGACGCGGTCATGCGGGTCAATCTGGATGCGGCCTTTTCCCTGTCCCGCGCGGCGATCCGGCCCATGATGAAGGGGCGCTTCGGGCGGATCATCAATATCTCGTCCGTGGTGGGGGTCACCGGCAATCCGGGGCAGGCCAATTACTGCGCCGCCAAGGCGGGCATGATCGGCATGTCAAAGGCGCTGGCGCAGGAGGTGGCGAGCCGGGGGATCACGGTGAACTGCGTGGCGCCCGGTTTCATAGAGACCGCCATGACCGATGCGCTGGACGATGAGCAGAAAGCCCGCATTACCGGGAACATTCCCGCCGGGACACTGGGCACCGGGGATGACATCGCCGCCGCGGTTCTGTATCTGGCAAGCCCCGCGGCGGGCTATGTGACCGGCCAGACCTTGCATGTGAACGGCGGGCTGGCCATGATCTAGCGGGATCGCGCGGTGGTGCTAGCGGATTGCCGCGCGAACACGGCGTATCCCGGCTTTGCTTGCCAGGCAAACTGTGATAGAGCCGAGGACGAATTTTGACCGATCGGGTGACTGGCACCTTGGTGCGGCACCCATGATAGCGTTCGGGGGAAGGCAGTGCGCCGAACCACCACCGCACCAACCAATGAGGGATATTGAAAATGAGTGAAACCGCCGAAAAGGTTAAGAAGATCGTTGTTGAGCATCTGGGCGTTGACGCCGAGAAAGTGACCGAAACCGCCAGCTTCATTGACGATCTGGGCGCTGACAGCCTGGATACGGTTGAACTGGTCATGGCGTTCGAGGAAGAGTTCGAGATAGAGATCCCGGACGAGGATGCCGAAACCATTCAGACCGTGAAAGACGCCATCGGCTATATTGAAAAGGCCAAGGGCTGACACTGGCTGGCGATCCTTCCGGCTCCGCACGGGGCAGGCGGGATCGGCGGGCTCTGAATGAGACAAGTGGCAGTCGCCGTTCAAGGGTGGCTGCCCTTTTTGCATAGGGTGCGGCGCACGGGTAAAGTGATGCCCGGTCGTTCGAGGCCCGGCAACCGGTTCTGCGGCGAAATCGCGCCGAACCGACGCCATTGGACCATGAAGGGGGACGGCATGAGACGTGTTGTGGTGACCGGCAAGGGGATGGTGTCCCCGCTTGGAAAAGACAGTGAGACCTCATGGTCGCGCCTGGTGAACGGGGAAAGCGGCGCCGGGCCGATCACCCTGTTCGATGCCACCGGTATGCCCTGCACCATTGCCTGCGAAGTGCCGCGCGGCGACGGCAGCGGCGGTACTTTCAACCCCGATGAGGTGATGACCGCGCGGGAGCGGCGCCGGGTGGATGACTTCATCCTGTATGGCATGGGCGCGGCGGACGAAGCGATCCGGGATGCCGGCTGGGGTGACCCCGGCGAGGAAGAGTGCCTGCGCACGGGCGTTTCCATCGGTGCCGGTATCGGCGGCCTGAGCTGGATCGCCGACAGCGCCGTGACCCTGAAAGAGCGTGGTCACCGCCGGATCAGTCCGCACTTTATCGCCGGGTCCATCATCAATCTGGTCTCCGGCAATGTGTCCATCCGCTATGGCTACAAGGGCCCCAACCATGCCGTGGTCACTGCCTGTGCCACCGGCACCCATGCCATCGGCGATTCCGCACGCATGATCATGCTCGGCGATGCGGACGTGATGATCTGCGGCGGTGCCGAGGCGTCGATCTGCGGCATCGGGCTTGCCGGGTTCGCGCAGGCCAAGGCGCTGTCCACCAAATATAACGACACGCCGGAAAAAGCGTCCCGACCCTGGGATTCGGGGCGTGACGGCTTCGTCATGGGCGAAGGCGCCGGGGTGCTGGTGCTGGAAGAACTGGAGCACGCCAAGGCACGCGGCGCCAACATCCTGGCGGAAGTGGTGGGATATGGCATGTCCGGCGATGCCTATCATGTGACCGCGCCCGCGCCCGATGGCAGCGGCGGCTATCGGGCCATGCAGGCGGCGGTGCGCAATGCCGGGATCGACCCTGCCGAGATTGATTATATCAATGCCCACGGCACATCCACGCCGCTTGGCGACGAACTGGAGCTGTCGGCGGTCACCCAACTGCTGGGCAGTGGCGCGAAGAATGCCGCCATGTCGTCCACCAAGTCCAGCATCGGCCACCTGCTGGGGGCCGCCGGTGCGGTGGAGGCGCTGTTCTCCATCCTCGCCATTCGGGACGGAGTGGTGCCACCCACGCTCAATCTGGATGACCCCGTGGAGGGGGCGAGGAATATCGATCTGGTGCCGCATACCGCACAGGAACGGAAGGTCACGACGGCGCTGTCCAACTCCTTCGGTTTCGGTGGAACCAATGCCAGCATCCTGTTCCGCGCCTTTGATGGCTAGACCCGGACGGGGCAGATGACCGCCGGTCGCGTCTGGCCGGGCAGGCGCCATGTGCCCGCCCTGATTCTGGCGGCCCTGGCTGGCGCCGTCTTGTTGGCGGCACTGGCCTTGGGCGTGATCCGCGCCGCCCTGGATCGTCCGCTGCCGCTGTCCACGCCGCGTCTGGTGGTGGTGGAACAGGGGCAGTCGCTTGGTGCCGTGGCGCGGGCTGGAAGCCGGGCGGGCTGGTTGCCGCCCCACTGGCAGGTGCGCGCGGCGGCGCGGATGACGGGTGTGTCGCGGGATATGCATGTGGGTGAATATCGCCTCGCCCCCGGCCTGACCCTGCGGGCGTTTCTGCAAAAACTGGCGCGCGGTGACGTGTATCTGCGGGCTGTGAGCCTGCCGGAAGGACTGACCAGCCGGGCCGTGAGCGCCCGCCTGAAAGCCGCCGAGGCGCTGATCCATGATCTGGACGCGCCGCCCGCCGAAGGAACCCTGCTGCCGGAGACCTATGCCTATACCCGTGGCGACCGGGCCAGCGCGCTGGTGGCCCGGATGCAGGCGGCCCAGGCAACATTGCTGGACCGGCTATGGCCGGCGCGGCAGGCGGGCCTGCCATTGGACAGCAGGCGGGAGGCCGTGATTCTCGCCTCCATCGTGGAGCGGGAAACGGCGGTGCCGGAAGAACGGGCCAAGGTGGCGGCGGTATTCATCAACCGGCTGAACCGGGGTATGCGGCTGCAAAGCGATCCCACCGTGCGCTATGGCCTGTCCGACGGTGCCGGGCTGGACCGCCCCCTCAGCCGCGCCGACCTGAGGCGCACGACCCCCTATAACACGTACCGGGTGAACGGTCTGCCGCCCACACCCATCGCCAATCCGGGCCGGGCGGCCTTGCACGCGGTGCTGCATCCGGCGGATGTGCCCTATCTGTATTTTGTGGCGGACGGCAGCGGCGGCCATGCCTTTGCCACCACCCTGCGTGATCATAATCGCAATGTGGCCCGCTGGCGCGCCATCGAGAATGCGCGGGATGGCCAGCGTGAAGGCGGGAAACCCTGACACCCTTCCATTTGGCGCCGCCTTGGCTATAGTGCCGCCCCGACACCATCAAATCCGAACGATCAATTCCGGGGAACCGAGCGGCCATGACCGTTACCAGCATGACCGGCTATTTCGAAACCAGCGGCACCGTGGGCGATCGCGGCTGGACTCTGGCGGTGAAGTCCGTCAATGGCCGGGGGCTGGATGTGCGCGTGCGGGTGCCTGCCGCGCTGGACGGGCTGGACCTGGCCATCAAGCGCCGGGTGGCTGAAAAACTGGCCCGTGGCAGTGTATCGGTCACGCTTGGCCTGGAAAGCGGCGCCACCGGCACCTTGCGGATCAATGATGCCATGCTGGAGGCGGTGCGCGCGGCCGCGGATACCATGGTGCGAAAAGGGCAGGCGGCCCCGGCGCGCGCCGATGGCCTGCTGGCGCTGCCCGGCGTGATGACGGACTGCGATCCCGGCCTGGACGGGGATGCCCGTGCGGTGCTGGAAGCGGCGGTGCTGGATGGCCTTGATGATGTGTTGCAGGGTCTTGTTCAGGCGCGGCGGGATGAGGGCGCCCGCCTTACCCCCGTGCTGACCGGGCTGGTGGATGAACTGGCCGCCACGGTGGATGCCGCCGCGCAGCGGGCCGGTGACAGGGAAGCCGCCGCGCGTAGCCGTATGGAGCAGGCGCTGACCCGTCTCACCGGGCTGGATTCGGCGGTGCCGGAAGACAGGCTGGCCCAGGAATTGGCGCTGATAGCGGTCAAGGCCGACGTCTTCGAGGAGATCGACCGCCTGCGGGCGCATCTGGATGAGGCCCGCAGCCTTTTGAATCAGGCGGCCCCCAAGGGGCGCCGGCTGGATTTCCTGTCCCAGGAACTGAACCGGGAAGCCAATACGCTGTGCGCTAAATCCGGGGATGTGGCCTTGACGCGCCTGGGCATGACGTTGAAAAGCCTGATTGATCGACTGCGAGAGCAGGCGCTGAATGTGGAATGATCCGGCGCCCGTGCGCCAAAGCAAGAAACGGAAGGGTTTATGACAACCACCTCTCCCGATGACCGTCGCGGCCTGATGCTGGTGATTTCCTCACCTTCCGGCGCTGGCAAGACCACTCTGACCCGGCGCCTGCTGGCGGACGACAGCGATATGGTGATGAGCGTTTCCGCCACCACCCGCGCCCCCCGGCCCGGCGAAGTGGATGGGAAGGATTATTATTTTGTCAGCCATGACCGCTTTCGGGACATGGTGGAGTCGGATGAACTGCTGGAACATGCCGTGGTGTTCGACAATCGCTATGGCACGCCGCGCGGCCCGGTGCTGGAGGCGCTCAGGTCCGGCAAGGATGTGATTTTCGATATTGACTGGCAGGGCACCCAGCAACTCACCAACAAGCAGCCCAGCGATCTGGTGCGGATCTTCATTCTGCCGCCCAGCCTGAAGGAACTGGAAAACCGTCTGCGCAAGCGCGCCCAGGATAGCGACGAGGTGGTGCGCAAGCGCATGGCCAAGGCGCGGGACGAGATCAGCCGCTGGGACGGCTATGACTATGTGCTGATCAATGACGATCTGGATACCACATTCGAGCGGTTGAAGACCATTGTGGCGGCGGAACGGCTTGCGCTGCGGCGCCGTCCGGGCATTTCCGATTTTGCCAGCAAACTGGTGAGTGAAGAAACCTGAACCGGCGCGCCGATCAGCCTTCCATCAGGCGGTCATAGGCCGCGCCCAGGGCACAGAAATCGGCGATATCCAATGCTTCCGCGCGCAGGGTAGGGTCGATCCCCGCCTTTTCAAGCAGCAGACTGGCGGGCACATCCAGCCCTTTCAGGCTGGCGCGCAGCATCTTTCGCCTTTGCAGAAAGGCGGTGGCCACCACCTTTTCAAGGCTCCGGGGTGATACGTCATCCCGCAGCGGTGCGCCCGGTTCATAGACGATCACGGCGCTGGACACTTTGGGGGGCGGGGTGAAGGCGGCGGGGGGCACACCCAGTCCCAGCCGCACCGTGCCGCGCCACTGCGCCAGCACGCTCAGGCGGCCATACGCCTTGCTGCCGGGCTGCGCCACCAGCCGTTCGGCCACTTCCCGCTGAAACATCAATGTCAGGCTCTTGTAAAATGGCGGCCAGGGGGCGGTGAGCCATTTCACCAGCAACCGCGTGCCCACATTATAGGGCAGGTTGGCGGCGATCCGCACCGGCCTGTCAGGGGGCAGAAGGGCGGCTTCGTCCACCTTGAGGGCGTCGCCTTCCACCACGGTAAGGCGCCCCGGATAACGGGCCGCCACATCACTGAGCGCGGAGACACAGCGCGGGTCCATTTCCACCGCCACCACCCGATCGGCCCCCTGGCTCAGCAGGGCGCGGGTCAGACCACCGGGGCCGGGGCCAATCTCATAGACGGTGTGCCCTTCAAGCGGCCCGGCCAGACGGGCGATCTTGGCGGTCAGGTTCAGGTCCAGCAGGAAGTTCTGACCCAGCGACTTGCGGGCTTTCAGGTCAAAGGTGCGGATCACATCCCGCAGGGGGGGAAGGCCGTCCCCACCAGGTGCGGACGTGCCGGGATCGGCAGGGGCCGACGGGGGGCGGCCGGTCATGACCGGCCCGCGCTTCGCACCGCCATCATATGGGCGGCCCGGATGGCGGCCAGCAGGCTTTCCGGCCTGGCCGCGCTGCTGCCGGCCAGATTCAGGGCCGTGCCATGATCCGGCGAGGTGCGGATGACGGGCAGGCCCAGCGTCACATTCACACCGCCCCAGAAATCGATTGTCTTGACCGGAATCAGCGCCTGATCGTGATACATGCACAGGGCGGCATCGTATTGTGTTCGCGCTTCGGGATGAAACAGGGTGTCGGCACTTTGCGGGTCGGTGATGTCCACGCCTTGGCCACGCAGCCTGGCCACCGCGGGGGCGAGAAGGCGGGATTCCTCCTCGCCGATGCCACCGCCTTCGCCCGCATGGGGGTTCAGCCCGGCCAGCGCCAGCCGCGGCGCGGCAAGCGCGAATCGGTGCTTCAGATCCCGGTGCAGCACGCGACCGGCATGGACGATGCCATCTACGGTCAGCCGGTCGGCCACGTCTTTCAGCGGTATGTGGATGGTGACCGGGACCACTTTCAGGTCAGCGGCCATCAGCATCATGATGCTGGCTTCGTCCGCCATGCCGCACAGGCGGGCCAGATATTCCGTATGCCCCGGTGCATCGAAACCGGTGTCATAGAGTGCCTTCTTGTGAATCGGCGCGGTGACCACGCCGCTGACCCGCCCGGCCCGGCAATCCGCCACGGCGCGATCAATGGCGGCGATCACGCCGGGGCCGTTGAGCGGGTTCAACTGCCCCGGCACCACGGGCGCGCCGAGTGGCAACGGCATGACCGGCAAGGCCCGGTCGAATACGGTTGTCGCTTCTTCAGGGGTCGCGACATGGAGGACGGGCAGGTCCGGGTCCACCGCATGAAGGGCGGCGGAATCACCATAAAAGCAGAATTCCGGCAGGCTGTGATGGCGCCGGTCCCGCCAGAGCCGGGCCGCGAGAGTGGGGCCCACACCCGCCGGTTCCCCCATGGTCAAGGCAAGTGGCGGCACGGGATCGGTCATGGCCGGTATCCTAGCGGTAATCGATGATGGCGTCCCGCCTGAGATCGCGCAGATAGCGGCGGCCCATCATGGAAAGGCGTTGCTGTTCAAGCTGATTGTAAATCTGGTCATATTCCGGTTCGCGGATTTCCGGCTCGGTGGTGCCGCAGACCACCAGTACATGCAGGCCGTCATCCAGCGCGATGATGTCGGTGGCCTGACCGTCTTCAAGGTCCTGCACGGCTTTACGGATGCTGCCCTGAAGATCCCGCAGGCGCAACTGGCCCAGGTCCAGCCGGCCATTGGCGCCCGCCTTTTCGGCCACGCTTTCCAACTGGCCGCACCGCTCCCCTTCCGGCGGCATGTTTTCGATGGTGTTGCGGAAGCGGGTTTCAGCATCTTCCAGATCGGGGGTGTCCGCTTTCAGGTGAAGCTGGCGCAGGTCAAGCTGCTTGTCCAGCGGGTCCGCAGTGAGAATCCGGCGACGGTCCCGAACGGCGATGATCACATAGCCGCCGGGCGTGCGGATGGGGTCCGCCACATCGCCTATATTGATCGTATTGACCGCTTTTTCCTGTGCCGCGCTCAGGTCGTCGCTGGTGACCCAGCCCAGGTCACCGCCCACAGCCGCGGTTGGCGAGGCGGAAAGCTGCTGTGCCAGTTGCGGAAAGGGTGCGCCGTCCCGGATGCGTTCGACGATCTCTTCCGCATTGGCCTTGATCGCTTCATTCTGGGCGCTGCTTTCCGTCAGCAGCACGATTTCCGACAGGCGGTATTCGAACTTGCCCTTATTGTCATAGATGCGCTGAATGAAGGCGTTCACTTCCTCGTCGGAAACACTGACAAAGGCGCCCATGCGGCCCTGCACCAGGCGCGACCAGACCAGCTCTGCCCGCATCTGGTTGACCATGGTTTCACGCCCCGCGCCGATCTGTTCCAGCGCCCGTTCGAACTGTTCCGGGGACTGGCCGGTGCCTTCCGCGCGGCGGGCGAAAAAGCGTTCCAGCTCCTCGTCCTGCACGGTCAGATCATTTTCCGCCGCTTCCTGAATCTGGAGTTTCTCGTCCACCAGGGCTTTGATTACCTGTTCGCGCAATTGCATGAATTCCTCTTCGGAGGATACCCCGCCCGAAACCGCGATCACCAGTCTGAGACGACGGTTGATGTCGAAACTGGTGATCGGTTCGTCATTGACCAGCACTTCGATGCTGTTGATGGGAGTGGCGTCGGAACGATCGCCCGACTGTCCCATGGCGGGTATGGCCAGCAGAATCAGCAGCCCGGCCAGCGCGGAACCGCGCCCGGCGGCGGCGCGCAGGTGCTGTGCGCCGTGGGTCATCAGGGTGCCCGCCATCGTCAGCACTGCACGGATGGGGGTTTTTGTGGCACCTGACGTCATGTTCTCTCCTATGGACGACTGTGTCCTCTGGTCCGGGGCGGTCATTGGAAGGGCCACCCCGGCCTGCGGTATCCAGCCCCGCGTTTTAGACATTTTAACGCCCACAGGCCACCCCAAAATCAGGGTGGCCTTCGGGGATCAGCCCAGATTGGCCAGCTTGATGCGGAACAGGACCGACGTGCCGGGATCGAAGTCCCGGTCGAAGGTGAAGCTTTCGCGCACTTCCAATTGCAGTTGTATGCAGTCATTGTGATAAGCGATGGCGCCGCCATATTCCACACCGTCCGATCCGTTCGTCAGATCCTGAATGCCGAATCCGGTAAGCCGCCATGTGTTGGAAATGTCCCAGCGCGCATCGGCCCGCAGCTCTTCCCGGTCTTCCCGGTCAATCCGGCCCGTTTCGGCCAGGTTCCGGTTCAGCTTGTGATAGCCGAAACTGATTCCCACCGCCTTGCCGGAGAGGCCGAGAATCGCCTCGTTCCGGCGTATGGCCAGAGTGCTTTCATCCAGCCGCAAATCATGATCCAGGGTCAGCCAGTTCCCCCAGTCCATCTGAAGGCTGGTCACGATATCCGAATTGGTGCCGCTCAGCCCGGTGCCCGGCGCAAAGCCCTGATTGCTGCCGGTGAAACGGACGCTGTGGCCCACCAGAAGGCGACTGTTCAGCCGCTGGCCTTCATAGCGCCATTTCAGGCCCAGCGTGGCGCGGCTGCCTTCTTCCCAGATGTCGTAACCGGACGCCCGATCCGCCGAGAACAGGTTGAGCGGCGACAGTTCGAAAGCGCGGCTGTCCTCGTTCACCAGCCTGTCCGGCGCGCCCGTATCCGGCGACAGGGTAAGCTGAAGCAGGGGTTCCAGCGTATGCGTGGCGCCCCCTTCAAGGGTTTTGACCAGGGGCAGGGAAAGTGTGCCGGTAAACCGGGTGAGGGCGCGAAACTCGGTGACCTCCTCCGCCTCGAAGGTGACGCCGAAGGCATCCTGCGCGTCTTCCACATTATAGAAATCCATTCGGGAAAAGGCCGACAGGTCCAGAACCATGCCGCCGCCCGATATCCAGCGGCGCTCCCATTCGGCGGCGGCGCTGGCGCGCTGGGTGTCAGTGCCGCCGGTGCGTGACAGCGCCAAAGCATTGCCGGTCAGAGTCAGCGTGCCGCCCAGCCCGTCCGGCGTGGTAACGAACTGGCCGGTGAGAAGGGGCAGGGCGAAGGGAGTCTCGCCGGCGATGTCCTCCTGCCGCAGGCCCTGAAAGGCCAGCGTGCGCGCCGACAGATAGGACCGGCCATAAAAGCCTTCCAGCGTATAGTCGTTGATCAGCGTGTCCGCTTCGGAAAAGCCGTAGCGGCGCAGAAAGGTGTCGTCCGATGCCCAGTTCACCTGATAGCGGGATTGCCAGTGGCTGCCATGATGAAAGCGCCCGTCGCTGGCGATGTGGCCGCGAAACTGGCGCCCCGGCAGCGGTGTGTTGTCGTCTGTGCGGCGTGTGGGCCGTGTGATGGACCCCGCCACGCGGAACTGGCCAGCCTGTAGCCGTTTCCTGACCTCCGCCGCCAGCACCGGCCCTTCGCGGGTGGTGATGGTGGGGGACAGGGTCAGGTCCGCGCTGCGGGACAGCACCTGATAATAAGGCAGAGTGGCGGTCAGCCCCAGTTCATTGCGGGAATTGAGCTTGAGCGGCAGAAAGCCGCTGGCCCGGTCCACCGTTGGGTCCGGGTGGGAGAAATAGGGCGTCCACAATACGGGCACGGAAAACATTTCAAGCTGCGCGTTCTTGTAAGTGATGCGCTGCTTGTCCCGGTCATGGGTGACCTTTTTCGCCTTGATCGCCCAGGTGGGGGCTGAGTCGGGGTCGCCCTCGCACACCTTGCAGGGGCTATAGACCGCCTGGTCCAGCACCGTGATTCCGGTTTCGTTGTCGTGGTTCGCGGACAGCGCCGCCACCTGGCTGCCGTCTTCCAGCAAAAGCCGCACGCTGTCCACCAGCGCTTTGCGCAGTCTGTCGGTCAATTCGATCCGCGGGGCGATCAGGCGCTGGCCATCGGGCGTGGTCAGTTCCACGGCGCCCTTGGCGGTGGCTTCGCCGGTGCGGTCATTATAGCGCACTTCGCCTGCTTCCAGCGTGTAGCCGTCCCGGCGCAGCATCACCCGGCCACGCGCCAGAACATCGCCGGTGTCCGGGTCGTAGATCAGCCGGTCGGCGGCCAGATCCACGCTGTCCTCCGACACCGAGCCGGGCGCGACCTGACGGCCCTCGTCGATCAGGATGCGGTCACCGTCCAGCCTGACGGGATCGGCGGCCAGCGCCGACGGGTGCGTCGAAGTTGCCGTCAATGCGCACAGCCAGAACGCCGCCAGTGGTATTCTGCGCGAACGGGGCGCAGTCTGCTTGTGGAAAGGGTGGGGCACGAAGGGTATCCCTTTTGAAGGTTCGAGCCTTTTGTTAGCCGGGATGGGCCCCCGCTTGCAATGGTTAGCACATTCACGGAGCCTTTCAGGTCGCCGCACATTGGTGCGTTGCGCCGTGCGGGCGGAAAAATCGGCGGCAGAACCCTTGTGATTGATCCGCACATCGCTAGGGTCTGTGCCATGTTACAGGCACGGCCCGTTTGGCCGGGCCAACCATTATCGAGGGAGCGAGAGCAATGAAACTGGACTTCACGGGCGATCATCTACCCGAAGCGGGCGCTGTTGCCGTTTTCATGGCGCAAGGACAGGCCCTGTCCGGCAAGGCCGCCGAGATGGACAAGGCCACGGGCGGTGCCTTGACCCGCGCGGCGAACCGGGCCGGGTTCACTGGCGAGCGCGCGCAGGTGCTGGATGTGCTCGCCCCTGATGAGAAGCTGGACCGGGTGTTTCTGGTCGGCCTTGGCGGCAGCGCGGACAGTAAGGGCCGGGAGCTGGACAGCCTTCATGCCGGGGCGGCGCTGGTGGCCAGGGCGGAATATGCCGGTTCGGCGCATGTGACGCTGATGGCCGATATTGACTCGCTCGACCCGGCCATGGTGGCGGAAGGCGCGGCGCTGCGTTTCTACCGTTTCGATAAATACCGCACCCGTGAAGGGGCGGACAAGAAGCCCAGCCTGAAGCACCTCAGCCTGGCGGTGGCGGACCCGAAAGCCGCCGAGGCGGCCTATGCCCCGCGCGCCGCGGTGGTGGACGCGGTTCATTATACCCGCGACCTGATTTCCGAGCCCGCCAACCATCTCAACCCCGAAAGCTTCGCCGACCGGGTGGCGGAAATGACATCCCTGGGCCTTGAGATCGATGTGCTGGGGGAAGCCGAAATGAAGGAACTCGGCATGGGTTCCCTGCTGTCGGTGGGCGATGGTTCGGTGCGCGAATCCAAGCTGGTGGTGATGCGCTGGAATGGCGGCAAGGCCGGGGACAAGCCCGCCGCCTTTGTGGGCAAGGGGGTCACCTTTGACACCGGCGGCATTTCGCTCAAGCCCGCCGACAATATGGGCATGATGAAATGGGACATGGGCGGCGCCGGTATCGTGGCGGGCCTGATGCGGGCGCTGGCCGGGCGGAAGGCGCCGGTCAACGCCGTGGGTGTTCTGGGCCTGGTGGAAAACATGCCGGATGGCAGGGCCACCCGGCCAGGGGATGTGGTCACCAGCATGTCCGGCCAGACCATCGAAGTCCTCAATACCGATGCGGAAGGCCGTCTCGTCCTCGCCGATGCCATGTGGTACACGCAGCAGCGCTTCGCGCCGGACGTGATGATCGACCTGGCCACGCTGACCGGCGCCATCATCGTTACGCTGGGTCATGAATATGCCGGCATATTCACCGACCGGGACGATCTGGCCGAGCAGCTTTCCAGCGCCGGCAGCGCCAGCGGTGACCGGGTCTGGCGCCTGCCGCTGGACGATGCCTATGACCGCATGATCAACACCCCCACCGCCGATATGAAGAATGTGGGCGGCAAGGAAGCGGGCTCCATCACGGCGGCCCAGTTCCTCAAGCGGTTCACCAATGATGTGCCCTGGTGCCATATCGATGTGGCGGGCATGGTATGGTCCGACAAGGGCTCGATCCTGGCCGAAAAGGGCGGCACCGGCTTTGGTGTGCGCTTGCTGGACCGCTTCGTCCGGGATCGTTATGAGGGCGGCGAATAAGGGCATTCCGTCATGAGCCGCGAGGTCCGCTTTTATCATCTGGAGCGACAGCCCAGCCATCAGGCCCTTGTGGGCCTGATGAAGCAGGTGCTGAAAGCGGGCCATCGCGCGCTGGTGCGCTGCCCGGACCCGGACAGCATGGCCCGACTGGATGAGGCGCTATGGGTGCAGGAGCCGGACAGCTTCCTGCCCCATGGTCGCGCGGACGGGGCCGAGCCGCACCGGCAACCCATTCTGCTGACTCTGGGCACGGAAAACCCGGCGGGCGCGGATATCCTCACGCTGGTGGACGGTGCCGCCCCCCCGGATGATGTGTCGGACTTTCAGCGCCTGCTGGTGCTGTTCGACGGGCGGAACGATGCGGTGCGGGACAGTGCCCGCGGCCAGTGGCGCCATTTCCGGGATCTGGGATTTCACCTGAGCTATTGGCGCCAGCCCGAATCCGGCGGTTGGGTGCGGGAACGGGAACACCAGCCGGACGGACAGGGCGCCTGATCGCGCCATATAACGGCACCATCAACGGACAAGATCATTCGGTCATGCGGCGCCGGGGCCTTCAGCTTCCCCGGCGTCGCTGCGTCGTGGTGTGAACGGGGTCAGATTTCCCGGTCTGGCACATGAACTTCGCCGTCCGGGTAGAACGCTTTAAACGCAAAGGCAAAATCCACGCTATAGGGCACATCCTGCCAGTTGCCGTCAATTTCCCGCTGCACGGTGACGGTGCCCACGTCCTGGCTTTCGCTGATCACCCGCCGATCCAGCGCGGATGCCTGGCCTTCCTGCCAGGTCAGTCGCAAACCGTTGCCCGTTTCGATGGAGCCCATGCGCCTTATGGAATCCAGCAGCCATGCTTCATCATCAACCCGGACCACGCGGGCCATGGGCGCCACCTTGCCCTCATATTGGCCGCGATAGAGGAAGGGGTCGTTCTTGCTGTCATATCCCACATAGGGGTTGCTGCCATAGGGGCGCTGATTGCCCGGCGGCACCATCACCTGCCCATCCGGGAAGCGGGATTTGAAATCCTCGAAGCTTTCCAGCCGGTTGGGCAGTCGCTCCAGCACGTTTCCGGCATATTTTCCGACGATCCCGTCGCCGGTGAACTGTTGCCACCAGGTCTGGCTCTGGCGATCATACATTACCAGATCCGAGTGGCGCAGATGGCCGCTGACGCCGAATTCCAGCACCCGGTCATCATGGCGGCGATCAAACACCGCGGCGGCATTGCACAGCGGGCAATAGGTGACCGCCACCGGCCTGCCATCAAGGGAATCATTGACGATTTCATGCCAGATCAGGATTTCCAGCGGATATGCCTTGGCGACCCCGTCGGAATGGATGGAAATGACGGGCGCATTGGCGGAAAGGTCGTAATTCGCCGCCGGTTGGAACCGGGGGGATGAGACCGCCGGAATGGCATCTTTCGGTACCACGCCGAAAACGAACCCGTCCGAATCCACGGTGGCGCGGGAAAAATCCGTTTTGCGCCACTGGTTTTTCAACCCTTCCGGTACATCAAGGGGCTGTAGGGAGCCAGCTGATGCCGCCGCCGCCGTGAAAGGTTCATGGGCCTGTGCGCCACCGTCAACCATCGGCAGGCCGGTTGCCAGTGCGGCCAGCATGGCGGCAACCGCCCCGGTGGCGCGCCGCTTTCCGCGCCGCCGTGAAAAGGTGGACGGGCCGGTCGCTGAGGGGCCGGAAAAGGACGGACTGGACATGGAAAAGCCTCCGAAAATGCTGTCGATCGCACAGCGTACTGCGGTACAGGAATGGTGTTTCGTGCAACCGTGCCGGTCAAGGTCCGTTTGCTGCCACTTGTGAGTTTAGAGCCTGGCTCGTAAACAAGGTGTAAAGACACAACACGAAATCAGGAGCAGGGCGGGATGCTGAAAAAGTTGGTCAGGCGGTTGGCATGGTCGGGCGGGGCGGCGCTGGCGGTATATGCAATGTTGCTGATCTATATCTTTTTCGGTCAGGAGCAGATGATCTTTCACAAGGCCCCCGTGGCGCAGGACCATGACTATGGCTTTGGCGCACAGGTCAGCCACCATTTTCTGAACCGGCCTGACGGGGCCCGCCTGCACGGTGTGATCCACCCGGCCAGGGGGGAGCGCCGGGGCGTGGTGGTCTATTACAAGGGCAATGCGGGCAATGTGGGCAATGGTCGCCGCATGGCCGATACCTTCACCGGCATGGGCTTCGATGTGGTGGCCATGGACCATCGCGGTTATGGCAAAAGCCGCGGCGACCTGAGCGAGTCCGCGTTTCTCGGTGACGGGCTGGCCTGGTACGACTGGGCCCGGTCGCGCTATCCGGGGGAAGATGTGCGCGTGGTGGGATATTCGCTGGGCACCACCCTTGCGGCCCATGTGGTGCACAAGAGAGACCCCGGCAATGTGATTTTGTTCGCGCCGATGCGCTCCGTGCTGCATCTGGGCAAGGCGCGGTATCCGTTCGTGCCGGATTTCATCAGTCGCTTTCCGCTGCGCAGCGATCTGCGCCTGTCAGAAAACAACGATAGCATATTGATTTATCACGGCAATCAGGACCGGATCATTCCACCATCATCGGCTTTGGCGCTGAAGCCGGTTCTGGATGATAGCGACCATTTCATGATGGTGGCGGGGGCCACTCATGCGTCTATCCCGTGGGAGAAGGCCGTGCTTCGGGATATTCATCGCCGCTGGGGCCGCACAACGGAAATGGCGATCGCCATAAGTGACTGATTTCAGGTGGTTGAGGCGTTTTCTTTATCAAGAATATCAATCATGACATCCGGTTCCGGCCTGACGGTGTAATCGTCCGTCTGGTCGGCGAAGCGGATCACGCCGCCACGATCCACCAGAACCAGTGTGGGCAGGACGGTGGACGCGCCGTAGCGGCCCCGCATGGGGGCGGGGACGCCTTCCGGGTGGCTCAGGCCAAGGCGTTCAGCGGCCTTCAGGTCCGGGTCGGTGAGGATGGTGAAATCCACACCATATTTGCGGCCCAGCGCGGCGCTTTCATGTTCCGGCTGCGGACTGACCAGCGCCACGCGCGCGCCACGTTCCGCCAGCGCCTGATAGTGCGCCGCCACCGCGCCGATCTGTGCCAGGCAGAGCGGGCACCAGTTGCCCCGGAAAAACAGATAGAAGGTGGGCTTGTCGGTAAGATCGGCGGGCCGAACCGGCTCGCCATCAAGGGTGTGAAAGGTCACATCCGGCATGGGCTCGCCCACCTTGAGCCGGGCGGTTCGGCCCGGCAGTCTGGGAAACCAGACCAGAAAGGCCCCGCTGTTCACGATCAGCAACAGCAAAAAGGCAAGGCCCGCCGCATCAGGCCCGACAATCGGCGCGGATGCCAGCCCCGCAATAGCCGCCAGAAACAAAAATGCCAGTGTGCCCGGCTTGCCGCCCAGCGTTACGATCCTGCCAAAGCCCAGCGCCGCGATCTGCTTGACCGCGATGGGGAGGCTGGCCAGCAGCCAGCCCAGCGGCAGCAGGGCGGCCATGAGCGACGGTGCCGTCGCCAGGTCCACGGCGCCGCGCCCGACCCCGGCAAAGGCCAGTATGATGGCGGGCAGAACCAGTATGGCTTTCAGGCGTGACATGCGGGCGGCTCGGTTCATGGAAAATCTCCGTAGCGGGCGAATGCGTCATGACAGCAGGACCGGGGATGGGTCGGGTGCGCTCGCGCTCAGGCGGATGCCTGATCGTCCCCGGCGGCTTCAAGCGCCCCTTCCAGGGCTTCCTGCGCATCAAGCCAGTCCTCTTCGGCTTTGGCAAGGGCCTGCTCCACCTGGCGCGCCGCATCGGTGAACCGGGCCAGCCGCGCTTGCGCACCAGCATCATAAAGGGCCGGGTCGGCCAGTCGCTGGCGCACTTTTTCCTGTTTCTCGCTCAGGTCCTGAATACGCGCCTCGGCGGCGCTCACCGCCTTGCGATAGGGTTCCAGCCGTTTGCGGACGGCTGCTTTGTCCTGCCGGGCGCTGCGGCGGGGGTCATCGGCTTTTGGTCCCCGGCTGGCGGCGCGCGCCTCGGCCCGGCGGGCCAGCAGATGATCCCTGTAACCGTCCAGATCGCCCTCGAATCGGGTGACATCGCCGTCTTCCACGATCCAGAGCCGGTCGGCGCAGGCCCCCACCAGATGGCGATCATGGCTGATCAGAACCACGGCGCCGTCATAGCCGTTTATGGCATGGGCCAGGGCTTCACGGCTGTCCACGTCCAGATGGTTGGTGGGCTCGTCCATGATCAGGATCTGCGGCTTTTCGAAGGTGGCGAGCGCGAACATCAGGCGCGCCTTTTCCCCGCCCGACAGGGTTTCCACCGGCCTGTCCGCCTTGTCCGCCGAGAAGCCGAAGCTGCCAAGCCGGGTGCGCACGCGGGTTTCCGGCGCTTCACCCATGAGCTTCCACAGATGATCCAGCGGTGTGGCGGCGGGGTTCAGCTCTTCAAGCTGATGCTGGGCGAAATAGCCCACCGTCAGCGCGCGGGGCTTGCGCACACGGCCCGTCAGAGGCTTCAAGCGACCCGCCAGCAGCCTGGCGAAGGTGGACTTGCCATTGCCATTGGCGCCCAGAAGGGCGATCCGGTCATCCATGTCCAGCCGGGCATTGATTCCTTTCAATACCGGCGTGTCAGGGTCATAGCCAATGTCCGCATCCTCCACCAGAACCAGCGGGGAGGACAGCGGCTCCGGCTTTGGAAAGTCGAAGGGAATGGTCTGGCTTGCCACCATGGTGGCGATGGGCTGCATCTTTTCCAGCATCTTTACCCGGCTCTGCGCCTGGGCGGCCTTGTTGGGCTTGGCGCGGAAACGGTCCACAAAGGATTGAATCCGGCGCCGCTCCGCTTCCTGACGGGATTTCAGCGCCATCTGCCGTTCGATCCACTGGCGGCGCAGTTCCTCGAAGCGGTCATAGCCGCCCGTGTAAAGATTGAGCTTGCCGTTTTCCAAATGCGCGATGTGGCCCACGGCATTGTTCAGCAGATCCCGGTCATGGCTGACGATCACCACCGTATAGGGATAGGTCCGCAGGAAGTTTTCCAGCCAGATCACCCCTTCCAGATCCAGATAGTTGGTGGGTTCGTCCAGCAAAAGCAGGTCGGGCGCGTTGAACAGAACCGAGGCCAGTGCCACCCGCATTCGCCAGCCGCCGGAAAAGGTGCGCGTGGGGCGGGTCTGGGCGTCTTCGTCAAAGCCCAGCCCCTTGAGGATGCTGGCCGCGCGGGCTTCGGCCTTGTGGGCCTCGATGTCGGCGAGACGGGTGTGAATGGCCGCGATGCGCTCCGGGTCCGTGGCGGTTTCCGCCTCCCGTGTGAGGGCGGCCAGTTCCGCGTTGGAGTCCAGCACCGTTTCGATCAGCGAGCGGTCGTCCGCCGGGGCTTCCTGCGCCACATGGCCGATCCGCGCGGTGGGCCGCACGAAAATCTGGCCGGATTCCGGGCTTGTCTCCCCCAGGATCATGCGGATCAGGGTGGATTTTCCGGTACCATTGCGCCCCACCAGCCCCACCTTGTGCCCGGCGGGAATGCCGAGCGTGGCGTGGTCGAACAACAGGCGGTCGCCAATGCGATAGGTCAGGTCGGTGATGTGCAGCATGGATCGGCCTATAGCAGACCCACCCACCCTCGGCAATCCGCCTGCTTCGCCCCGGTGCGCGCCAAGGGTTGCCGCCGCCGGACTTAGCGACTATAAGGCCGCCGACCACATTCTGGCCCGACATGGTCGGGCACCCGGAACCCATATCAGATCAGACACAAGGACGGACCCGATCATGGCTCTTCAGCGCACTTTCTCGATCATCAAGCCCGACGCCACCGAACGCAACCTGACCGGCAAGGTCAACGCCATGCTGGAAGACGCGGGCCTGCGTATCGTGGCACAGAAGCGCATCCGCATGACTCGCGATCAGGCGGAAACCTTTTATGCCGTTCACAGCGAGCGCCCGTTTTTCGGCGAACTGGTGGACTTCATGACATCCGGCCCGGTGGTGGTGCAGGTTCTTGAAGGCGAGGACGCCATCAAGAAAAACCGCGACGTGATGGGCGCCACCAATCCCGAGGACGCCGACGAGGGCACCATCCGCAAGGCTTTTGGCCGCAATGTGGGTGAGAACACCGTGCACGGCTCCGATTCCCCGGAAAATGCCGACAAGGAAATCCGCCAGTTCTTCGCCGATAACGAGATTGTCGGCTAAGGCTGGTATTCAGCTTTCAGGCATGAAGCCCCGGTCCTTGCATGGGCCGGGGCTTTTTTGCGGTCGGGTTTTTATATGACCGGCTCAGGGCTGGGTCAGGCGTTTTCGGTCACGGGCGGTACCGGGCTCAGCAGCGCCTTTTCCGGCCAATCCAGCGAATCAAAGGCCACCCGATTGCCGGACACGCGCACTTTGCCCTGTGCGATCAGGCGCACGGCATGGGGTAGCAGGCGGTGCTCCTCTTGCAGGACACGGGCGGCCAGATCGGCGGCGCTGTCATTGGGGTGAACCGGCACGGCGGCCTGTGCGATGATCGGGCCATTATCCATTTCGGCGCGCACATAATGAATGGTGCAGCCGGAAAAGCGCACGCCGTCCTCCAGCGCCCGTTCATGGGTGTGCAGGCCCTTGTAGGCGGGCAGCAATGAAGGGTGTATATTGATCATGCGGTCTTTCCAGGCGCGCACGAAATCCGCCGAAAGCAGCCGCATGAAGCCCGCCAGCACCACCAGCCCCGGCTTGTGGGTGGTCAATCCTTCCTGAAGCGCCTGTTCAAAGCCTTCCCGGTCATCAAAGCCCTTGTGGTCCACCACCAGGGTTTCAAGCCCGGCTTTTGCCGCGGTTTCCAGCCCCGCCGCGTCTGGTTTGTTGGCGATGACCACGGCGATTTCAGCGGGAAAATCAGCGCCGTTGCAGGCGTGAATCAGCGCTTCCAGATTGCTGCCGCGCCCGGAAATCAGAACAGCCAGTTTCAGGCTCATGCGCCGTCTCCGGTCTGGATCGTCCAGTCCCCGATGGCGCCCCAGTCCCCGTCGCGGCCATGGATGCGGCAGACCGGGTCGCCTTCATGGGCGTCTATGCGCCCCAGGGTGGCCACATGGGATTCGCCAGCGTCTTTCAGCGCGGTGATCACGGCCTCAGCGTCCGCTTCCGCCACCACCAGCACCATGCCTATGCCGCAATTGAAGGTGCGGGCCATGTGCGCCGGGCTCAGCGCCCCGACCAATCGCAGCCAGTCGAACACGGGGGGCAGCGGAATTCGGCCCGCGTCCATATCCGCGCGGCATCCCTTTGGCAGAACGCGGGGCAGATTGTCCAAAAGGCCGCCACCGGTGATATGGGCAAGCGCCTTTACGGCCCCGGTGCCAAGGGCGGCACGAATCTGGGTGCGATAGATGCGGGTTGGGGTGAGCAGCGCTTCCGCAAGGGACTTGCCATCGTCGAACGGGGCGGGGGCGGTCCAGTCCAGCCCTTCCGTCGCCACCAGCCGGCGCACCAGGGAAAAGCCATTGGCATGAACGCCAGAGGAGGGCAGGGCGATCAGCACATCACCGGGGGCGACCCCTTGCCCGTCCAGCAGCGCCCCTCGCTCGGCGGCGCCCACGGCAAAGCCCGCCAGGTCGTAATCGTCGCCCTGATACATGCCCGGCATTTCCGCCGTTTCCCCGCCCAGCAGGGCGCAACCCGCCTGTCGGCAGCCATCGGCGATACCCTGTGCCACGCTGGCCATGCGATCCACGTTCAGGGCACCGGTGGCCATATAGTCCAGGAAGAACAGTGGCTCGGCCCCTTGCACCAGCAGGTCATTGACGCACATGGCCACCAGATCAATGCCCACCGCCTGGTGGTGATCCGCTTCCAGCGCCACCTTCAGCTTGGTGCCCACCCCGTCCGTGGCAGCCACCAGGATCGGGTCCGAAAAGCCCGCGGCTTTCAGGTCGAACAGGCCGCCAAAGCCGCCCAGTGTGCCATCGCCGCCGGGGCGGGCCGTGCTCCTCGCCAAGGGTTTGAGTCGCTCGACCAGTGCCTCACCCGCTTCAATGTTCACGCCCGCGGCGCGATAGCTGTGTTCCCCGCTCATGCCGGTCTCCCCCCGTCATGGGCCACGGCGCTGGCCGAAGCCCATCCGGTCTGCTGGTAATATTTGCACGGATCTGCCATCCCTGACTGTGGCAAACCCGGCGCCTCACGTTATAGTGCCGAGGCAATCAAGGGAACTGATGCCTGTGAAACGCACCAAGATCAAGCAAGACTATGAACCGGCGGTGGCGCACATCGGACGGGGCGGTGTGCGCATGGCGCTTGCGGGGGCCTTTGTGGCACTGGCCGCGGTGCTGGCGGGCGCTTCGCCGATTCTGGCGCAGAATGACGATGGGGAAGGGGCCGTTGTGGGGGCGACCAGCGGTGCCGCTCTGGATCGGCTGTTCACCGTTCAGCGGGTGCAGGTGGATGAAACCGCCGCCAACGCCCGAAAGGCGCGGGACACCGCTTTTGAAAAGGCGGAACGTATCGCCTGGGAAACCCTGTTGGCCAAGCTGACGGACCCGGAGGACCGCGCCGGGCTGGAGTCGCTCTCGCGCGAGGGGCGCCGCTCGCTTCTCGGCGGCATCGAAGTGGTGCGGGAACAGTCCAGCAGTCGGCGTTATCGCGCCACGCTGAATGTGCGTTTCGAACCGCGCCTGGTCAGCGCCTTTCTCGGCGAGCAGGGGGTTCCCCACGTGCTGTCGGCTGGGCGACCCCTGCTGGTGCTGCACGGCCACGAACGGGCGGGCAATACCTATCTGTGGCAATCGGACCCGGTGGTGGAACAGGCCCGCGCCGCGGTGGACTGGCGCAATCGGGTGCGGCAATACCGCTTTCCCGAAGGTGATCTGGCGGATCGCATGGCGCTTGGCATGGCCGAACTGGTGCGCATGAACGATGGCCCGGCGCTGGACATGGCCCGCCGTTATGGGCAGGAAGCCGCGCTTATTCTGCTGACCCGCCGCACGGCGGAGGGAATCGCCTATCGTTACCGGGTCACGGGCACGTCCCTGGTGGGGGAAGGGGCGGTTCCCATTGGCCCCGATGGGCCGGCCACGGCCATGGCGAATGCCTTTGAGACCGTGCTGGACCGGCTGGACCGGCGCTGGCGGCAGCGCCTGATGGTGGATACCGGCACGGGCGGCACGGTAACCGCTATCGTGACCACCGACCGGGTGGAGGATTTCGCCGCCATCATGCAAGCCATCAAGGGGGTCAGCCTGGTGCGCGGCCACCGGCTGGCGGCGCTCAGCCTGCCGGAAAGCCGGGTTATGCTGGATTATACCGGGCGGCGGGAGCAGCTTTTGCTGGCCTTGCGCCATGCGGGTATCCTTGTCACGGATGAGGATGCGGGCCTGCGGCTGAGACTGGCCGGCGCAGGTGCGGGCAATCAGGCGCCGGAGCAGAGCGATGAGTGACGAGCCGGACATGACGGAAGGCGGCGCCGGGGGAATGGCACCGCAGCAGGGCCTGGACCCCCGGTTGCCCTGGTGGGTCTGGGGCATCGTTGCGCTGGTGCTGCTGGTCTTCATCTATGTCACGCGTGCTGTTCTGCTGCCGTTCATTGCCGGACTGGCTGTGGCCTATCTGCTGGACCCGCTCACCGACAGGCTGGAAGCGCGCGGGGTGCCGCGTGGCGGTGCCGCCGGTCTGGTGATCGCCTTCTTTTTCCTGCTGTTGACGGGGCTTGTGCTGGCTTTCTGGCCCATTCTGGAAGGGCAGTTGGCGGCGGTGTCTCGAACCCTGCCGGAGACGCTCGCGGGGTTGCGGCACTGGCTTGACGGTGTCCTTGCCGCCCTGTCGGAACAGACCGGAATGGCCGTGACCCAGAATGTGGAAAGCCTGCTTCAGGAATTTTCCAGTACCCTGCTGGAACGGGTGCGCGGTGCGCTGGGTAGCCTGCTGCAAAGCGGTTTTGCCATATTCAACCTGCTGACCCTGCTGCTGATCACGCCGGTGGTGGCGTTTTATCTGCTCAGGGACTGGGACCGGCTGGTGGCCCGGCTCAATGGCTGGCTGCCGCCCCGCCATGCACATACGCTCCGGCGGCTGGCGAGCAATATGGACATGGTGCTGTCCGGCTTTGTGCGCGGCCAGATACTGGTCAGCCTGATCATGGGCGTGCTTTACGGTGTTGGCTGGACGCTGGTGGGGCTGGAGTTCGGCGCGGTCCTTGGGCTGCTGGCGGGCATCATGGCCTTCGTGCCTTTTGTTGGCGCGCTGTTCGCCGCGCTGATCGCCGTGGCCATGGCGTTTGGTCAATGGGGTATGGACCCGATGAATCTGGCGCTCGTCATCGGCGTTTATGTGGTGGTGCAGGCATTGGAAGGCAGTGTTCTTACTCCCCGGCTGGTGGGGAGCCGTGTGGGGCTGCACCCGGTCTGGGTTCTGTTTGCCGTTTTTGCCGGTGGCGAGGTGATGGGCTTCGTGGGCGTTCTGGTGGCGGTGCCCGTGGCGGCGGCCATCGCCGTATTGGTGCGCCATGCCATTGACCGCTATCTGGATCATCTCAATATCCGGCAACTGCCTGAAGAGGCTCGCCGCCCAAATGACGGGGAGGGGCAATCATGACCGCGGAGCGGGCCCAGTTGCCATTGGCCCTTACGCCGCGCCCCAGTTTGTCGCTCAAGGATTTCGTCGTCTCCGAGAGCAACCGGGACGCCTTTGCGCTGGTGAATGGCTGGCCCCACTGGCCGAGCCATGGCGTGGCGTTGGTGGGGCCGCCGGACAGCGGCAAGACCCATCTGGGCGAAGGATGGCGGGCGCGCAGTGACGGGCGCGCATTCGGGCCGGACGACGATCCCGCCACCATCGCGCCGGGGGAGGCCCTGTTGCTGGAGGATGTGGACCGGCGCCCCTATGCCGCGGATCAGCTTTTTCATCTTTTCAACTGGTCGCGGGAAACCGGCGGCAGCCTGTTGATGACGGGCCGCCTGCCGCCAAGCCAGTGGCCGTACAGCCTGCCGGATCTCACATCCCGCCTGGCCACGCTGAGTGTGGGAACGATTCACGACCCGGATGACCAACTGATGATGGTGCTGTTGCTGAAACTGTTTTCTGACAGGCAGTTACAGGTTGATCTTCGGGTGATAAATTACATCATCCCAAGGGTGGAGCGGTCATTTCATGCGGCCAACCGGCTGGTGGCGCAGCTTGATCGCATGGCGCTGGCGGAAAAGCGCGGTGTGACCATCGCCCTAGCGCGTGCCTGCCTGGCGGCAGGGGCGGATGCGACTGGGGTGAGCGGGTAACGGGGCCGCCAAACCGCTGTCATGTTCGTGCGGTAGACCGCATTCATATGCAGGTGAATGCGCGCGGCGGCGCGCTTCGGGAAACGGACTGGTCAGGAAGGGTGTCATTTCATGGCGGATTCAGCGAAAACATCGACCACATCTCCCGCTAGGGGGCAGCAGGCCGGGCGCACCCCCGCTGGCCGTGCCGGGCGCAGCCGGGCGGATGGCCAGGTGGCGCCGCGCGCCACCACCGGGGTACGCGCCGGGGCCCTTATGCTGGAGGAGGAACAGCCCCCCGCCCGCAAGCAGGATCAGTCCGCGGCGGACTATATCAAGGCCCTGTCGGTCCAGCACAAATATCTGAACCGGGAACTGAGCTGGCTGAATTTCAATATGCGCGTGCTGGAGGAGGCGGACAACAGCCGCCACCCCCTGTTGGAACGACTGCGCTTCCTGTCCATTTCCGGGGCCAATCTGGATGAATTTTACATGGTCCGGGTGGCGGGCCTGAAAGGGCAGGTGGATCTGGGGGTGAAGGCCCTGTCCGAGGATGGCTTCACACCGAAAGAGCAGCTTGCGCGGGTGAATGACCTGGCGGAACAGTTGATGGATCGTCAGCAGGCCATATGGGCCAAGCTTACCGCGGAAATGCGTGAGAACGGCATGGCCGTGATCCGCCCGGAAGAGGTGCAGGCGGAAGAGCGCCACTGGGTGGAATCCTATTTCCACGAAAACATCCTGCCGATGCTGACCCCCATCGCCGTGGACCCGGCCCACCCCTTTCCCTTCATTCCCAATCTGGGGTTCACCATTGCCCTGCAACTGTCGCGCCGTTCAGACCGGCAGGATACGGTTGCGTTGCTGCCGGTACCCCAGCATGTGGAGCGGTTCATTCGCCTGCCCGGCCAGGAAGTGCGCTTCATTTCGCTGGAACACACGCTGGGTCTGTTCCTGGACCAGCTCTTTCCCGGCTATGAAGTGAAGGGCAGTGGCGTGTTCCGTGTCGTCCGGGACAGCGATATCGAGATCGAGGAAGAGGCCGAAGACCTTGTGCGCGTGTTTGAGAGCGCGCTGCGTCGCCGTCGCCGTGGCCGTGTGATCCGGTTGAAGATCGATGCGGACATGCCGGAAGGTCTGCGCAATCTGGTTATCAGCAAGCTGGATGCTGATGCGGACAATGTGGTGCTGGTGGATGGCATTCTCGGCATCAACGAGACCAAGCAGCTCATCATCGATGACTTTCCCAAGCTGATCTACAAGCCCTACAATCCCCGCTATCCAGAGCGGGTGAAGGATTTCGGCGGCGATATCTTCAAGGCCATCGCGGCCAAGGATTTTGTGGTTCACCACCCCTATGAATCCTTTGACGTGGTGCACCAGTTCCTGCGCCAGGCGGCGGGCGACCCGGATGTGGTGGCGATCAAGCAAACGCTGTACCGCGCCGGGTCCCAGTCCAGGATCATTCAGGCGCTGATGGAAGCCGCGGAAGCGGGCAAGGCCGTTACGGCGGTGGTGGAACTGAAGGCCCGCTTCGACGAGGAGCAGAACATCAAATGGGCCCGCGATCTGGAACGGGCGGGCGTGCATGTGGTGTTCGGTTTTATCAATCTGAAAACCCATTCCAAGGTGACCATGATCGTCCGCCGGGAAGGCGGACGCCTGCGCAGCTATCTGCATTTCGGCACCGGCAATTATCACCCCGTCACGGCGCGCATCTATACCGACCTGTCCTTTTTCACGGCGGACAAGGCGCTGGCCCGTGACGCCAACAAGATGTTCAATTATCTGACCGGCTATGTGACCCCGGCGGGGCTGGAAAAACTGGTTCTCAGCCCCTTCATGATG
This sequence comes from Yunchengibacter salinarum, assembly GCF_037658235.1. Lineage (NCBI taxonomy): Bacteria > Pseudomonadati > Pseudomonadota > Alphaproteobacteria > Kordiimonadales > Kordiimonadaceae > Yunchengibacter > Yunchengibacter salinarum. The sequence goes on along the minus strand of NZ_JBBJLN010000004.1, from coordinate 231,766 downwards.
CGGGACTTTCTGATCAGGCAGATCGACCGGGAAATCAGCCACGCACAGAAAGGCCGCCCCGGTGCCATATGGGCGAAACTGAACAGCCTTCTGGACAGCAAGGTGATCGACAAGCTCTATGAGGCATCCATGGCGGGTGTGAAGGTGGAATTGATGGTGCGTGGAATCTGCACCATACGCCCCGGCATAAAGGGCCTGTCCGAAAACATCCGGGTCACCTCCATCATCGGGCGCTTTCTTGAACATGCCCGCATTTGCGCGTTTGGCAATGGCCATGGCCTTCCCAGCCGTCAGGGGCGGGTCTATATCTCCTCCGCTGACTGGATGCCGCGCAATTTCGATCGGCGGGTGGAACAGATGGTGCCGATCGACAACCCCACGGTTCACGAGCAGATCATGGGGCAGGTGCTGGCGGCCAATCTGAAAGATAATGGCCAGAGCTGGGTCATGAACAATGACGGCTCTTACAGCCGCCGAGAGAGAAAGCCCGGCGAGTCCCCCTTCATCGCGCATCATTATTTCATGACCAACCCGTCCATGTCGGGTCGGGGCAGGGCGCTGATGCGCGACAAGCCGGTGGAGCCGCTGATCGACTATGACGAGGCCGGAATTGACGACGATGAGGACGTGGACGGGGCCGATGCGTCCGAACAAGTGCAGGGGAAGAACTGATATGAGCGGTGGTACTGCACGGGGTGATATCGCGCCCATGCTGGAATCGGCCAGCCTGTCGGGCCGATCGGGGGAGCAACTGCCGCAGTCCGCGGCGATCCTGGCCGCCAGCCGATCAGAGCCTTATTGGGCGATCGTGGATATTGGCTCCAACTCGGTGCGGCTGGTGGTTTATTCCGGCCTGAAGCGTGTGCCGGAGACGGTCTTCAACGAAAAGATCCTGTGTGGCCTTGGCGGGGCCGTGGGCACCACGGGCCGGATGGATGACAGGGCCATCGCCTCCGCGATTTCAACGCTCAAGCGGTATCGCGCGCTTTGCGATCAGATGGATGTGCACAAGATTGATGCGGTAGCCACGGCAGCCGTTCGGGATGCGGAAAACGGCGCCGAGTTCTGTGCGCTGGTGGAGCGGGAGTGCGGCATTACCGTGCGGGTGATCTCCGGGCCGGAAGAGGGGCGCTATTCCGCGCTTGGCGTGCTGTCGGGGGAGCCAAGGGCCAGGGGGATTGTGGGCGATCTGGGCGGCGGATCGCTGGAACTGGCGCGGGTCAGGAAAGGCGGCGTGGATGGCACGGTCAGCCTGCCGATCGGCCCGTTCCGGCTGATGAGCCGGTTCGGTGACGATCATAAGGCCATGCGGGCGTTCCTGAAGGAAACGTTCGCGGACATTCCCTTTATGGATCAGGCGCGCGGGGAAGACCTCTACATGGTGGGGGGCGCCTGGCGCAACATCATGAAAATCCTGATGTGGCAACAGGCGAGCGCCCTGCCCATCCTGCACGGCGCGCGCATGAAGGCGAAGCCGCTGGCATCATACGCAAAGCGCCTGTCCAAGACCGCCCCGACGGACCTGCCTTATGGCGGCTGGCTGTCTTCCCGTCGGCGGGAGGTGATACCGGTCGCGGCGCTGATCCTGCGGGAACTGCTCAAGGCCATGAAGGCGAAACGGGGTGTGGTGTCCAGCTATGGCCTCAGGGAAGGGCTTATTTTCGATGAACTGGACCAGGATTCGGCGGCGCAAGATCCCTTTCTGTATAGCTGCCGCCTGCTGGCGGCGGAACGATGCCGTTTTTCCGAACATGCGGGGGTGATCTATGACTGGACCCGGCCCCTGTTCGACCACGGCGCCGCCACGGGGTCGCGCACGCGGCACCGGCTGCACATGGCCGTCGCCTTGCTGAGCGATATCGCCTGGCGGGGACACCCGGATTTCCGGGCCGAAAAAGCCGTGGAAGCGGTGTTGCACGGCAATTTTGTGGGCATTGGCCATATGGAGCGGGCCTTTCTGGCCGTGGCTCTGAACCAGGCTTATGGCGCCCCGCTGGACGCGGAGCCCGTGGCGCGCGTGCTTACCCTGCTGACGGTCAATGAAATGCTGGAAGCGCGCCTGATGGGGGCCGCGCTACGATTGGCGCAGCGGCTGTCCGGCGGCGCCGCGGAGGCCCTGTTGATGACCCGTCTGCACCTGTCGCCCGACACGCTTCATCTGGATGTGAGCGCTGAAAGCGGCGATCTGGTCAATGAAGTGGTGGAAAAGCGCCTGCGCCATCTGGGCCAGATCATCGCCCGGCAGACCGATGTGCGCCTGGTTCCGCTGGCGGATATTCAGGCGGGCCACGCGGCGCGAAAGGACGACTGAACGGGGCTTCTCATGGGCACGGATTCCCATGAGCACGGGGGCGTAGGATTCAGGCCGGGCGGGTGAGATTGGCCCAGTCATAGAAGCTGATCACGTCACCATGGCGCTGATTGCTGCTGTCCGCCAGTTCGGCGAACAGGGCGGCGATCTGCTCCGGCGTGGGCAGGGTTTCCGGGTCTTCTCCGGGTACGGCTTCCCGGCGCATCCGGGTGCGGATGGGGCCGGGATCCACCACGTTCACCTTGATGTCCGTGATGTTGCATTCGGTGGCGAAGGTCAGGGCCAGCGCTTCCAGCGCCGCCTTGGTTACGCCGTAAGCGCCCCAATAAGCCTTGTGCTTGTGGGCGGCCCCGGACGTGACAAAAACAGCGCGCGGGGATTCGGCCTGCTTCAGCAGCGGTTCCATGGCGCGGATCAGCCGCCAGTTGGCTGTGACATTCACATCCATGGTCTTGTGCCAGTCTTTCACTTCGATATGGGACAGGGGCGTCAGCGGCCCCAATACGCCCGCATTGGCGATCAGCACGTCCAGCCGCCCCCAGCGGTTATAGATCGCCTCGCCAAGCCGGTCGATGGCATCGAAGTCGGTCAGGTCGAACGGCACCAGCGTGCAGCTTCGGCCCAGATTTCTGATCTCGTCGTCCAGTTCCTCCAGCGCGCCCTGACTTTTGGTGGTGGCGCAGGCGATGATGTCCATGCCGTCCTCGGCAAGCTGGCGGGCGACGGCGCGGCCAATGCCGTGGGCGGCGCCGGTGACAAGGGCAAGGCGGGGGGTGTGGTCGGGTTGCGCGCTCATTTGGGGGACTCTCCGAAACTGGAACTGCTGTCAGGTGCTGGCGGTCAGGTGTTGGCGGTCAGGGCAAGCTGCGGCTGGTTGGCCGCGGTCTCGTCGCTGCCGGTGCTGCGATCGGTCAAGAAGGTGGGATAGTCGCCGGTAAAGCAGGCATCGCAGAAGGCGGGGCAGGATGTCTCCCGCCCTTCCTTGTGGCCCGCGGCGCGGTATAGCCCTTCAATGCTGATGAAGGCCAGCGAATCCGCTGCGATATGGGCGCACATGCCCTCCACGTCCAGATTCGCGGCCAGCAGCTTTTCCCGCTCCGGCGTGTCCACGCCGTAAAAGCAGCTATGGGCCGTGGGCGGCGAGGCGATCCGCATATGCACCTCGGTCGCGCCGGCTTCGCGCATCATGGTGACGATCTTCTTGCTGGTGGTGCCGCGCACAATGCTGTCGTCCACAAGGATGATGCGCTTGCCCTTGATGTTCCAGCTATTGGCGTTGTGTTTCAGCTTCACGCCGAAATGGCGGATCTGATCGGACGGTTCGATAAAAGTGCGGCCCACATAATGATTGCGGATGATGCCCAGTTCGAAGGGAATGTCGCTTTGCTGGGCGTATCCGATGGCGGCGGGCACGCCGCTGTCGGGCACGGGGATGATCATGTCCGCGTCCACGCCGCTTTCGCGTGCCAGTTCCGCCCCGATGGCCTTGCGCACATTATAGACATTCAGGCCGTCCAGAAAGCTGTCGGGCCGGGCGAAATACACATGCTCGAACAGGCAGGGGCGCGGGTTCAGCGCGGGGAAGGGCGTGTGGCTGTGCATACCGTTTTCCGTGATGACCACGATTTCGCCGGGTGCCACGTCGCGCACATAGGTGGCGCCGATGATGTCCAGCGCACAGGTCTCGGACGCCAGCAGCGTCGCCCCGTCCAGTTCCCCGATCACCAGCGGGCGCACGCCCAGCGGATCGCGCACGCCGATCAGCCCCTCGCGGGTGAGCGCCACCAGCGAATAGGCGCCTTCAAGCTGGCGCAGGGCGTCCACCATGCGGTCCAGCAGGGTGCGGAAATGGCTTTGCGCGATCAGATGGATCAGCACTTCGGTATCCGATGTGCTCTGGAAGATCGCGCCCCGGCCCACCAGTGAGCGGCGCAGATGCCGGGCATTGGTGATATTGCCGTTATGCGCCACCGCGAACCCGCCGCTGGAAAATTCCGCGAACAGGGGCTGGCAGTTGCGCAGGATGGTTTCGCCGGTGGTGGAATAGCGCACATGGCCGATGGCGGCAGTGCCGGGCAGGGCATCGATCACCGGCTGGCTGGTGAAATTATCCGCCACCTGGCCCAGAACCCGCTTGGTATGGAATTCGCTGCCGTCCCAGGTGCTGATGCCGGCGGCTTCCTGCCCCCGGTGTTGCAGGGCGTGCAGGCCGAGCGCGCAATGGGTGGCCGCTTCCTCGGCGGCAAAGATGCCGAAAACGCCGCATTCCTCGCGTGGCTTGTCGTCGTCCACGGTGCGCCAGGGGGTTTCATGGGGTGTGCCGGTCATCTGGTCTGCTCCCGCCATCAGGCGTTTCGGTCAAGGGGTCGTCTTCGCTCGGAACACCGGATATGCACCCGATGGTCCATCAGGTGTCGCCGTCGTCCGTCTTGTCAGCCTTTTTCCCGGCCCCGTCTGCGTCTTTCGCGGCATCCGAAGGGGCCAGATCATCGAACAGATTTTCCATTTTCCGCCGCTCCTCGTCCGCATAGGATTTGGCCTGCTCTTCCAGCTTGTCAGTGATGTACTGGCTGGGAATGCTGCTCTCCGCCCGGTTCATGTAATCGGCGCCAAGCCGGGTGGGGTCTTTGCCCAGGGCATCGGCGGCAAAGCCTTCCAGCATACCCGCGCCCCAGGCCACCAAGGGCCGGGTCTTGGCGCCCTTGATCCAGTCCGGCTCATCGTCGCCGGGAAATATCTTGGTGAAGGCCAGAAAAATCGCCGAGACGACGACCATGCCACGCAAAAGGCCGAACAGAGCGCCAAAGGATCGATCCAGCATCCCCAGTGGCCCATCCTTCACCTTGCCGCCAATAAAGGTGGCAAGCGATTTCAGCAGGAACAGCGACAGGATGAACAGGGCCACCAGCACCAGAATGTCCGCCAGTTCCGCCGGGCTGATCAGATCGCGGCCATAGGGCTTGGCCAGGGTGAAGCCGAAGATGGTGGCCACCAGCGCCCCTGCCCAGGCGGCAAAACTGAGCGAGACGGTGACAAAGCCGCGGCTGAAGGCAAACAGCATGGACAGGCCGACAATCAGCAGGACGGCGGCGTCGAATGCGGTGAGCGTATCAGCGGTCATGCGGTTTAAAATCGTCCCTTTGCGGGGTGTGGGTCAATCGGCGGGCCCGGTGGCGCCGGTAAAGCGGGCGACCAGATCCTGAACCCGATCCACACCGTCTATCATCAGGGGAGTAGTTACCGGCTTTTTAGGGGTGGGGACAAGGGCTTTTTCAAAGCCGAGCTTGGTTGCCTCCTTCAGGCGGGATTCCGTTTGCGCCGCGCCGCGCACATCGCCGGACAGGCTTATCTCGCCGAAACAGACGGCCCCCGCATCCAGCGGGATCAGGGTCATGGAGGACACCAGCGCCGCCGCCACGGCCAGATCGGCCGCCGGGTCGGAAATCTTCAGGCCGCCCGCCACATTCAGATACACGTCGCAACCCGCCAGACCCAGCCCGGCGCGGCTGTCCAGCACCGCCAGCACCATGGCCAGCCGTCCGCCATCCCAGCCAACCACGGCGCGGCGGGGATTGGCCGCGCTGGTGCGGGCCACCAGCGCCTGTATTTCCACCAGAACCGGGCGGCTGCCTTCCACCCCGGCAAAGACGGCGGCACCCGGCTCACGGCTGTTGCGATCCGACAGGAACAGTTCCGACGGGTTGGCCACTTCGCTCAATCCCTGGCCTGTCATCTCGAACACGCCGATTTCGTCCGTGCCGCCAAAGCGGTTTTTCACCGCGCGCAGAATGCGGAACTGGTGGCCCCGGTCGCCTTCAAAATAAAGCACCGTATCCACCATGTGCTCCAGCACGCGCGGGCCGGCGATCTGGCCGCCTTTCGTGACATGGCCGACGATCAGCACCACGGTGCCTTTGCGCTTGGCGAAACTGATCAGTTCATGGGCGCAGACCCGCACCTGGCTCACCGTGCCGGGGGCGCTTTCCACATGGTCGGCATACAGGGTCTGGATCGAATCGATCACCGCCACGGCGGGCGGCGGGCCGTCATCCAGCGTGGTCAGGATGTCCCGCAGATTGGTTTCGCAGCCAAGCCGCACCGGCGCGCCCTCGAATCCCAGGCGCTGGGCGCGCATTTGCACCTGGGCGGCGGCCTCCTCGCCGGAAAAGTAAACGCAGTCCAGGCCCGCCTTGGCCATATGCGATACCGCCTGCAAAAGCAGGGTGGACTTGCCGATGCCCGGATCGCCGCCGGTGAGAATGGCGCTGCCCCGCACCAGCCCGCCGCCAAGCGCCCGGTCCAGTTCGGCAATGCCGGTGGACAGCCGGGGCGCGTCTTCGGGTGGGCTGTCCAGGCTGGTCAGCGGTATGGTGCGACCGCCGCCGCCCTTGAGCCCCTTTGGCGCGCCGGATGTGGTGGATTCCTGTTCGCTGACCGTGTTCCACTGGCCGCATTCCTCGCAGCGGCCATGCCATCGGCTGAACACGGCGCCGCAGGCATTGCACGCGAATGTACGCCGCGCCTTCGCCATGTCAGGGCGCCCGGAGCGCCATGGTGATCGGCCCGTCCGCCCGGCCATGGATGAACTGATCCACATAGGGGCTGCCGGACCTGTCCACCTGATCCCGCGGGCCTTCCCAGATGATTTTGCCCTGATGGATCATGGCGATGCGATCCGCGATCTTGCGGGCGCTGGCCATGTCATGGGTGATGGAAATGGTGGTGGCGCCCAGATCGCGCACGCATTCCACGATCAGATCGTTGATCACGTCCGCCATGATCGGGTCCAGCCCGGTGGTGGGTTCGTCGAAAAAGATGATTTCGGGCTCGGCGGCGATGGCGCGGGCGAGCCCCACCCGCTTCTGCATCCCGCCGGAAAGCTCCGCCGGTTTGAGCGCGCCCACATCCGGCGTCAGCCCCACCCGGCGCAGCTTTTCAATGGCCACTTCGTGGGCGTCAGAGCGCTTCATGCCCTTGCCCTGAATCAGGCCGAACGCGACATTTTCCCAGACCGGCAGGCTGTCGAACAGGGCCGCGCCCTGAAACAACATGCCGAAGCGCGTCAGAACCGCCTTGCGCGCCGTGTCGCTGAGGCCGGTCACTTCCTGGCCGTCCACGCGGATATTGCCGCTGTCCGGCGTGATCAGGCCCAGCACGCATTTCAGCATGACACTTTTACCGGTGCCCGATCCGCCGATCACCACCAGGCTCTGGCCCGCCGCCACGCTGAGCGACAATCCGCGCAGCACATGCTTGGGGCCAAAGGATTTATGCACATCCTCAAGGGCGATTTTCGCAGTGGCTGTCCGGGTCATGCGTCGCTCCCGAAGACAAAGACGGTGATGATCAGGTTGGCGAGTAGAATGGTGATGAAGGCGGAAACCACCGCATTGGTGGTTGCCTTGCCCACGCCCTGGGCGCCGCCCTTGCTGTAATAGCCGTAAAAGCTGCCCATCAATGCCACGATGAAGCCGAAGACGGCGGCCTTGACCAGAGAAGAGACCACATCCGCCTTTTCCAGAAAGTCGGCGGTGACGTGAAGATAGGTGGCGCTGTTCAGCCCCAGATGGCCGGTGCCGATCACATAGCCGCCCATTACGCCGATAATGTTGGCCACGATCACCAGAAGCGGCAGGGTCAGCACCGCCGCCAGCAGGCGCGGCGCCACCAGATATTTGTAGGGATCGGTGGACAGGGTGACCAGTGCGTCTATCTGCTCGGTCACGCGCATGGTGCCCAGTTCGGCGGCCATGGCCGAGGACACGCGGCCCGCCACCATCAGCCCGCCCAGCACCGGACCCAGTTCCCGCACAATGGCGATAACCACCACGCCGGGCACGGCGCTTTCCGCATTGAAACGACTGCCGCCCACATAAATCTGCTGGGCCAGCGCGGCGCCGGTGAAAAGGGCTGTCAGGCCCACCACGGGAAGGCTGTTATAGCCGATCAGCCACATCTGTTTCAGCAGCACCTTCCAATAGAAAGGGGGCCGAACCAGATGGGCCAGCGCCATGCCGGCAAAGCGGGCAATACGACCGATTTCGGCCAGTGCGGCGAGAAAGGCATGGCCGATGGGGGCAAGCGGATTGAGGGACAAGGCGGACATGAGCGACCTTTTCTTTCTGGGCGTCGATGTTATAGCCAGTGCGCTGGAGCCTGATTTGGGCCAGAGCTGAACATTCTGGATCATGGTTGTGCGGCAGGGGGCACCTTCTGGTCAACTGCCGGTGAAATTGGGCGCTTTTCTTGCGGCGAAGGCCATCACGCCCTCCTTGCAGTCCTTGCTGCGCCCCGCGATACGCTGGGCTTCCGCCTCTGCTTGTAACTGGGTCGCATAGCTGTTGTCCGTCGATCGATTGAGAAGCTGGCGGATCTGACCGAGCGCAATGGTGGGGCCTTCGGCCAACTGGCGGGCCAGAAGCCGCGCCCGGTCCATCAGGGAGTCGTCGTCCACCACATCATAGATCAGGCCCCAGTCCTTAGCGGTCTGGGCCGGGATTTCCTCCCCCAGCATCATCATGGCACGGGCGCGCGGCAGGCCGATCAGGCGCGGCAACCAGTGGGAACTGCCCGCGTCCGGCACCAGACCGATCTTGACGAAGGACTGGATGAAACGCGCGCTGCGCGCCGCCACGGCGATGTCCCCCGCCACGGCCAGCGACATGCCCGCCCCGGCGGCCACGCCGTTGATGGCGGTCACCACGGGCAGGGGCAGGGCAGCCAATTCATTCATCAGCGGATTATAGCTGTCGATCAGGTCCGCGCCCGGATCGATGGCACCGCCCTGGGCGGCGGCTTCCATCAGGTCGGCGCCGCTGGAAAAGCCGCGCCCGGCACCGGTGATCAGCAGGGCGCGGGCGCCGCTGTCAGGTTTGCCCACGGTGCGAATCATGTGGGTCAGCTCGGATTTCAGGGCCTTGTTGAGCGCGTTCAGGCTATCCGGCCTGTTCAGCGTAAGAACGGCGAGGCCGTCTTCCATGTCCAGTGTGCAAACGCGACTGTCCGACATGCCCTTATCCCCCGGCTTTGACCACACGCGGCCAGGCGCGATGCCGTGACCGTGTCGGCACTCTAGGGCGTTTTGCGATCAGATTGAATCCCAAAATGTCAGAAGGCCGCGCCTGCGACCCGCCGTGTGTGTGATGCCCCCCGTGAGACTGCGCGGAGCCGCGCGCAGGGCGCGCTGGCGTGAGCGGAAAGAAAGCCCCGCAAGCGGCCTCAGCGTTTGATGTCCACCGGATGGCGCAGAAATTCCGGGATGTGCGGCCCCATGCCGACAACCGGCTCCTTGGGCCAGTCGCTCGATTCGAAGTCCGACTGCCGATAGTTCTGCCGACCGCCGCGCCCGCCCTTGGCATTGGCGTTCTTACGGTTGTCCCTGCGGTTCTCTTGCGCTCTCCCACGGGCCGGTTTTTCCGACTCCCTGGCCGATTTGGCATCGCTTTTCCGGCCTGTATCTTCCTCTGCCCGTGGCTGGTTGTCGGGTTTCTGGTCGCCGGGCGTTTGGGCCGCGCTGGCGGAACCGGAATTGTCCGTACTCTGTGCGGCGGCGCCCCCGGCCTGATCCGCACCTGCATCCGGCGCGCCGTTGTCGACCTTTTTGTCGGCATCCGCCTTGCGGCCCCGACCGCCGCGACGGCGGGCCCTGGGCTTGTCCTGAGACGGGCTGTCGCCCTTCTGATCATCTTTGGCGGCGGTGGCGACGGGCGCCTTGTCCGCGCCCTTTTCGTCCAGCGTCAGGGTTTCGAATTCTTTTTGGGTCAGCTTGGCAATGGCTTCGATCGCTTTCTGATCCACCTTGTTACTGGATACCAGCGTAAAAGCCTTGCCTTCGCGCCCGGCGCGGCCCGTGCGCCCCACGCGGTGCACATAGTCATCCGCATTATTGGGCACATCATAATTGAACACATGGCTGACCGCCGCGATATCCAGGCCGCGCGCCGCCACGTCAGACGCCACCAGAAGCTGGATATTGTCGTCTTTCAGGCCCTGTAGCACTTCCAGCCTGTCCACCTGCGCCATGTCGCCGTGCAACTGGCCCACGGACAGGCCGTGCCTTTGCAGGGATTCATAGACGATGCTCACATCCTTCTTGCGGTTGCAGAAGATGATGCCGTTCTGAATGTCTTCCCGTGCCACCAGCTTGCGCAGCGTGTCCCGCTTGGACTTGGCGTCCGACCCGGTATGGACGAGCATTTCCTTGATGGTGGCCGCCGTGGACGCGGGGCGGGAGACCTCGATCTTTTTCGGATCGTTCAGGAACTGCTTGGTCAGGCGGTCAATGGGCGGCGGCATGGTGGCGGAGAAGAACAGCGTCTGATGCTGCTTGGTGATCAGGCTGCAAATACGCTCCACATCCGGGATGAAGCCCATGTCCAGCATTCGATCCGCTTCATCCACCACCAGAATATCCAGCCCGTTCAGCAGCAGCTTGCCGCGCCCGAAATGATCCAGCAGGCGGCCCGGCGTGGCGATCAGCACATCGGCGCCGCGCTCCAGCGCCTGTTCCTGATCGTTGAAGTTCACGCCGCCGATCAGCAGCGCCATGTTCAGCTTGTGGTTCTGGCCATAGGTCTTGAAGGCATCTGCCACTTGTGCGGCCAGTTCGCGCGTCGGCTCCAGAATGAGCGAGCGCGGCATACGGGCCTTGGGGCGCCCCTCGGCCAGAATGTCGATCATCGGAAGCGTGAACCCGGCGGTTTTGCCGGTACCGGTTTGGGCGATGCCGAGAACATCGCGCCCCATGAGCACTTGCGGAATGGCCTGTGCCTGAATCGGGGTCGGGTCCGTGTAGCCGGACGCTTTCACAGCGGCCAGCGTGGCATCGCTCAGCCCAAGACGTTCAAATCCCATCAATATCCTGTTTCCCAACTTGTTGCGGGGTAGGGCGCGCCAGTATTTATCACCAAATGTGTCACCGTGAAGTCATGCGCGCGCACATGTGTGGCTCGCCCACGGCGAACCTTCGATTTGGCCGCAGCATAGAAAGATCGCACCAATTGTCAATTCAAGCCTGACGGGCACCGGAACAAATCGTTCACATGGATGCGCGCGGGGCTTAGATATCCAGTTCCGAAACGCGGCCCGCATTGTCCCGAATGAAGGTGAAGCGGCTTTCAGCCTTCTTGCCCATCAGTTGTTCCACCAATGAGCTTGCCAGTCGGGCTTCTTCAAGGTCTTCGGGCAGCGTGACCCGCAGCAGGGTGCGCCCTTCGGGGTTCATGGTGGTTTCCTTGAGCTGCGCGGGCGGCATTTCACCAAGCCCCTTGAAGCGGCTTACTTCCACCTTGCTGGCATTATTGAATTCTTCCGCCATCAGGCGATCCTTGTCCGCGTCGTCCCGGGCGTAGTGCACCTTGCCGCCCCTGGCCAGCCGGTATAGCGGCGGCTGCGCCAGATACAGGCGTCCTTCGCGCACCAGGCCCGGCATTTCGCGGAAGAAGAAGGTCATCAGCAGGGTGGCGATATGGGCGCCGTCCACATCGGCATCGCACATGATGATGATTTTTTCATAGCGCAGGGCGTCATTGTCATAGCTGTCCCCCGTGCCACAGCCGAGCGCCAGCATCAGATCACGGATTTCCTGATTGGCGGCGATCTTGTCCCGCGTGGCGGAGGCCACATTCAGGATCTTGCCGCGGATCGGCAGGACCGCCTGTGTCTTGCGGTCCCGCGCCTGTTTGGCCGAGCCACCGGCGCTGTCGCCTTCCACGATGTAGAGCTCGGTGCCTTGTGAGCCATTGCTGGCGCAGTCGGTGAGCTTGCCGGGCAAGCGCAGTCTGCGTTTGCCCACAGCGGTCTTGCGGCGGATTTCCCGTTCCTGGCGGCGGCGCAGCCGTTCTTCCATCCGCTCCACCGACCAGCCGAGCAGCCCGCCCGCCCGTTCCGGTTCCGCAGCGAGCCAGTGGTCGAAGGCATCGCGGATGGCATTGTCGGTCAGCCGGTGCGCTTCCGGTGTGGCCAGCTTGTCTTTGGTCTGGCCCTGAAACTGCGGCTCCCGGATGAAGATGGACAGCATTGCCGCGCTGGAGCCGAGCACATCTTCAGATGTGAGTTGCTGGCCCTTCTTGTTGCCCACCAGTTCCGCATAATTGCGCAGGCCCCGAAGCAGGGCATTGCGCAAGCCGTTTTCATGGGTGCCGCCCTGTGGCGTGGGAATGGTGTTGCAATAGCTCTGGGTGAAGCCTTCGCCGAATTCGGGCCAGTGCACGGCCCATTCGGCGCTGCCCTGGCCGTCCGGGAAACTGACCGCGCCGGCAAAGGGCTCGGCGGACACACAGGACCGCCCCTTCATGGTGTCGGCCAGATAATCGGCCAGCCCGCCGGGAAAGTGGAGCATGGCCTCTTCAGGAGTTTCATCCCCGTCGCCAAGGCGCGACGGTGCCGCTTTCCAGCGGATCTGCACCCCTTTGAAAAGATACGCCTTGGAGCGGACCATCTTGTAAAGCGTGGCCGGGGAGAAGGCCGCCGCCTCGCCGAAGATATCCGGGTCCGGCAGGAAGCGCGTGCGCGTGCCCCGTCGGTTCGCCACTGTGCCGCCGTCGCTGAGCGGCCCCGTGGGCTTGCCCCGCTCGAAGCTCTGCCGCCACAATTTCCGGTCCCGCGCCACTTCGATATCCATGCGGGCGCTGAGCGCGTTGACCACGGAGACCCCGACCCCGTGCAGGCCGCCGGACGTGGCATAGGCCTGGGAGGAAAACTTGCCGCCGGAATGAAGCGTGGTCAGGATCACTTCCAGCGCGGATTTTTCCGGGAATTTGGGGTGCGGGTCCACCGGGATGCCGCGGCCATTGTCCTGTACGGTGAGGGCGCCGTCTTCTTCCAGCGTCACCTCGATGCGGCTGGCATGGCCGGCTACCGCTTCATCCATGGAATTGTCGATGACCTCTGCGGCCAGATGGTGAAGGGCGCGGGAATCGGTGCCGCCGATATACATGCCGGGGCGTTGGCGCACTGGCTCCAGCCCCTCCAGTACCTCGATATCCTTGGCCGAATAGTCCGCGCTGGTGTGGCTAGCCTGGAAAAGGTCGCTCATGATGCGGCTCGAACCTCCTGATAACCGGGCCTTGCATGGCCCTCATAGCGGCCTGTCTTGGGGTAAACGAGCGGGGGGATACCGTCAAGCAGGGGGCGCGGGTCGTGCTTTTTATATGCGATTTCTGTTCCCTTGCCTGCGCCCCCGGTTTATCATGATTTCCCGGAAGACGCTGGCCATTGCTGCCGTCCCGTCAGCCGGTTTTGAAGTGACAGAAACCAGCCCGCAGCCTTCCGCTTTTAGCCGATGGTGAGCGTGGCGGCGCCCTGCGGGGCGAAGATTTGGGAATCGGAACAGATCATGACTGGGATCAGGCTTTTTTCCGCCATGCGCGCCCGCGCTGCCGGGCGCGAGACCGGCGCCCCGAAACCGGTGGTGGCCGTGGGGGATCGCTTCTGCCAGGAAGCCAGAAATTCCCCTGTCTGGGTCGTGGAGCGGGTGCATAATGTGGACAGCCACCGCTTCCCGCTGGTTTCCCTGCGGCGGGAACAATATCCCGACCTGACAAAAACCGTATCCATGGAAGCGCTGCTGCGCGGGCGGGATTTCCGGCCCGCCGGATAATCGAGCCGGGTTTGCGGCGTCAGCCCCTTTGAACGCGGCTGGCGCCCCAGGCCCGGGCCGGGGGTGGTGCTGGCCATTGAAACGATGTGGGCGGGCCAGCCCGATCAATCGAACAGTTTATCGATATCTTCCTGGGTCTGGGCGTCGCTGGCCTCCGGCGCGGGGGCCGATCTGCTCTGTGCCAGGTCATGATCCGCCAGGGCTTCCATGGGCTTGCCGTGGATCACCTTGTTCAGGCGGAGCAGGGTTTCCTGAATTTCGCTGACCCGGCGCCGGGTGAATTCCTGCGCCTCCGGGCTCAGGCCGCGTTCCGTGGCGTTCACCTGCTGAAGCGCCTTCAGCGTTCCCATGATCAGAGTGTCCAGATCGCCGGAAACCTGATCGAACGCACCGCGCACATCGTCCGGCGCCAGATTGAAGGCATCTTCCGCCAGTTCCTTGGCGGCAAAACCGCTGTCCCGGAAATGCTGAACATAGCTCTTGGGTTGCCAGCCAAAGGCATCTTCCGCCAGTTCCGGCATGTCGGGCACCATTTCAAGCAGCATGGCTATCTCATTGTAATGATTGAGATAATCGGTTGCCAGAAAGCTCTTTGGATTGATGTTTGCTGCTTCGAGGCTGCCCTGAATGGCTTTTTGTTCCGGGGTCAAACACTCACTCATGCCACTGTCTGCTCTTTGCCTTGACCTTCTCACATGCGTGAATCCGCAAGCCCTGACTATAGGCCACGGCTGAGCTGCCTGTACAGGCTTCATCTGTCCGTGTGCCGGGTTCATGCGGGGAATGTGTCTGCACGCTCATGGCAGGCCGTTAAAAAAGGGGAGCGCCGAAGCGCCCCCCAATGGTTCATGCTGGCTGACCGCGTGGGATCAACTGCTGTAATACATGTCGAACTCGACCGGGTGCGGGGTCAGGTCCAGGCGTTCCACTTCTTCCATCTTGAGGTCGATATAGCCATCGATCAGGTCGTCGCTGAATACATCGCCCTTGGTCAGGAAGTCCCGGTCGCTGTCCAGCGCCTCAAGCGCTTCACGCAGGTTGCGGGCCACGGTGGGAATGCCTTGCAGCTCTTCCGGCGGCAGGGCGTACAGGTCCTTGTCCATGGCGTCGCCCGGATGGATCTTGTTCTCGATCCCGTCAAGGCCGGCCATCAGCATGGCGGAGAAGGCCAAATAGGGGTTGGCCGTGGCATCGGGGAAGCGGATTTCCACACGCTTGGCCTTGGGGCTGGACGTGAAGGGAATGCGGCAGCTTGCCGACCGGTTCCGGCTGGAATAAGCCAGCAGAACCGGGGCTTCGAAGCCCGGCACCAGGCGCTTGTAGCTGTTGGTGGACGGGTTGGAGAAGGCATTGATCGCCTTGGCGTGCTTGATGATGCCGCCGATATAGTAAAGCGCGGTATCGGACAGGTCCGCATATCCGCTGCCTGCGAAAAGCGGCTTGCCGTCTTTCCAGATGGACTGGTGCACATGCATACCGGACCCGTTGTCCGCCGCGACCGGCTTGGGCATGAAGGTGGCTGTCTTGCCATAGGTGTGCGCCACCTGATGAACCACATATTTATAGACCTGCACATTGTCTGCGGTGCCGGTCAGCGTGGAGAAGGTAATGCCCAGTTCGTGCTGGGAAGCGGCCACCTCGTGGTGGTGCTTGTCCATGTTCAGGCCCATTTCCTTCATCACCTTGACCATTTCACCGCGCAGGTCCTGGCCGCTGTCCACCGGCGGTACCGGGAAATAGCCGCCCTTGGCACGCGGACGGTGGCCGGAGTTGGGTTCTTCCGGGAAGTGGCGGGCGGTGTTGTAGGGGCCTTCCACGTCGTCAATGGCGTACATGGCGTGGGCATAGTCGGATTTGAATTTTACATCGTCAAAGACGAAAAATTCCGGTTCCGGGCCGAAGAAGCAGGTGTCCCCGACGCCGGTGAACTTGAGATATTCCTCGGCCTTCTTGGCGACAGAGCGGGGGTCGCGGCCATAGGGCTGGCCGGTGGTGGGCTCCAGCACGTCGCAGAAGACCACGAGGGTCGTATCGGCGAAGAACGGGTCCGCGGTCACGCTGTTCAGGTCCGGCATGAGCAGCATGTCCGACTCGTTGATCTCTTTCCAGCCATTGATGGACGAGCCGTCGAACAGGATGCCTTCTTCCAGCATCTCTTCGTCCACCACTTCGGCATCCATGGTCAGGTGTTGCCATTTGCCCTTGGGGTCGGAGAAGCGCAGGTCGATCCACTCGGCCTCCAGTTCCTTGACGAGGCTGAGAAAGTCTTCAGCGGAGAGATTGCTGTATTTCGACATGGGTATCCTTTCGTGCTGTGCTGCGATTGATGGCCGACTGACGTGCCGGCGCTGTTGCTAAGCGGCCCTGGGGTCCCGGCCCCGCGGGTGCGGCGCTCAGGGCGTCCGGGCCGACTGAGTGGTCTTGACCTCCAGCGCGTCCTGACTTCCAACGCATCAGGGCACGCCCGGTTTCCGGGAGCGCCCTGAGGGGGTCCTTGTGGCGGATCGGGCCCCGCTTATCTCCCGCACCTGGAAAGAAGGGGCCGGGACAAGATCGGACAAGGGCAGGGCGCGCCGGCCTCGATAAAGAGGCGGGCGCTAGATGGCATCCGCCCCGGTTTCGCCGGTGCGAATGCGAATCGCTTCCTCAACCGGACTGACGAAAATCTTGCCGTCCCCGATGCGGCCAGTGTGAGCGGCGCTGCGGATGGCTTCCACGGCGCGTTCCGCCTGGCTGTCATCCAGCACCACTTCCACTTTCACCTTGGGAACGAAATCCACCACATATTCGGCACCGCGATAGAGTTCGGTATGCCCTTTCTGGCGACCAAAGCCCTTTGTTTCGGCCACGGTAATGCCGGAAATCCCGATATCGTGCAGGGCTTCTTTGACTTCATCAAGCTTGAACGGCTTGATAATCGCTTCGATTTTTTTCATTTCGCACTCGCCAAATTGAATTGAACGCTACACCACGTTAGCAGGGAGTGTGCCAAGCCGGAAGGTCCGAAAAAAGCCCGCTTGCCGGGGGGTAAGGGCTGCATGGCGCCCGGAAGTGACCGTCTGCTGTGCGCTCATTTGCACAATATTTAATCAGATGCACAGGAACTGACCTTCCGGTGGTGCGTTGTTCGAAGTGGAGGGAGTGGGTTGCTGTCATGCTATGCCCGCTTAGCCCTTGACGGGACGGATCGGCTCGAATAAATGGGGCGCGTTCCCAGATCGTGGCGGGTGTAGCTCAGTTGGTTAGAGCGCCAGATTGTGACTCTGGAGGTCGCCGGTTCAAATCCGGTCACTCGCCCCACTCACCACTTTTCCGTAAAGGCCCCTTTCGGGGTCTTTTTCATTTGATACACTGCGCGCCTTTCATGGCGGGGTCGGGTCGGGCCTGGTCGAAGTCCAGCGAAAACCGGGGGTGCGCGGGTGTTTTCTGTCTTTCCCACACTTTTAACACCGAGCGAATCGGCCAAAGCTGATTCGCTTGCCACGCAGTCGGGCGTTTCCGGGCAGTCCCTGATGGAAGCGGCGGGGCGCGGCGTAGCGGAATGCGCGCTCGTGTATCTGGGCCTTCCCTCGGATTTGTCGGGCCCCGTGGTGGTGGTGTGCGGACCGGGCAATAATGGCGGGGATGGCTATGTGGCCGCCCGTTATCTGCGTGATTGGGGCTTTGATGTGCGGCTGCTGGCCTGGGGCGACCCGGCGCGTCTGGCCGGCGATGCCAGGGCCATGTATGCGGCGTGGGGCGGGCCCGTGCTACCTGCGGCGCCGGATGCGCTGAGCGGGGCTTCGGTCATTATAGATGCCCTTCTGGGGGCGGGGCTGTCCCGCCCGGTGGACGGGGAGATGGCCGATCTTGTGAATGCGATCAATGCGGCGGATGCCTTCCGGCTGGCCGTGGACTTGCCCAGCGGGCTGGACGGCGAGACGGGCAGGGCGCCCGGCGCCTGCGTGCGGGCCGATGCCACGGTCACATTTTTTACGCGAAAACCAGGCCATGTGCTGGTGCCGGGGCGATTCTATTGTGGCGGCAATGAAGACGTGCATGTGGTGGATATCGGCATTCCGCCTGAAGTGCTGGACGAAATCGCACCCCGGTGTTTCGAGAACGCGCCCGCCCTGTGGGGGGGCGGGTGGCCGTTGCCGGGGCCGCATACCTATAAATATGGTCGCGGTCATGCGCTGGTTCTGGGTGGGCGTGAACCGGCGCTGGGTGCTTGTCGCCTGTCGTCCATGGCCGCGCTCAGGGCCGGATGCGGGCTGGTGACGCTGGGCGCGCCGTCCGAGACCTATCCCATGCAGGCCACCGCGCTGACCGATGTGATGGTGCGGAAATTCGAGGTGCCGGTGGGGTTTCTGGCCATGCTGTCCGACCCCCGGATCAGCGCCGTCCTGCTGGGGCCGGGCGCTGGCGTGGGGGAAAAGACCGGGCAGATGGTGCGGGACGTGATCGCCAAGGGCCGCGCCGTGGTGCTGGATGCGGATGCGCTGACCAGCATGGCGGGGCGTGTGGCCGATCTGTCCACGGGGGAGGTGGACGTGGTTTTGACCCCCCATGAGGGCGAGTTCGCCCGCCTGTTCCCGGACCTTGACCCCGCGGATCGGGTGCCTTCCGCGCGGGCCGCGGCCCAAATGAGCGGGGCCGTCGTGGTGCTGAAGGGGGTGGATACGGTTGTGGCGCACCCCGATGGTCGGGTCAGTATCAATCAGAGCGCGCCGGCCTGGCTTTCCGTGGCGGGTACAGGGGATGTGCTGGCCGGGGTGATCACCGGTCTGCTGGCTCAGGGCATGTCGGGCTTCGATGCGGCCAGTGCCGGGGTGTGGCTTCATGGCCGGGCCGGTCTTCATGCGGGGCGCGGCCTGATCGCCAGCGACCTGCTGGGCAGCATCAAGGCGGTGCTGCCATAGGTGCGGGGCCTGATGCGGGCAGCTCGACGCCGCTCATGCCGGAAAAAACTTGTACTCATCCGCGCGGCTGTTATAAGCCCGATCAGCGCGCGGGCCTCTGCCATCATGGCGGTGGCCCCATTCGGTTTTTGACGGCCATCAGGGTCGGCTTTGTTGCCGGTTGGTCAAGGCGGGCGTGGCGGAATTGGTAGACGCGCCAGATTTAGGTTCTGGTGTCCTCTGGACGTGGGGGTTCAAGTCCCTCCGCCCGCACCATGTCGGCAGGCCGGGGCTGCTTTTCGAGGCGGCCCTGTCGGGTCCCTGACGGCGAGACAGGCTTTTAGGAAAGTGGTTTAGCCATGCATATCGAAGAACTGCTGAATGACGGATTGAAACGGGAATACAAGGTGGTGGTTCCGGCGGACGATCTGGAAAGCCGCATGGAGACCATCCTGGATGATTTCCGGGCCAATGTGGCGATGAAGGGCTTTCGCAAGGGCAAGGCGCCCATGTCGCTGCTGAAAAAGATGCATGGCGACAAGGCGATGAATCAGGTGATTTCCGAAACCATGCAGGAAACCACCCAGAAGGTGCTGGAAGAAAAGGACGTGCGTCCCGCCACCCAGCCCGACGTGGAGATGGATGAATTCGAGCAGGGCTCGGACCTGTCCTTCACCATGAAGATGGAAATTCTGCCCGCCATCGAAACGGAAGGTTTCACGGCGCCCAAACTGGAGCGCTGGACTGCCGAGGTATCCGACAAGGATGTGGACGAAGCGCTGGAACGCATTGCGGCGGACCAGAAGTCCTTCCGCGCCGCGGCCAAGACGGCCAAGGCGAAGGACGGTGACGCGGTCCTGATCGATTTCGTTGGCCGTGTGGACGGTGAGGAATTCGAGGGCGGCAAGGCGGAAGGTCACCAGCTTGAGCTGGGCTCCGGCAGCTTCATTCCGGGCTTTGAAGAGCAACTGGTGGGCGTCAAGGCCGGTGACGAGAAGGTCGTTACCGTCACCTTCCCGGAACAATACCAGGCCGAGCAACTGGCCGGTAAGGAAGCGGAATTCACCGTGACCGTTCAGGAAGTGCAGAAGCCTGCCGAGGCCGCCGTGGACGACGACATGGCGAAGAATCTCGGCTTTGACGATCTGGACGCGCTGAAAGAACAGGTGCGTAGCCAGATCGAGAGCGAGACCGGCAATCTGACCCGCGCGCATCTCAAGCGCCAGCTTCTGGACCAACTGGCCGAAAGCTATGATTTCGAGGTGCCCCAGAACATGGTGGACATGGAATTCCGCCAGATATGGGAGCAGATCAAGCGGGATGCCATTCAGTCCGGCGAGGCCACAGAGGAAGAGTTCGAAGGGCTGGACGAGCCCAAGGACCCGAAAGAGGCCGAGGAATTCAAGCAGATCGCCGAGCGCCGCGTGCGGCTTGGGCTGCTGCTGTCCGAGCTGGGTGTGAAGAATGACATCGACGTGACCCAGGACGAGGTTAATCAGCGCATGGTTCAGGAAGCCCGTCGCTTCCCTGGCCAGGAAATGCAGGTCTTCCAGTTCTTCCAGCAGAACGAGCAGGCCCGTGCCCAGTTGCGCGCCCCCATCTTTGAAGAGAAGGTGGTGGACTTCATCCTGGAAATGGCCGAGATGGACGAGAAGTCGGTTTCCCGTGATGAACTGGTCAAGGCTGTTCAGGAGATCGACGAGGAAGAGGCCGACCCCAAGAAGGCGGCCAAGCGTCAGACCGGCAAGTCCGGCGGTGGCAAGAAGGCTGCGTCCAGCAAAAGCACGAGCAAGAAGAGCGCGGCCAAGGACGACGCGGGCGAGGGCACGGAGAAAAAGACGGCTGGCAAGTCCACCGCCAAGAAATCCACTGCCAAATCAACCGCCAAATCCGGCACATCCAAGTCCACCGGCGCCAAGGCTGGCGCGGCGAAGAAGAGCGCATCCGGTGAATCCAAGGCATCCGGCGCGTCCAAAAGCGCGGCGAAAAAGCCCGCTGCCAAGAGCGCGGCCAAGTCCACTGCCAAGTCCGGCACGGCGAAAAAGGCTACCGACAAGGGCGACTGATCGGGCCTTTGACCACGATCGATGTGAGCAACCTTATCAGAAAGGGGCCTGCCTTAACGGGCGGGCCTCTTTTCTCATGAAGCTTCTGTTTTGTCGTGAATCTTATGTGCGGGAGGGCGGGACCCCGTGACGCGGACGGGCGGGGCTGCGCGGCCCGCGGGCGGTTTTGCACCGAGCAGGCCGGGGCGTTTGATGGTCCGCCGTGTGCGGTCCATGCTTGCCGGGCTTCAATCTTGTCTGCTAAGCCTTGCCTGATTTGAATTTCCGGCTATATCCGCCGTCCGGCGGCAGCGTGTTCGGCGTTTCCCCCTTGAGGAGT
Source organism: Yunchengibacter salinarum (assembly GCF_037658235.1). Taxonomy (NCBI): domain Bacteria; kingdom Pseudomonadati; phylum Pseudomonadota; class Alphaproteobacteria; order Kordiimonadales; family Kordiimonadaceae; genus Yunchengibacter; species Yunchengibacter salinarum. Next base: position 210,591 of record NZ_JBBJLN010000004.1, on the reverse strand, counting down.
TTCCAATGACCGATTTTCTTGAGACCTATGCCAGTACCCTTGTTCCCATGGTGGTGGAGCAGACCAACCGCGGGGAACGGTCTTATGATATTTTCTCCCGGCTGCTGAAGGAACGCATCATTTTCCTGACCGGGCCGGTCAATGATCATGTGAGCCAGCTTGTGGTGGCCCAGCTCCTGTTTCTGGAGGCGGAAAACCCCAAAAAGGACATTTCGTTCTACATCAATTCGCCCGGCGGCGTGGTGACCAGCGGTCTGGCCATGTATGACACCATGCAATATATCCGGCCCAAGGTGGCCACCATGTGCGTGGGGCAGGCCAGTTCCATGGGGTCGCTGCTGCTCGCTGCCGGGGAGCCGGGGATGCGCTATGCGCTGCCCAATGCGCGTATCATGATTCACCAGCCTTCCGGCGGTGCCCAGGGGCAGGCCGCGGATATCGAAATCCAGGCCCGTGAGATCCTCAAGCTGCGGGAGCGACTGAACAGAATCTATCAGCACCACACGGGTCAGACCATGGACGCCATTGAAAAGGCGATGGACAGGGACAATTTCATGGACCCGGAGATGGCCAGGGAATTCGGCCTGATCGATGAAGTGTATGACCGCCGCAAGGGCGAGGGCCAGGATGAGGAGGACTAGACTCCGGCCAGCGCAGGGAATGCGGTGCCGCCCAAGTTTTTTGTTGTGGACCACAGCGGCGGCAAGCTACCATCACCCCAAGCGAAACCACTGGGAAAGCGGTGACAACTTTGAGTAATAGCGACTCCAAAAACACGCTCTATTGTTCCTTCTGCGGCAAAAGCCAGCATGAAGTGCGCAAGCTGATCGCCGGGCCAACGGTATTCATCTGCGACGAGTGCGTGGAGCTGTGCAACGACATCATCAAGGAAGAGAGCAAGAACGCCCTCTCCAAGGATTCGGACGGTGTGCCGTCCCCGCGCGAGATTCTCGGCGTGCTGGATGATTATGTGATCGGGCAGTCCGCCGCCAAGCGGGTTCTGGCGGTCGCCGTGCACAACCACTACAAGCGGCTGAACCATGTGTCCTCCGGCGCCAGCGAGGTGGAGCTGTCCAAGTCCAATATCCTGCTGATCGGGCCGACCGGCTGCGGCAAGACATTGCTGGCCCAGACTTTGGCGCGGATTCTGGATGTGCCCTTCACCATGGCGGATGCCACCACGCTGACCGAGGCGGGTTATGTGGGCGAGGATGTGGAAAACATCATCCTGAAGCTGCTGCAAAGCGCCGACTACAATGTGGAGCGGGCGCAGCGTGGCATCGTCTATATCGACGAGGTGGACAAGATCAGCCGCAAGTCGGACAATCCGTCCATCACGCGGGATGTCTCCGGCGAGGGTGTGCAGCAGGCACTGCTGAAGATCATGGAAGGCACGGTGGCCAGCGTTCCCCCTCAGGGCGGGCGCAAGCATCCGCAGCAGGAATTCCTGCAGGTGGACACCACCAATATCCTGTTCATCTGCGGCGGTGCGTTTTCCGGTCTGGAAAAGGTGATTTCCAATCGCCTGCAAGGTCGGTCCATCGGTTTCGGCGCCAAGGTTGCCGCGCCCGATGAGCGAGGAACCGGCGAATTGTTCATGGAGACCGAGCCGGAAGACCTGCTGAAATTCGGGCTGATCCCGGAATTTGTGGGTCGCCTGCCAGTGATCGCCACGCTTGAGGATCTGGACGCGGACGCGCTGGTGCAGATTCTGACCGAGCCGAAGAATGCGCTGGTCAAGCAGTATGAGACCCTGTTCGACATGGAAGACGTGACCCTGACCTTCACCGAGGAAGCGCTATACGCCATCGCCCACAAGGCGATCGAGCGCAAGACCGGTGCGCGGGGTCTGCGTTCGATCATGGAGGATGCGCTGTTGGAAACCATGTTTGACCTGCCGAGCCTGGACGGCGTTGAAGAAATCGTCATCAACCCGGATGTGGTCAGCGGTGAGGCCAAGCCCCTGCATATCTATGCTGATCGACGGGACGAGGCGGGGCAGCCCGCCTGACCGGCACGCATTGGGCGAGAAAGGTGGCTCTTTCAGTCGGGCGCGCATGGGTCACTTGAACCTGTGGGCGCCCGTTCCCATTTCAGACAGTAAGGGACGCAGGGGCGCCGTCGGGTGAGTCCGGCACAGCTCCCTTGACCGTTCAGGTGATAACAACAATCAGGTGGTGTTTATCCATGTCCGATTCTCCCCAGACCCATGACAGCGAGACCCGGGGCGGCGAAAGCATGACCCTTCCGGTTCTGCCCCTTCGGGATATTGTGGTTTTTCCCCATATGATCGTTCCGCTCTTTGTCGGGCGCGACAAATCCGTGCGCGCGCTTGAGGAAGTGATGGAAAAAGACAAGCAGATCATGCTTGCGACCCAGAAGGATGCCAATGTGGACGATCCCGGTACGGAAGACGTGTACCGGGAAGGCGCCCTTGCCACCGTGCTGCAATTGCTGAAGCTGCCGGATGGCACGGTAAAGGTGCTGGTGGAAGGTGTCAGTCGCGCCCGCATCGACAGCTTCACCCGCTCGGATGACTATTTCGAGGCGGAGAACACGCTGGTGGCGGAAGCCGACAGCGATCATGAGGATGTGGAGGCGCTCAGCCGCTCCAACATTTCCCAGTTCGAGCAATATGTGAAGCTGAACAAGAAAATTCCGTCCGAAGTGCTGGTTACGGTGAACCAGATCGATGATCCGGCCAAGCTCGCGGATACCATTGCATCCCATCTGGCGCTCAAGGTGGAGGACAAGCAGAATCTTTTGGCCACCGCTTCCGTCCGGGACCGGCTGGAGCGGATCTATTCCTTCATGGAAGGCGAGATCGGCGTGTTGCAGGTGGAGAAGAAAATCCGTGGCCGGGTCAAGCGCCAGATGGAGAAGACCCAGCGCGAATATTATCTCAATGAGCAGCTTAAGGCGATCCAGAAGGAACTGGGCGAAGGCGACGAAGGCCGGGAAGAGCTTCAGGAGCTGGAGGAAAAGCTTGAAAAGACCAAGCTGAGCAAGGAAGCCCGCGAAAAGTGCGAGCAGGAGCTGAAAAAGCTCAAGTCCATGAGCCCGATGTCCGCGGAAGCCACGGTGGTGCGCAACTATCTGGACTGGATGCTGTCTATCCCGTGGGGCAAGAAAAGCCGGATCAAGAAGGATATCAAGGCCGCCCAGAAGGTTCTGGATGAGGACCATTACGGCCTGGAGAAGGTGAAAGAGCGGATCATCGAATATCTCGCGGTGCAGCAGCGTGCCCGCAAGGTGAAGGGGGCGATTCTGTGTCTGGTCGGCCCGCCCGGCGTGGGCAAGACCTCCCTTGGCAAATCCATTGCCCGCTCCACCGGGCGGGAGTTCGTCCGATTCTCGCTCGGCGGCGTGCGGGACGAGTCCGAGATTCGCGGCCACCGGCGCACCTATATCGGCTCCATGCCCGGCAAGATCATGCAGTCCCTGAAAAAGGCGGGCACCAGCAACCCGCTGTTCCTGCTGGATGAGATCGACAAGATGGGGCAGGACTTCCGTGGCGATCCGGCATCCGCCCTGCTGGAAGTGCTGGACCCGGAGCAGAACGCCAAGTTCAACGACCATTATCTGGAAGTGGATTACGATCTTTCCAATGTGATGTTCGTCACCACCGCCAACTCCCTCAACATGCCGCGGCCCTTGCTGGACCGCATGGAGATCATCCGGCTTTCCGGGTACACCGAGGAGGAAAAACTGGAGATCGCCAAGCGGCACCTGATTCCCAAGCAGTTGAAGGATCACGGCCTGAAAGCGGGGGAGTGGAAAATTTCCGATGGCGCCCTCCGGGACCTGATCCGCTATTACACCCGTGAAGCCGGGGTGCGGAACCTGGAACGGGAGATCGCCAAGCTGGCCCGTAAGGCGGTCAAGGAAATCGTCTCCCGCGAGAAGGACTCGATCAGCGTCACGGTCAAGAATCTGGGCCAGTATGCCGGGGTTCGGCGCTTCCGGTATGGCGAGATCGAGGAAGAGGACCTGGTGGGTGTGACCACTGGGCTCGCCTATACGGAAATGGGCGGCGAGCTTTTGTCGATTGAGGCGATCACGGTGCCGGGCAAGGGCAATGTGAAGCAGACCGGCAAGCTGGGCGACGTGATGAAGGAATCGATTGATGCGGCCCGCTCCTATGTGCGCAGCCGTGCCCCGGATTTCGGCATCCAGCCCAAGGTCTTTGAGAAGCGGGACGTGCATGTGCATGTGCCGGAAGGCGCCACCCCGAAGGATGGGCCGAGCGCGGGGGTCGCCATGTGCACCTCGCTCGTGTCTGTGTTGACCGGCGTGCCGGTGCGGCGCGATGTGGCCATGACCGGGGAGGTGACGCTTCGGGGCCGGGTGCTGCCCATTGGCGGCCTGAAGGAAAAGCTGCTGGCCGCGCTTCGGGCCGGGATCAAGACGGTCCTGATTCCCAAGGAAAACGAAAAGGACCTGGCCGAAATCCCGGACAATGTGAAATCAGGGCTGAAAATCGTTCCCGTCTCTCGGGTGGAGGAAGTGCTGACCCATGCTCTTGCCGGCCCCCTGAAGCCCATTGAATGGGAGGACGACCCCCTTGGCGGGCTGTCCCACGAGGAGGACGAAGACCCCGCCGAGGAGCGCATGACGCACTGATCCGGTTCGGATATACAGGCCCGTTTCGGGTGAAAAATAAAAAAGCCGCAGGATTCTGCGGCTTTTTGCTTTGACAGATCAATTTCCCTCCCCCTAAACTGCGGGCGCATTTCGAAATCGGAAAAACGAAAGCACGCTCTTCAACTCAGAGGGGGATACCTTGAATAAGAACGATCTGATCGCAAAGGTTGCCGACACCGCGGACCTGTCCAAAGCCGACGCTTCCAAAGCGGTGGATGCCGTATTCGATTCCATCAGCCAGGCACTGTCTGGTGGTGACGAAGTTCGCCTTATCGGCTTCGGCACCTTCAATGTAACCGAACGGGCCGCCACCAAGGGGCGCAATCCGCGCACGGGGGAAGAAATCAACATTCCCGCGTCCAAGCAGCCTAAGTTCAAGGCCGGCAAGGGGCTGAAGGATTCGGTCAACAAGTAATAACGCTTGTTGCCAGATCAGGGCGGCTATGGCGCAGGCCGTAGCCGCCTTTTTTGTGCTAAAAAAATCCTGAAAACATCTGGACATCCCGCCACTCAGGTCTTATCAAAAGCGCCGTCCGGTCGATGGGCGGTTAGCTCAGTTGGTAGAGCATCTCGTTTACACCGAGAGGGTCGGCAGTTCGAGCCTGTCACCGCCCACCATCTTCCGCCGGACAGGGCAGGGTTTCCTGCCCGCTTTCCCGATCAGGGGGGCGGTTAGCTCAGTTGGTAGAGCATCTCGTTTACACCGAGAGGGTCGGCAGTTCGAGCCTGTCACCGCCCACCATTCTGCCCCTGAAGGGCGGCGATCGGAAATGTGCTGAAAGCTGCCGGAAAAGCGGTTGACAGTACCTGTGACGCGGTCTAGAAACCGCCTCACAACACATCTGGGGGTGTAGCTCAGTTGGTTAGAGTGCCGGCCTGTCACGCCGGAGGTCGCGGGTTCGAGCCCCGTCACTCCCGCCAGATTAGAGGGGATGCAAAGCCAATGGCCTTGCATCCCTTTTTTCTTGATTCCACTGGCTTTTTGCGCTTTTTGCGGATTGACAGCGGGGTGGCCGGGCGCTAGAGAACGGGGCATCCGATGCGGGGGTGTAGCTCAGTTGGTTAGAGTGCCGGCCTGTCACGCCGGAGGTCGCGGGTTCGAGCCCCGTCACTCCCGCCACCGCCTTTTCCCAAAACGATAAGCTGATGATGTGGCGCGGGACTTTGGCGCCCTGGCCGGGTGCGCGCACACGCCACACCGATATGGTTTGCCAGCGTGGGGCAGTGCTCTACGTTTCGCCCAAGGCCGGTCAGGGCTGATGGCCGTGGCGGCCATGTTACGTTGCAGCGCACAAATGATGGCAAAATTGGGGCTTTACGGGCGCAGGCTGCCCCGATAAAAGAGCGTCAGGCACCTGAACCCCCAGTTTGTGGAGACGTAAGGGCATGGATTCCATTATCGCGGACTATCTGCCTGTCCTCATTTTTATCGGCGTGGCCGTGGTATTGTCCGCGGTATTCATTGGCGCCGCCGTTCTCATCGCCAATCAGAACCCGGACCCGGAAAAGCTCTCGGCCTATGAGTGCGGCTTCGAGGCGTTCGAGGATACCCGTCACCAGTTCGACGTGCGTTTTTACCTGGTAGCGATCCTGTTCATCATCTTTGATCTGGAAGTGGCTTTCCTGTTCCCCTGGGTGGTGACGCTCGGGGATCTGGGCATGTTCGGCTTCTGGTCCATGATGGTGTTTCTGGGCATCCTCACGGTAGGCTTCATCTATGAATGGAAGAAGGGAGCACTGGAATGGGAGTGATCGACAAGGAAAACACCGGCACCGCCGCAAAGGCGGGGGCTCCCGTCAGTGCCGATCCGGGGGACGCGCAGTTTTTTCAGGGCCTCAACGAGGAACTGAGCGACCAGGGATATGTGGTCACGTCGCTGGAAGACCTGGTCACCTGGGCGCGCACCGGCTCGCTGTGGTGGATGACATTCGGGCTGGCCTGCTGCGCGGTGGAAATGATGCACACCTCCATGCCGCGCTATGACATGGAGCGCTACGGTGCCGCCCCGCGGGCATCGCCGCGCCAGTCGGATGTGATGATCGTGGCCGGTACGCTGACCAACAAGATGGCGCCCGCCCTGCGCAAGGTGTATGACCAGATGTCGGAGCCGCGCTATGTGATCTCCATGGGCAGTTGCGCCAATGGCGGCGGCTATTATCACTACAGCTATTCGGTTGTACGGGGCTGTGACCGCATCGTGCCGGTGGATATCTATGTGCCGGGCTGTCCGCCCACCGCGGAGGCGCTGCTTTACGGCGTATTGCAGCTTCAACGCAAGATTCGCCGGACGGGTACGTTCAAACGCTGATCTTTGACGGTCGGGGCGCGGGCCACAGGCTGTTGCCCCGGTCGGTCCAACCGTGCAACTGCCTGTCGGCAGAAAGAGAGAGTCCATGAGTGACACTGCCTTGAAGGATCTCGGCGAACGCATCGCTGCCAGCCTCGAAAACGAGGTGGTCTCCACATCGGTAAAAAAAGGTGAACTGATCGTGCTGGCGCGGGCAGAGCACATCGAGCGGGTTCTGACCTTCCTCAGAGACGATACGGAATGCCTTTTCCGCATGTTGATGGATGTGTGCGGCGTGGACTGGCCGCGCCGCTCCCAGCGCTTCGATGTGGTGTATCATCTGCTGTCGCTGGAACTGAACCAGCGCGTTCGGGTCAAGGTGAAAACCGACGAGGACACACCCGTTCCCAGTGTGGCAGGTCTGTTTCCGGCGGCCGGCTGGTTCGAGCGGGAAGTGTGGGACATGTATGGCGTCTTCTTCTCCGGGCACCCGGACCTGCGCCGCATTCTCACCGATTACGGGTTCCAGGGGCACCCTCAGCGCAAGGATTTCCCGCTGACGGGCTATGCCGAGCTGCGCTATTCCGAGGAAGAGAAGCGTGTGGTCTATGAGCCGGTCAAGCTGACCCAGGAATTTCGAAACTTCGATTTCATGAGCCCCTGGGAGAGCGCGGAATACATTCTGCCGGGTGATGAAAAGGCAGAAGAGGCGGGGAGCTAGGCCATGGCGGAAGTGGATATCAAGAACTATAACCTGAACTTCGGCCCGCAGCACCCTGCCGCGCACGGCGTTCTGCGCATGGTGATGGAGCTGGACGGCGAGGTGATCGAGCGGGTGGACCCGCATATCGGTCTGCTGCACCGGGGGACGGAAAAGCTCATCGAGCACAAGCAGTATCTTCAGGCGCTGCCTTATTTCGATCGGCTGGATTATGTGGCCCCGATGAATCAGGAGCACGCCTACTGCCTGGCGATGGAGCGGCTGCTGGATCTGGAAGTGCCCGCGCGGGGCCAGAGCATCCGCACGCTCTTCAACGAGATCGGGCGTATCCTGAATCACCTGCTGAACCTGACCACCCACGCCATGGACGTGGGCGCCCTGACGCCGATCCTCTGGGCGTTTGAAGAACGCGAAACCTTGATGGAATTCTATGAGGCGGTATCCGGTGCGCGGCTTCATGCCGCTTATTTCCGTCCGGGCGGTGTGCATCAGGACCTGCCCGCCGGGCTTACCGACAGAATCATGGCGTGGATGGACCATTTCCCCAGCGTTCTGGAGGACATGGAGGCGCTGCTGATCGACAACCGTATCTTCAAGCAGCGCAATGTGGATATCGGTGTGGTGACAGCGGAAGAGGCGCAGGGTTGGGGGTTCTCCGGCCCGATGCTGCGCGGCTCCGGCGTGGCATGGGATCTGCGTAAATCCCAGCCTTATGACAATTATGCCGATATGGATTTCAAGGTGGCGGTGGGCCGCCATGGCGACTGCTATGACCGCTTCATGCTGCGCATCGCGGAAATCCGCGAGAGCCTGAAAATCATGCGCCAGGCTATTGAGACCCTGCCCACCGGGCCGGTGAGCAGCGTGGATCGCAAGGTAACGCCGCCAAGGCGCGCCGAGATGAAGACATCCATGGAAGCGCTGATCCATCACTTCAAGCTGTATACCGAAGGCTTCAAGGTGCCTGAGGGTGAGACCTATGCGGCGGTGGAAGCGCCCAAGGGCGAGTTTGCGGTCTATCTCATTTCCGATGGCAGCAACCGGCCCTATCGCTGCAAGATTCGCGCGCCCGGTTTCGCGCATTTGCAGGCCATGGATTTTCTCTGCAAGGGCCACATGCTGGCCGACGCGCCCGCCGTACTGGGGGCAATGGATATCGTATTTGGTGAGGTGGACCGATGACGGCGGTGGAAAAATTCGCTTTCACGGCGGAAAACGAGGAAAAGGCGAACAAGCACATCGCCAAATATCCTGAAGGCCGCCAACAGAGCGCGGTGATGCCGCTGCTGGATCTGGCGCAGCGCCAGAATGGCGGACACATCACCCAAGACATCATCGAATATGTGGCCGACTATCTGAACATGGCGCCCATTCGGGTGCATGAAGTGGCCACCTTTTACAGCATGTACAATCACAAGCCCGTTGGCACCTATGAGGTGCGGGTTTGTGGCACCACGCCCTGCTGGCTGCGTGGCTCTGACGATATCATGGGCGCCTGTCAGAAGCGCCTGGGTATCAAAACGGGGGAAACCACCGAAGACGGCCTCTTCACCCTGTCCGAGATCGAATGTGCGGGGGCCTGTGTGAACGCGCCCGTGGTCTCGATCAATGATGACTATTACGAGGACCTGACGCCGGAGCGGATGGAGGAGATTCTCCAAACGCTCAAGGACGGCAAGGAGGTTCGTCCGGGGCCGCAGGTGGACCGGCAGCGCAGCGCGCCTGTCGGCGGTTTGACCACTTTGACCACCCTTTCCAAAAGCGAAGGGTGAGGAGCCAAGGCCATGTTGCAGGATAAAGACCGCATTTTCACCAATCTCTATGGCTTCGAGGACTGGCGCCTGGATGCCGCCCGCAAGCGGGGTGACTGGGACAATACCAAGGCGCTGATCGAACTGGGCCGGGAAAAGATCGTCGAGCAGGTCAAGGAATCCGGTCTGCGCGGTCGTGGCGGGGCAGGGTTCCCCACCGGGCTGAAATGGTCCTTCATGCCCAAGGAGGACACGGGCCGCCCGCATTATCTGGTGGTCAATGCGGACGAGGGCGAGCCCGGCACCTGCAAGGACCGGGACATGATGCGCCACGATCCGCACAAACTGATCGAGGGGTGCCTGATCGCCGGTGTGGGCATGGGCGCGTGCGCCGCCTATATCTATATTCGCGGCGAATTTCATCATGAAGGCAATGTGCTGGAAGCCGCCATTGACGAAGCCTATGAAGCGGGCCTGATCGGCAAGAACGCCTGCGGTTCCGGTTTTGACTATGACATCTATGTGCACCGCGGCGCCGGGGCCTATATCTGCGGCGAGGAAACCGCGCTTATTGAAAGCCTGGAAGGCAAGAAGGGTCAGCCCCGGCTGAAGCCGCCATTCCCGGCTAATGTTGGTGTATGGGGCGCCCCCACCACGGTGAATAATGTGGAAAGCATTGCCGTGGTGCCCACCATCCTGCGGCGCGGCGCCGACTGGTTCAAGAATCTGGGCCGGGAGAACAATACCGGCACCAAGGTATTCTGCATTTCGGGCCATGTGGAGCGGCCCTGCAATGTGGAAGAGGAAATGGGTATTCCGCTGAAAGAGCTGATCGAGCGCCATGCCGGCGGCGTGCGCGGCGGTTGGGACAATCTGCTGGCCGTTATTCCCGGCGGTTCCAGCACGCCGCTCATTCCCCGATCGGTGTGTGACGATGTGCTGATGGATTTCGACAGTCTGAAGAATGCCGGCACCGGGCTGGGCACCGCGGCGGTGATCGTGATGGACAAGTCCACCGATATCGTCAAGGCGATCGCCCGGTTGGCCGAGTTCTACAAGCATGAAAGCTGCGGCCAGTGCACGCCCTGCCGGGAAGGCACCGGCTGGATGTGGCGCGTGATGGAGCGTATGGTCACCGGCGATGCGGACAAGGACGAGATCGACATGCTGCTGGATGTGACCAAGCAGGTGGAAGGCCATACCATTTGTGCGCTGGGTGACGCCGCCGCATGGCCCATTCAGGGGCTGATCAAGCATTTTCGCGGCGAGATCGAGGCGCGTATCGATCATCGCCTGAACGTGGCGGCGGAATGATCCGCTATCCGGGCACGGGGGATTCCGCGCCCGTTCATGGATTTGCCAGTGAGGCAGGGAGAGTTGAATGCCGACGCTGACGGTTGACGGTAAAGAAGTTGAGGTGGAGCAGGGTGCGACCGTGTTGCAGGCCTGTGAGGCTGCGGGCGTGGAAATTCCCCGGTTCTGCTACCATGAACGCCTGTCCATCGCGGGCAATTGCCGCATGTGCCTTGTGGAGATGGAAAGGGCGCCGAAGCCCATCGCAAGCTGTGCGTTTCCCGCAGGTGATGGCATGGTCATCCATACCAATACGGAGGCCGTGAAAAAGGCGCGCGAAGGGGTGATGGAGTTCCTGCTCATCAACCACCCGCTGGATTGCCCGATCTGCGATCAGGGTGGGGAATGTGATCTTCAGGACCAGGCCATGGCCTTTGGCCGCGGCATGAACCGGTTCGAGGAAAACAAGCGCGCCGTAAAAGACAAATATATGGGGCCGCTGATCGGCACCATCATGACGCGCTGCATCCACTGCACCCGCTGTATCCGCTTTTCCGAGGAAGTGGGCGGTGTCGAGGACATGGGCGCGCTTGGCCGCGGCGAGCAGATGGAGATCACCACCTATCTGGACAAGATGCTGGATAGTGAAATGTCCGGCAATGTGATCGACCTGTGCCCGGTGGGTGCGCTGACCTCCAAGCCCTATGCCTATACGGCGCGAAGCTGGGAACTGACCAAAACCCAGTCCATCGATGTGATGGATGCGGTGGGCTCCAATATCCGGGTGGACAATCGCGGCCCCGCCGTCATGCGTATTTTGCCGCGCATCCATGAGGAAGTGAACGAGGAATGGATTTCCGACAAGACGCGCTTCCACTATGACGGCCTCAGGCGCAAGCGGCTGGATCGGCCTTTCGTGCGCAAGCGTGGCAAGCTTCAGGAGGCTGGCTGGGCGGACGCGTTCGAGGCGATCCGCAAGGGCCTGAAAGGCGTCAAGGGCGATCAGATCGCCGGGCTTGTGGGCGATCTGGCGGACATGGAAAGCATGAAGGCGCTCAGGGATCTGCTGGAAAAGCTTGGCAGCAAGCGGATTGAAAGCCGTCAGGACGGGGCCGCGCTGGACCCGTCCGTGCGGGCCGGTTATCTGATGAATACCGGCCTCTTCGATCTGGAGACCGCCGATTACGTGCTTCTGGTGGGCTGCAATCCGCGTATGGAGGCGCCGCTGGTGAACACGCGCATCCGCAAGGGCACCCGTCTGTTCGGCACCAGGGTGGCCAATATCGGCCCGGCGGAGGATCTGACCTATAGCGTGGACGAACTGGGCGACGATGCGGCCATTCTGCAAAAGATTCTGGACGGCGACCATCCGGTGGCCGAATCCCTGAAAAAGGCGGAACGGCCAGTGATCCTGCTGGGGCAGGGTGCGCTGGTGCGCGAGGATGGCGCTGCCATTCTCAAGGCCGCCCGCGATCTGGCGGATCGCGTTGCCATGCGGGATGGCTGGAACGGTTTCAATGTGCTTCACACCGCCGCTTCCCGCGTCGGGGCCCTGGATATGGGCCTTGTCAGTGAAGGCGGTGCGGATGCCATTCTGGACGATGCTGAAAGCGGCGCCGTGAAAACGGTGTTCAATCTGGGCGCGGACGAGCTGGATACGGCGGCGCTCAAGGATTGCTTCACGGTTTATATCGGCACCCATGGGGATGAAGGCGTGCGCCATGCGGATGTGATACTGCCCGGCGCGGCCTATACGGAAAAGGACGGCACCTTCATCAATACGGAAGGGCGCGTTCAGATGGCGGAAAAGGCCGGTTTCCCGCCCGGTGAAGCGAAGGAGGACTGGGCCATTCTCAGGGCGCTGAGCGATGTGCTGAAGGTCACCCTGCCATATGACAGTTGGGACGACCTGCACCGCGCCCTCAAGGGCGAACTGCCCCATCTGGAGACGGTGGACGTGAAGCCCACCGCCGAGTGGGGCGATTTCGGCACCGGCGGCTCCATTGCCGAGGGGGGGATCGCGCCGGTCATCACCGATTTTTACCTGACCAACCCGATCGCGCGGGCATCCGACATCCTCAACCAGGTGGTGGAGGAACGTGACGCTCGCGCCAATGAGACGGCGGATGGCCGCGCAGTTGAGGAGGCAACGGGCACCCATGGTTGAAATGTATCTCGGATTGCTGGGGGCCGACGGGTGGCTCTTTCGCTTCATCGCCATCATGCTGGCCATTCTGACGGTCACGCTGCCTCTGTTGCTGGCTGTGGCGCTGGCGGTGTATGCGGATCGCAAGGTCTGGGCGGCGGTGCAGATGCGGCGCGGCCCCAATGTGGTCGGGCCTTTTGGCATCCTGCAAAGCTTCGCTGACGGGCTGAAGCTGTTTCTCAAGGAAACCATCATCCCCGCCGGGGCCAACAAGGTGATCTTTCTGCTGGCGCCCATGATCACGTTTACGCTGGCGCTGATTGCCTGGGCCGTGATTCCGTTTGACAAGGGGATGGCCATTGCCGACCTGAATATCGGGCTTCTATATGTGCTCGCCATCAGTTCGCTGGGTGTTTACGGCGTGATCATGTCAGGCTGGGCGTCCAACAGTCGCTATGCCTTTCTGGGCAGCCTGCGGTCAGCCGCGCAGATGGTGTCTTACGAGGTGTCCATCGGCTTCGTGCTGGTCACGGTGCTGCTGGGCGTGGGGTCGCTCAATCTTCAGGATATCGTCGAAGCTCAGGCCGGGCCGATCTGGAACTGGCACGTGTGGCCCTTCCTGCCCGCTTTCTTCATCTTTCTGATCTCCGCCCTGGCGGAGACCAACCGTCCGCCCTTTGACCTTCCTGAAGCGGAGGCGGAGCTGGTGGCCGGCTATCAGGTGGAATATTCCAGCATGGCCTTCGCGCTCTTCTTCCTGGGCGAGTATGCCAACATCCTGTTGATGTCGGCCTTGATGGCGGTGCTGTTCTTCGGCGGCTGGTATGCGCCCCTGCCGGGGCTGGATATTCTGCCGGGCGCGTTCTGGATGCTTGCCAAGACCGCGGTTGGTTTCTTCGTTTTCGCCCTGATCAAGGCGTTCGTGCCGCGCTATCGCTACGATCAGTTGATGCGGCTGGGCTGGAAGGTGTTCCTGCCGCTGTCGCTGGCGATGGTGGTGATCTATGCCGGTGTGATGCTGGCCTTCGACTGGTTGCCGAAATAACTGGAAAAGGACGGGATCGAGCCATGACTGCGCTGACACAAGCCGCCAAAAGCCTGCTCCTGAAAGAGTTCTTCGAGGCCGCATGGCTATCCATGAAGTACTTTTTCCGGCCCAAGGCGACCATCAATTACCCGTATGAAAAGGGGCCGTTGAGCCCGCGTTTCCGCGGCGAACATGCGTTGCGGCGCTATCCCAACGGGGAAGAGCGCTGCATTGCCTGCAAGCTGTGTGAGGCAATCTGCCCGGCCCTGGCCATCACGATCGAGGCGGAGCCACGTGACGACGGCTCCCGCCGCACCACGCGCTACGATATCGACATGAGCAAATGCATCTATTGCGGCTTCTGCGAGGAAGCCTGCCCGGTGGATGCCATTGTGGAAGGGCCGAATTTCGAGTTTTCCACGGAAAGCCGTGAAGAGCTGATGTACAACAAGGAAAAATTGCTGGAGAACGGGGAACGCTGGGAGCGTGAGATCGCCGCAAATCTTGCGGCGGACGCCCCTTACCGTTAAGCCATGCGCGTTTCGTCGCATCCCGGTCGTTCTCTTTGGGGGACAGGAATATGTCTTTGCCTGCACTAGTATTTTATGTCTTCGCCGCGATCACGGTGGCGTCGGGTCTTCTGGTCATCGCGTCCAGAAACCCGGTCCATTCCGTGTTGTGGCTTATCCTGGCCTTTTTCTCATCGGCGGGGCTGTTCGTGCTGATGGGCGCCGAATTCCTCGCCATGCTGCTGGTGATCGTCTATGTGGGCGCCGTGGCGGTTCTGTTCCTGTTCGTGGTGATGATGCTGGACATCAATTTCTCTGAAATGCGGTCGGGCTTTCTGCAATATCTGCCCATTGGCGGCTTGATCGGCCTGATCCTGCTGGCGGAACTGGTAACACTGGGCGCGGCCTGGACCTTCGGCCCCGATGTAGCCGCCAATCTGGCCGTGCCGACCGCCGAGATGGAAGGGGCGCGCAATACCAGCATGTTGGGGCAGCTTCTTTATACGGATTATATCTACATTTTTCAGGGCGCCGGCATGGTGCTGTTCGTGGCCATGGTGGGCGCCATCGTGCTCACCCTGCGCAGCCGTCCGGGCGTCAAGCGCCAGAATGTGGCTGCCCAGGTTGGCCGCCGCCCGCAGGATGCATTCGACCTGGTGGACGTAAAGCCGGGTGAGGGGATTACGCCGCCCAGGGCAAAGCCGGGCGCGCGCAAGAGCCAAAGGGGCAAGTAAGACATGGAAATCGGTCTTGGACACTATCTGACGGTGGCCGCGATCCTGTTCACCTTCGGGATTTTCGGCATTTTCCTCAATCGGAAGAATGTGATCATCATTCTGATGTCCGTGGAATTGATCCTTCTGGCGGTGAACATTAATTTCGTCGCCTTTTCCACGCATCTTCAGGACATGGTCGGCCAGGTCTTCACCATGTTCGTGTTGACCGTGGCGGCGGCGGAAGCGGCCATCGGGCTTGCCATTCTGGTCATTTATTTCCGTGCGCGCGGCTCCATCTCGGTACGCGACATCAACCAGATGAAGGGGTAGGGGCAGGTTCATGCTATACAAAAGTCTCGTTTTTCTGCCGCTGATCGCTTTCCTGGTGGTGGGCCTGTTCGGTCGCTCCCTGGGGGATCGGGCCAGTCAACTGATCACCTCCATGCTGGTGACCGTTTCCGCCGTGCTGAGCTGGATCGCCTTTGCCGATGTGGCGCTGGCGGGGAACAGTTACAGCATTCACGTTCTGGACTGGGTGTCCTCCGGTGACCTGTCCTTTGACTGGCAGTTCCGCATCGACACACTGACCGCCGTGATGCTGGTTGTGGTGAATACGGTTTCCGCGCTGGTTCACTGGTATTCCATGGGCTACATGGCGGAAGATCCCGACAAACCGCGCTTCTTTGCCTATCTGTCGCTGTTCACCTTTGCCATGCTGATGCTGGTGACGGCGGACAATCTGGTGCAGATGTTCTTCGGATGGGAAGGCGTGGGCCTTGCCTCCTATCTGCTGATCGGCTTCTGGTATACCAAGCCCAGCGCCAACAAGGCGGCGATCAAGGCATTCGTGGTCAACCGCGTGGGGGACTTCGGCTACTCCCTTGGTATTTTCGCCACCTTTGTTCTGTTCGGCACGGTGGAGTTCACCGAAATCTTCGCCCGCGCCGGGGATATGCAGGATGCCACACTGGTCTTCCTGGGGCAGGAATTCCACGCGCTCACCGTGATCGGTCTGCTGCTGTTTGTGGGCGCCATGGGCAAGTCGGCCCAGCTTGGCCTGCACACATGGCTGCCTGACGCCATGGAAGGCCCCACGCCGGTTTCCGCCCTGATTCACGCGGCCACCATGGTCACGGCTGGCGTTTTCCTGGTGGCACGCTTCAGCCCGGTCTATCAGTTCGCGCCGGATGCCCTGGCGGTGATCACGGTGATCGGGGCGGCAACCGCCTTTTTCGCCGCCAGTGTCGGCCTGGTGCAGAACGACATCAAACGGGTGATCGCCTATTCCACCTGCTCCCAGCTTGGCTACATGTTCTTCGCGCTTGGGGTTTCCGCCTATGGCGCCGCTATTTTCCACCTGTTCACACATGCCTTTTTCAAGGCACTGCTTTTCCTGGGGGCGGGCGCGGTGATTCATACCATGCACCATGAGCAGGACATGCGGAAAATGGGGGGCGTTCGGAAATTCGCGCCCCTCACCTTTGGCATGATGACCATTGGCACGCTAGCGCTCACCGGCTTTCCGGGCACGGCGGGCTTTTTCTCCAAGGACATGATCATCGAGGCGGCCTATGTCTCCACCAGCACGGGGGCCGGCTTTGCCTTCGTCATGGGTATCACGGCGGCCTTCATGACCAGTTTCTATAGCTGGCGGCTGGTGTTCATGACCTTCTTCGGCGAATGCCGTGCGGACAAGCATACTCAGGATCATGCCCATGAAAGCCCCTGGGTGATGATGGTGCCGCTGTTTGTTCTGGCGGCGGGCGCCTTGCTGGCAGGCTATGTGTTCTATGGCCACTTCGTTGGTGACGGGCGCATGGCGTTCTGGAACGGGTCGCTTGTGGCCGAGGCGGGTGATGTGATTACCCAGGCGCACCATGTGCCGCTCGGTGTGAAGCTGGCGCCGCTGGTGGTGATGATCCTTGGCTTCCTGCTGGCGTTCCAGATGTATGTCCGCAAGCCGGACATGCCGCGCCGGATGGCGGAAACCTGGGACGGTCTCTATGCCTTCCTTTTGAACAAATGGTATTTCGACGAGCTGTATAATCTGGTTTTCGTGCGCGGGGCCTTTGTGCTCGGGCGGTTCTTCTGGAAACAGGGGGATCAGAAGACCATTGACGGCCTGGGGCCGGACGGCGTGGCCGCCACCATCGCGGCCATTGCCGGGCGTGCGCGCAAGCTGCAAACCGGCTTTGTCTATCACTATGCCTTTGCCATGATCATCGGGCTCGCCCTTGGCGTGACCTGGCTCATGGTGTCGGGCGCAAGCCACTAATCAGGGCGGGGGATAACCATAATGTCGTATCTTGAAGATTACCTGCTCTCGCTGATTCTGGCGGTACCGCTGATCGGTGCCCTCTTTATCCTGCTGATCCAGCACAAATCCGCGGAGGTGGCGAAGCGCAACATCCGTTCGGTGGCGCTGCTGGCCACGCTGGTCACCTTTGCACTGACTTTGGTGCTCTGGGCCGGGTTTGACAGCAGCACGGCGGATTTCCAGTTCGTTGAACGTCATGCCTGGATCGGGGACAGCATCAGCTATTATCTGGGCGTTGATGGCATTTCGGTGCTGTTCATCGTTCTGACCGGCTTTCTGATGCCGCTGGTGATCCTGGCGAGCTGGGAATCCATCCAGACCCGCGTGATGGAATACATGATCGCCTTTCTGGTGCTGGAAAGCCTGATGGTCGGCGTCTTTTCAGCGCTGGATATATTCCTTTTCTACATTTTCTTCGAAGGTGGCCTGATCCCGATGTATCTGATCATCGGCGTCTGGGGCGGCGCCGAGCGGATCTATGCCAGCTTCAAGTTTTTCCTGTATACCCTGCTGGGGTCGCTGCTGATGCTGGTGGCCGTCCTCTACATGTATATGGAGGCGGGCACCACGTCGATCCCGGCCCTGATGAGCCACGACTTTGCGGCTGATGTGCAGACCTGGCTGTGGCTGGCCTTTTTCGCCTCCTTCGCCGTGAAGATGCCCATGTGGCCGGTGCATACCTGGCTGCCGGATGCGCACGTTCAGGCGCCCACCGGCGGGTCGGTCATTCTGGCGGGGGTATTGCTGAAGATGGGGGGCTATGGCTTCCTGCGCTTTTCCCTGCCCATGTTCCCCGAAGCCACGGTGGAGCTGTCCTGGCTGGTGTTCACCCTGTCGGTGATTGCGGTGATCTATACCTCGCTGGTGGCGCTGGTGCAGAAGGACATGAAGAAGCTGATCGCCTATTCCAGTGTGGCACATATGGGTTTCGTCACCATCGGCATCTTCGTGCTCAACCCCAATGGCATTGAAGGGGCGATTTTCCAGATGCTCAGCCACGGTGTGGTATCCGGTGCGCTTTTCCTGTGTGTGGGTGTGGTCTATGACCGGCTGCACACAAAGGAGATCAACCGTTATGGCGGGCTGGCCACCAATATGAAGGCCTATGCCATCCTGTTCATGCTGTTCACCATGGCGTCGGTGGGTCTGCCGGGGACCAGCGGCTTCGTGGGTGAATTCCTGGTGCTGATCGGGGCTTATGAATACAATAGCTGGATCGCCTTTGGTGCCGCTTTCGGGGTGATCCTGGGGGCCGGCTACATGCTCTATCTGGTGATGCGCCTGATTTTCGGCGAGCTGGACAAGGATGACGTGAAGGCGATGCCGGATCTTTCCGCTCGGGAAAAGCTGGTGCTGGTGCCGCTCGCCGTGGTGGTGATCTGGATGGGGGTTTATCCCAAAACCTTCCTGGCGCCGATCCACACATCGGTCGAAGCACTGATCCAGAATGATTTCAGCCATTTACAAGAAACCCATCAACAAAAAACCACGTCCGAGAGTGGCGCCGCTGCCGCGCGCCTTGATGGGACGGTCCTGAAAACCCGGAGTGTTCAGCAATGACAGGTCAAATCCCCGATCTCGCCCCCGCCTTGCCGGAGATTTTCCTGGCACTGGCCGCGATGGCGACTTTGATGGTGGGCGTGTTCCGGTCCTCGGGCGCCTTCACCGCGACCCATGGCCTGTCCGTTCTGGCGCTGCTGATCACCGGCGCGCTGTTGCTGATGGAGGTGGGCGGTGCCCGGCAGGTGACCTTCGGCGGCATGTTCGTTTCCGATGCTTTTGCCGTATTCACCAAGGTGCTGGTGCTGCTGGGGTCGCTTGGTGCCCTGCTGATCTCGGTGCCGTTCCTGCGGGACAGCAAGCTGGACCGGTTCGAATATCCGGTGCTGGTGCTTCTGGCCACGCTGGGCATGTTGATGATGATCTCCGCCAACAGCTTTCTGGCGCTTTATGTGGGGCTGGAACTTCAAAGCCTGTCGCTTTATGTGCTGGCGGCCATCAACCGGGATCGGGTGCGCTCCACGGAAGCGGGGCTGAAATATTTCGTTCTGGGGGCCCTGTCCTCCGGCATGTTGCTGTATGGCATTTCGCTGATCTATGGCTATGCTGGCACGGTCAGCTTCGACATTCTGGCGGAAGGTGTCAGCGAAGGGCAACCGGGGCTCGGCTTCATCATCGGCATGACCTTCGTACTCGCCGGGCTGGCCTTCAAGATTTCCGCCGTGCCGTTCCATATGTGGACGCCGGATGTATATGAAGGCGCGCCCACCCCGGTCACGGCCTTTTTCGCCGCCGCGCCCAAGGTGGCGGCCATGGCGCTGCTGGTGCGGGTGCTGATGGGCGGGCTGCCCACGCTGGTGGATCAATGGCAGCAGATCATCATCTTCATCTCGGTGGCCAGTATGCTGGTGGGTGCCTTCATCGCGCTGGTGCAGAGCAATATCAAGCGCCTGATGGCCTATAGTTCCATCGGTCATGTGGGCTACGGCCTGATGGGTCTCGCGGCGGGCACACCGGCGGGCATTCAGGCGCTTCTGGTGTATCTCGCCATTTATCTGACCATGACGCTGGGCGCCTTTGCCGTGGTGCTGACCATGCGCCGCAGGGAAGGCATGGTGGAGAACATTCAGGATCTGGCGGGGCTGTCCCGAACCAACCTGCCCATGGCCGTGGCACTGGCGATCTTCATGTTCTCGCTGGCCGGCATTCCTTTGCTGGCAGGCTTTTTCGCCAAATGGGAAGTGTTCTTCGCCGCTGTCAATGCGGGCCTGGTACCGCTGGCGGTAATCGGCGTGCTGACCAGTGTGGTGGGGTCTTATTATTATCTGCGGCTTGTGAAGATCATGTTCTTCGACGAACCCGCCCCGGCTTTCGAGCCGGTGGGCAACCGCTCGCTTTCCGGGGTGATCTCCGTGACGGCGCTGGTCAATTCGCCGTTCAGCTTCCTGCTGATCTCGCCGCTTACCGCAGCGGCGGGCTGGGCGGCGGCGTCCTTGCTGGTATAGCGGGTTCGCCGAGGTGCAAGAAAGCCTTCTGGCCACGGCGGATGATTGGTCGGCACTGGCCCCGGACGGGGTCGGTGCCGCTTTCTTCCCCCGCATTGACAGCACCAACCGGCAGGCGATCGCCCTGGCCGGGCAGGCGCCTGAGACCTTGCCCTGTTGGGTAATCGCGGGGGAGCAAACGGCGGGCCGTGGCCGACAGGGCAGGGCGTGGGAATCCGGTCGCGGAAACCTGTATGCCAGTCTCGCCCTTGGGGCGCTGCCCGGCGGTGTGCCGGTGACGGCGCTGCCTTTCGTGGCGGCGCTGGCCGTGCGGGATGCCTTTGTCCGCCTGGGCGCGCCCGGCCATCTGTTGCGGGTGAAATGGCCCAATGATGTACTGCTGGCGGAACGCAAGGCTGCCGGCATCCTGATTGAGGCGAGCGGCGGATCGGCGTGTTATATGGTGGTGGGGATCGGGCTCAATCTTGTGCGCGCGCCCGATCAGGCACGGTTTCCCGCCACCAGCCTGATCGATGTGATTGGTCGGCCAGTGCCGATAAAGGCGGCGTTCGAGGCGCTGGCGCAGAGTTTTAAAGCGCGGTTTGATGCGCTTTTGCGCGAAGGGTTCAGCCCCCAGCGGGCAGATTGGCTGGATGTGGCCTGGGGCATGGACACGCCAAGAGAGTTGCGGCTGAAAGACGAGACCCTGACCGCAATCCCCCTGGACCTGGCCGAGGATGGCGGCCTGATCGTGCGCCTGACGGATGGGTCTCGGCGTACCATTCATGCCGGTGAGGTGTTTCACCTGGCAGCCGACCAACAAGCGGAGAGCCGTGATGCTGCTGGCCATTGATGCAGGCAACACCAATACTGTTTTCGCCCTGATCGAGGGCGGCGAGATCCGGGAACGCTGGCGGCTGTCCACCGGTTATCAGCGCACGGGAGAGGAATATCAGGTCTGGCTGACCCAGCTATTGTCGCTCAAGGGCTGGAGCCCGTCGGATGTGGACGGCGCCATCATCGCCTCGGTGGTGCCGCAGGTGGTGCGCCCGCTGACCATGCTGTGCACCGAAACCTTCGGCGTGGACCCGCTGGTGGTGGGCGAACCGGGCATCACGCTGGATGTGGACGTGCGGGTGGACAGCCCGCAGGATGTGGGGGCCGACCGGCTGGTGAACGCTCTGGCGGCCCATGCCGCCCACGAAGGGCCGCTGGTGGTTGTGGATTTCGGCACAGCCACCACCTTTGATGTGGTATCCAGCGATGGTGCCTATCTGGGCGGGCTGATCTGCCCCGGTATCAATCTGTCGCTTCATGCCCTGCATCAGGCGGCGGCCAAGCTGCCGCACATTGCGCTGTCCGCACCGGCGGACAAGCGCGTGACGGGCAAGAATACGCTGGAGGCCATGCAGTCCGGGATTTTCTGGGGCTATGTGAGCATGTTGGAAGGGCTGGTGATGCGCCTGCGGGCCGAGCACAGCCCGGATATGACGATCATCGCCACGGGGGGGCTTGCTTCCATCTTTGCGGACCATACGGATGCGATCGATCTGGTGGAGGGCGACTTGACCTTGCAGGGCCTGCGCCTGATCTTTGAGCGAAACAAACACAAGCGGAGCGCTGAATGACATATATGGCCGACCACGACGACCGGCTTCTTTTCGTGCCGCTCGGCGGGTCCGGGGAAATCGGCATGAACCTCAATCTTTATGGCCACAAGGGTCGTTGGTTGATGGTCGATCTGGGTATGACCTTTGCCGGGGATCAGGTGCCGGGCGTGGACCTGATCTTTCCCAGGGTGGACTTCATCAAACAGGAGCGGGACCAGTTGGAAGGACTGGTGCTGACCCATGGCCATGAAGATCATATCGGTGCCGTCCCCTATCTGTGGAAAGAGCTCCGGTGCCCCATATACGCCACGCCCTTCACCGCGGCCCTGGTGCGGGACAAGCTGGCCGAGGCGGGCCTGCTGAAAGAGGTGCCGCTTTATGAGGTGGCCGCCGGGGAGACGCTGGAACTCGGCCCGTTCAAGGCGCGCTATGTGCCGCTGGCCCATTCCATCGCCGAGGGTCATGGCATCGCCATCGAGACGGGGCAGGGTACGCTGTTCCATACCGGGGACTGGAAGCTGGACGACCGCCCCCTGATCGGCCCCGCCAACCCGGAGACCCCGTTGACCGAACTGGGCGACAAGGGCGTGCTGGCCATGATCGGGGACAGCACCAATGTCTTCAATGCCCATGAAAGCGGGTCCGAAGCGGCGGTGCGTGAAAGCCTGGTCGACTTGGCGCAGACCGTGGAAAAGCGGCTGGTAATCACCACTTTCGCCAGCAATGTGGCCCGGCTGGAAACCATTGGCGCCGTGGCCAAGGCCACCGGGCGGCATCTTTGCCTGATCGGGCGCTCCATGAAGCGGATTTTGCAGGCCGGGCAGCAGACCGGATATTTCACGGACATGCCGCCGCTGATCGATGAAGAGGATGTGGCGGACCTGCGCCGGGAAAAGGTGTTGATCGCCTGCACCGGTTGCCAGGGGGAATACCGCGCCGCGCTGGCCCGGATTGCGCGCGGCGAGCATCGGAATATTTCCCTGAGCGAAGGGGATACGGTGGTCTTTTCCAGCAAGATCATTCCGGGCAATGAACTGGGTCTGGGCGCCCTGTTCAACGGGCTTGCCCTGCAAGGTGTGGAAACGGTGACCGAAAAGGATGCCTTTATCCATGTGTCCGGCCATCCCGGTCGCGCTGAACTGGCCAGGATGTATGAATGGGTGCGCCCGAAGCTGGCCATTCCCGTTCATGGGGAGCCGCGCCACCTGCTGCGCCATGCCCGCTTCGCCCGCGAGCAGGGTGTGGAACAGGCGATCGTGCCCCATAATGGGGACGTGATCCGCATTGCGCCGGACGGGCTGGAAAAGGTGGGCGAAGTAACCCATGGCCGCCTGGCGCTGGATGGCAAGGTGGTGGTGCCATTGGATGGCTACAGCATTGTGGAGCGTCGCCGCATCGCCCAGAACGGCCTGATCTCGGTCAGTCTGGTGATTGATGATGCCGGTGAGATGATGGCCGAACCCCTGCTGGCGCCGCAAGGGGTGCCGGGGCTGGATGATGCCCTGTATGATGCCCTGCTGGAGCAGACGGAAACCATGCTGGACAAGCTTGGGGCGAAGCGCCGCCTGGATGACGGCCAGGTGGAGGAAGCCACCCGTATCGCCCTTCGCCGTGTGTGTCGCCGGGCGCTGGATCGAAACCCGGTGGTGGATGTTCTGATCACTCGTGAGCAGGATCTGTACGGGGACTGACAGCCAGACAAAGGGGGAGGACAGCGATGATCGGTCGATTGAACCATGTGGCTATCGTGGTGCCGGACCTGGCGGCGGCGGCGAAAACCTATCGCGCCACGCTGGGCGCGGATGTGTCGGAGCCGATTGATCTGCCGGATCACGGGGTCACCACTGTTTTCGTGACCCTGCCCAATACCAGGATCGAATTGCTGCACCCTTTGGGGGATGAGTCCCCGGTCGCACGATTTCTGGAAAAGAACCGGGACGGGGGTATGCATCATCTCTGTTATGAGGTGACGGATATCATCGCTGCCCGCGACAAGCTGAAAGCGGATGGGGCCCGCGTGCTGGGGGACGGGGAACCCAGACCCGGCGCCCATGGCAAGCCGGTGCTGTTCCTGCATCCCAAGGATTTCTGCGGCACGCTGGTCGAGCTGGAAGAGGTCTGAACAGCATGAACATTGCCACAATCATTCTGGTCTATGTGATCGCCTGGTGGATGGTGTTTTTCGCCTCCCTGCCGGTGGGGGTGCGGGCACAGAACGAGTCGGAAGAGGGCGTGACCCAGGGTACGGCGCCAAGCGCGCCGGAAAATCCGAATCTCGGCAAAAAGGCGCTGTGGGCGAGCCTGATCGCGGCGGGCCTGACCCTGATCTATTATCTGGTGGCCACCAGCGATCTGATCCATTTGCGCCCCTATTGAGGGCCGCGTGTCTGTGAGGGATTGCAGCGGGCGGAAATCTTCAAACCGGGACCATAAAAAAGAAAGAGCGGGATGCGTCCACCCCGCTCTTTCTCCACCCCCCGATTTTAAAGGGTGCCCCAATTCCTGGGTGCGGCTTGTGCCGCTTATCCTCCCTGAGCGTGGGCCAGTGTGTGGCCTCGTCGCTGCAAGACAGACGCTAGAAGAAGCACCCCGACTTGTCTTGAACGAAATGCCGCCTCAGTCGGCATAGGCTTGTAAAAAGGCAAGGGCTGTGGCCTGTTGGCAACAGGTTGCCGCGGCGGAGGCTGTTTTCAGGCGATGAGCCGCCCGGCTGGGCCGCAGCCGGGAAAAGCGTTGCGCGCGGCGCGGGCTTCTGTAACACAAGGGGCCGTGATCGGGGCGGGTGCATGATGGCCGCCCGAACAGGACAGTGGAGACTCGAAAGCCATGCGTTTAAGCCGTTATTTCCTGCCCACCATGAAAGAAACGCCGGCGGAAGCGGCCATCGCCAGCCACCGGCTGATGCTGCGTGCCGGCATGATCCGTCAAAGCGCCGCGGGGATTTATACCTGGCTGCCGCTTGGCAAGCGCGTGCTGGACCGGATCGAACGTATCGTTCATCAGGAACAGGTGCGCGCCGGGGCGATCGAAGTGCTGATGCCCACCATTCAGTCCGCGGACCTGTGGCGTGAAAGCGGTCGCTATGATGACTATGGCAAGGAAATGCTGCGGATCACGGATCGGCATGACCGGGATCTGCTCTATGGCCCCACCAATGAAGAACTGATCACCGATATTTTCCGGCGGGAGATCAAGTCCTACAAGGACTTGCCGAAAAACCTCTATCATGTGCAGTGGAAATTCCGTGATGAGATCCGCCCCCGTTTCGGGGTGATGCGGGGGCGTGAATTCCTGATGAAGGATGCCTACAGCTTCGATCTGGACGAGGCCAGCGCCCGCACCGCCTATCAGACCATGTTCGCGGCCTATATCCGCACCTTTGCCCGCATGGGGTTGAAGGCGATTCCGATGAAGGCGGAAACCGGCCCCATTGGCGGCGACCTGAGCCATGAATTCGTGATTCTGGCGGATCAGGGCGAAAGCGCCGTTTTCTTCGATGCGGCTTTCCACGAAATGGACCCCCTGGGTGAAACCGTGGATTTCGGCAAGGATGCCCTGGAAGACCTGTTCCGGCGCTGGACCGGGCTATATGCCGCCACGGACGAAATCCACGATCCCGACAATCACCCCGTAGCGGCGGATCGCCTGCTGGAGGGGCGCGGCATCGAAGTGGGGCATATCTTCAATTTCGGCACCAAATATTCCGAGCCCATGGGCGCCACCGTGCAGGGGCCGGAGGGCGAGACGGTGCCCGTTCAGATGGGCTCCTATGGCATTGGCGTATCGCGCCTGGTGGGCGGCATCATCGAGGCTTCTCATGACGACAACGGCATCATCTGGCCGGAAAGCGTGGCGCCGTTCGATGTGGGGCTGATCAATCTCAAGCCCGCGGACGCCGCGTGCACCGAGGCGGCGGACGGTTTCTACAGGGATTTGCAGGAAGCGGGGCTGGACGTGCTCCATGATGACCGGGACGAGCGCCCCGGCGGCAAGTTCAAGGATATGGACCTGATCGGCCTGCCCTGGCAGATCGTGGTGGGCCCGCGCGGCTTGGCCGCCGGTGTGGTGGAGCTCAAGCACCGGGCGAGTGGGGAAAAGCGTGAACTGCCGTTTGAAGAGGCGCGCACCCTGTTGATGGACCGTCAGCAGGCGCTGGCGCTTGAGGCACGGGGTGGCCGGACTGTAAGCAGGGAAGGGGAAAGCCTGTTTTGATCGCGCGCGGCTATGAATGGACCATTGTGCGCCGTTATCTATCGGCGCGGCGGCGGGATCGCTTCATCTCCGTCACGGCCATTCTGTCCATCCTGGCCATAGCGCTGGGGGTGGCGGCGCTGATCGTGGTCATGTCGGTGATGAACGGCTTTCGCAGCGAATTGATGGATCGCATACTTGGCTATCATGGCCATGTTCTGGTGCAGGGATATGGCGGCCAGATCAGCGATTATGACGCGCTGGCCGGGCGCATCCGGGATGTGGACGGCGTGGTGCGGGTGACGCCTTTTGTGGAACAGCAGGTGATGGTGACCCGCGACGATCAGGCCTGGGGTGGCATTGTGCGCGGCCTGCCGGACGACAGCTTCACCGACCCGGACGCGCTCAATCTGGCTGATATCCGGGCCGGGGCGCTGGAAGACGCGGTCGCCGACGGGGGTATTGTGATCGGCTATGAATTGGCGGCCAATCTGGGCGTCGGGGTGGGGGACGAGGTTACCATTGTCAGCCCGAAGCCGGTGAACACGCCCTTTGGCTCAACCCTGCGCTATCTGGCGTTTCCCGTGCGGGCCGTGGTGGAGGTGGGGGTATACCAGTTCGATGAAAGCTTCATCGGTATGCCACTGTCCCAGGCCCAGACTTTTTTCCGCACCGGGAGCGCGGTCACGAATATGGAAGTCTTCCTGACCAGCCCTGAAGCGGTGGACGCGGTGCGCCCCGCCATCAGCGAAGTGGTTGGCCGGGACGCCTATGTTCGCGGCTGGAAAAGTTTCAATCAGGCACTGGTGGGCGCCTTGCAGACCGAGCGGGTGGCCATGTTCATCGTCTTGACGCTGATCATCGTGGTGGCGGTGTTCAATATCGCCTCCAGCCTGTTCATGCTGGTGAAGGACAAGGCCGCCGATATTGCCATTCTGCGCACCATGGGTACCAGTCGCGCCGGTATCATGCGGATTTTCGTCACCACCGGGCTTGCGGTGGGGTTGATGGGGATTGCCGCGGGCGGGTTGCTTTCATGGGCCTTCATCGCCAATCTTCAGACCATCAAGGCGGGTATCGAGGGTATGCTGGGCCTGAACCTGTGGGACCCCAGCGTGCGCTTTATCACCAATATGCGGGCGGAAGTGAACTGGACGGAAGTGCTGCTCACCGTGGTGGTGGCTGCATTCCTGTCCTTCATTGCCACGCTCATCCCCGCGCGCCGCGCCGCTTCGCTCGATCCCGTTAGCGTGTTGAGGTATGAATGATGGCTGTGCTTGCGCTTGAAGGCATTGCCCGCCGCTTCGTTCAGGGGCCGAAAACCCTGACCATATTGCAGGATATCTCGCTGGCGGTTCAGCCGGGCGAGCTGGTGGGGCTGCTGGGGGCATCCGGGGCGGGCAAGTCCACCCTTTTGCAGATCGCCGGGCTTCTTGATCAGCCCAGCGCCGGGACCATCAGCATCGCGGGTGAGGATGTGACCGCCGCCAGCGATATGCGCCGCACTGCCGTGCGCCGGGACAAGCTCGGCTTTGTCTATCAGTTCCATCATCTGTTGCCCGATTTCACGGCACTGGAAAACGTGACCCTGCCGCTGCGCATAAAGGGCGTGTCCCGCCGGGATGCCCTGCAACGCGCCACCGCCATGCTGGAACGCATCGGACTGGGGGAGCGGCTGGGCCATGTGCCGGCGGAGCTGTCCGGGGGGGAGCAGCAGCGGGTGGCCATTGCCCGCGCCATTGTGGGCCGCCCCGCCTTGCTGCTGGCGGATGAGCCCACCGGCAACCTGGATGAGCAAACGTCGGAGCGGGTCTTTGATCTGCTGCTGGCGCTGGTGCGGGAAGAGGGCGTGTCCGCCATGGTGGCCACCCATGATCCCCGGTTGGCGAGTCGGATGGATCGCCGGCTGACACTCACCGCCGGGGGGCTGGTCGCCGCCTGATCCGCCGCGCTTTGGACCGTGTGCCTTGCCCATGCGGGTCCGCTTGCCTAGCCTGTATGGGGGCGCCCGATCCGGCTGTGCCTCATCACCGCTGAAAGGGGCCTTATGACCGCCGCCACCTTCATTCATTTGCGGGTTCATACCGCCTATTCCCTGTCCGAGGGGGCCATTCATGTGGCCGATCTGGTCAAGCAGTGCGTGGGCCTGAAAATGCCCGCCGTGGCCATGACGGATACGGACAACATGTTTGCCGCGCTGGAATTTTCCAGCAAGGCGGCTGAATCCGGCGTGCAGCCCATAGTGGGCGTGACCCTTCATGTGCAGAACCCCTTTCTGACGGTGGACCCGCGCGCCCGCAGCGGCCCGGCGCCGGATCAACTCGTGCTGCTGGCACAGAGCGAGACCGGCTATGGCAATCTGATGAAGCTGGTCTCCAAGGGCCATCTGGAAAGCGACCCCACCCAGGGCGTTCGCCTGCCGCTGGAGGCGTTTGACGGCCTGACCGAGGGAATTATCTGCCTGTCGGGCGGCGCTTCCGGGCCGGTGGGGCGGTTGCTGCTGGAAGGTGACGGGGCGGGCGCTGAATCCTGTGCGGCCCGGCTTCAGGCCCTGTTCCCCGATCGCTTCTATATGGAAATCAGCCGTCACGGGCTGGAGGCGGAGGATCGCACCGAGGAAGCCATGCTGGATATCGCCTTTGATCGGGGTATTCCGGTGGTGGCGACCAATCAGCCCTTTTTCGTTTCCCGCGATATGTATGAGGCCCATGACACCCTGCTGTGCATGGCCGACAGCACCTATGTCAGCGCCGAGGACCGTCGCCGTCTGAATCCCGAATTTCGCTTCAAGACAGCGGAAGAAATGGTGGAGTTGTTCAAAGACATCCCGGAAGCCATTGAAAATACAGTGAATATCGCAAAAAGGTGCCATTATCGCGTTAAGGTGATTGACCCGCTATTGCCAAATTACACCCGCGGCATGGACATGTCGGAAGCGGATATGCTCCGGGAATGGACGCTGAAAGGTCTGGCCGAAAGGCTGGATTTCAAGGCCGGG
The DNA here is from genome assembly GCF_037658235.1 of Yunchengibacter salinarum. NCBI lineage: Bacteria > Pseudomonadati > Pseudomonadota > Alphaproteobacteria > Kordiimonadales > Kordiimonadaceae > Yunchengibacter > Yunchengibacter salinarum. The sequence goes on along the minus strand of NZ_JBBJLN010000004.1, from coordinate 181,396 downwards.
GAAGAGGGGCTGACTCGCGGCGAGGACTGGGAAAAGCCCTATCATGACCGTCTGGAACATGAACTGAAAATCATTAACCAGATGGGCTTTCCGGGCTATTTCCTGATCGTGGCGGACTTCATTCAGTGGGCGAAGGACCATGATATCCCGGTGGGGCCGGGCCGGGGCTCCGGTGCGGGGTCGTTGGTGGCCTATGCCTTGAAGATCACGGACCTGGACCCGCTGCGCTTCTCCCTGCTGTTCGAGCGGTTCCTGAACCCCGAGCGGGTCAATATGCCTGATTTCGACATCGATTTCTGCCAGGACAAGCGCGACCGGGTGATCCGCTATGTGCAGGACAAGTACGGCCATGATCATGTGGCGCAGATCATCACGTTCGGAAAATTGCAGGCGCGCGCGGTGGTCAAGGGATGTGGCCGGGTGATGCAGCAGCCCTATCCGGTCACGGACAGGCTCTCGAAGCTCATTCCCAACGATCCCGGCAATGCCATGACGCTGGAGCAGGCGATCGATTATGAACCGCGCCTGCGCCAGGAAATGGACAGCGACGAATTGACCGCGGCGGTGATGGATCGCGCGCTCAAGCTGGAGGGGTTGTATGCGCACGCCTCCACCCATGCGGCGGGAGTGGTGATCGGGGATCGGCCACTGGATCAGTTGGTGCCGCTGTATCAGGACCCGAAATCCGACATGCCGGTGACCCAGTTCAACATGAAATGGGTGGAGCAGGCGGGACTGGTGAAATTCGATTTTCTCGGCCTCAAGACTCTGACGGTGCTGGACCGTGCCGTGGGCTATATCAGGCAGCGCGGCATCGAGGTGGACCTGGACCATGTACCGCTGGATAATCCGGCGGCTTTCGATCTTTTGCAGCGGGGCGACACGGCGGGCGTTTTCCAGCTTGAGAGCGCGGGGATGCGCTCCACGCTTAAGGGACTGAAACCGGACACCTTCGAGGACATCATCGCCATTGTGGCGCTCTATCGGCCTGGCCCCATGGACAATATCCCCACCTATGTGAACCGCAAGCACGGACGGGAGGAGATCGAATATCCCCACCCCCTGCTTGAGGGCATCCTGTCGGAGACCAATGGCGTCATCATCTATCAGGAACAGGTGATGGAGATTGCCCAGGTCATGTCGGGATACAGCCTGGGGGAAGCCGACCTGTTGCGCCGGGCCATGGGCAAGAAGATCGCCGAGGAGATGGACAAGCAGCGCGATCGCTTCTGCCGGGGCGCCGAAGAGCGGGGAATCGCTGCAAAGGAAGCCAACCAGGTCTTTGATCTGGTGGCGAAATTCGCCCTGTATGGTTTCAACAAGAGCCACGCCGCCGCCTATGCGCTGGTGGCCTATCACACCGCCTATCTGAAGGCGAATTACCCGGTCGAATTCATGGCCGCCATCATGAGTCTTGACTTGAATAACACCGACAAACTAGGTGAATTCAAACAGGAATTGGTGCGATCTGAAATTCCGCTTCTGCTGCCGGATATCAACCGGTCGGCTTCAGCCTTCACGGTGGAAACGGTGGACGAGCCTTATTGCGAACCCGATGATCCCCGGCATGATCAGGGGGTGCGCTATGCCCTGTCCGCCATCAAGGGCGTGGGCGAAAAGGCCATGGACGCCGTGGTGGCGGAGCGGGAGGAAAACGGCCCCTTTACGGACCTGTTCGACTTTGCCGAGCGCATCGATCCGCGCCTGATGAACAAGCGTCAGCTAGAGCAACTGGCCGCCGCCGGGGCGTTTGATCAACTGGTGGGGGATCGGGCGCAGGCTTATGCCAGTGCCGACCTGATCCTGAAAACCGCCCAGCGCAAGGCGGAAGAGCGGGAAAGCAATCAGGTGAGCCTGTTCGGCGGGGAAATGGGCGCGCAGGCGGATCGCCCGGCACTGCCCATGGTCAAAAGCTGGACCGATAGCGATCTGCTGGAAAATGAGCGCAAGGCCGTGGGCTTTTATATCTCGGCCCACCCCCTGGACAGTTACGAGACCATTCTCAAGCGGGAGCGCATTTTGCCCGCCCGCACCGTAAAGCGGGATTCCAGCCTGATCGGGCAGACCGTGCGCATGGCCGGGGCGATCATCGCCTGGCGGGAGGGGCAGTCCAAGAAGACCGGCAAGCGCTTCGGCATTCTGGCCTTGTCCGATCATACGGACAGCTTCGAGGTGATGGTGTTTTCCGACATGCTGGACGCGGCGCGGGCCCTGGTGGACGAGGGCGCCCCCGTAGTGGCCAATGTGCAGTTGCGCCAGCGGGACGGGGAGGATGTGGGCCTGTCGGCTCGCGCGCTGGACAGCCTTGAGACCGTGGCCAGCAATTCGGCCAAGAAGCTGCTGGTGGACGTGACCGACCCCAAGGCGTTCGAGGGTATCCGCGCCGCGCTGGACCGTCGCGGCGGTGGCCGGGGCAGGGTCATGGTGCGACTGGCGCTTCAGGGCGGCCAGAAGCTGGCGGAATTCGAGCTGGACGGCCATTTTCGCGTCACGCCCGAACTGCGACAGGCCATCGCCGCCGAAATCGGCGTCATGGCGGTGGAGGAAGTATGACCCGTCGCTTTTCAGGCAGGGCTTCCCCGCCCGTCTCCGCCGCGTCCGCCGAGCCTGCCGCCACCCTGTTATTGCTGCGCCCCGCCGCGCGCGGCCCGGAGGTGTTGATGGTGCGCCGCTCGGAGCGCATGGCATTCGCGCCGGGGGCGCTGGTTTTCCCCGGTGGCAAGCTGGACAGGACCGATAGCAATGTGGCGCGCTGGCGGTCTCTGGTGTCGAAAGGGGACCGCGGGCGCGATCTGCCCTGGCGGATCGCCGCGCTCAGGGAACTTTATGAGGAAACCGGGCTGGTTCATGCGGATGGGCGTTGGCCCGCCGCCCGCCATGCCAGTGCGCCGCTCGACCGCTTTCTGCGGTGCCATGGGGGGCGGCTGGACAGCGACTCGCTGGTCCTTTTTGCCCACTGGATCACGCCCGATGATCTGCCGCGCCGTTTTGACACCCGTTTTTATCTGGCCGCACTGAAACCGGGGGAGCGCGCCCGGCACGACGCGGGGGAGACCACCGCTGCCGTCTGGCTGTCACCGCAGCGTCTGCTGGCCGGTATGGTCGGCGATCTGATGCCGCCGACCCGGCTCACCCTGACGCGGCTGGCGCGTTTTGGCAGCGTGGGCGCGGCTCTCCGCCACGCCCGGCGGCATCCGCCCATGCCGATCAAGCCCGTGGCGGGGTCCAGCAACGGGCGTCGGGTGCTGTTTCTGCCACCGGGTAACGAGCATGGCATCACCGCATTGCCTTTTCCGGGGGCTGGCTCTGGCACGCCTGCAAAGGGAATCGGATCAAGCCCCGGAGGAACGGGCCCGGACGGGGTGACAGAAAGCACTTGATATTGGCCGGGTGCGGACGTATACACGCGCCCGACTTCGCACATGACCCGCACCGGCTGCCCTGCTGCAAGGGTGGCCATCCGGTGGCTCCAACGGGAGCCCAGGGGTCATGGAGGCACAACCGGTAAAGGAGAGAGATCATGGCTCTGCCGCAAGTCGATATGCGCGCGCTTCTGGAAGCGGGCGTTCACTTTGGTCACCAGACCCACCGCTGGAACCCGAAAATGGGTCCTTTCATCTTTGGGGAGCGTAACGGCATCCACATTGTGGACCTGTCCAAGACCGTTCCCTATCTGACCCGCGCCATGGAAGCCGTGCGTGAAACCGTCGCTGGCGGTGGCCGGGTGCTGTTCGTGGGCACCAAGCGCCAGGCGTCCCCCATCGTGGCGGAAGCGGCCAAGCGCTCCGGTCAGTACTATGTGAACAACCGCTGGCTCGGCGGCATGATGACCAACTGGAAAACCATTTCCCATTCCATCCGCCGCCTGAAGCAGCTTGATGAAATGCTGAAGCAGGACCAGACCGGCCTGACCAAGAAGGAAATCCTGCAATCCACGCGGGAGCGGGACAAGCTGGAACTGTCGCTGGGCGGCATTCAGGACATGGGCGGCCTGCCGGACCTGATGTTCATTGTGGACATCAACCGCGACACGCTGGCCGCGAAGGAAGCCAACCGGCTGGGCATTCCGGTGGCCGCCATTGTGGATACCAATTCCGACCCGGACGGCATCGCCTATCCGATCCCCGGCAATGATGACGCGACCCGCGCGCTGCGGCTGTATTGCGACCTGATCGCGGATTCCGCGCTTGATGGTATTCAGCAGCAGCTTGCCGCTCAGGGTGTGGATACCGGTGCGCAGGCGGATGCGGGTGCGGCGCCTGCCGCGGCCCCGGCATCAGAAGATGCCGCACCGGAAGCCGAGGCCCCCGCGGCACCGGAAGCAGCGGCTGAAGGCGAAGCCGCCAAGAGCTGACGGGATGGCCAGGCTTTGCACCTGGTTGCTGTGCGTATTTCCGGGCCGGGCGCCTTTGCCCGGTCCGTCTTCAATCGAGAGGGACAGACATGGCTCAGATTACTGCCAAACTGGTTAAGGACCTGCGCGAGAAATCCGGCGCGGGCATGATGGATTGCAAAAAGGCGCTGGCGGAAAACGATGGCGACATGGATGGCGCACTGGACTGGCTGCGCACCAAGGGCCTGTCGGCTGCCGCCAAGAAATCCGGTCGTGTGGCCGTTGAAGGTCTGGTGGGCCTGTTCGCCGAAGGGCCGAAGGCTGCCGTGGTGGAAGTCAATTCCGAGACTGACTTCGTGGCGCGCAACAAGCAGTTCCAGGATTTTGTGGAAGGTGTGGCCCGCGTGGCTCATGCCGCTGGCGAGGACATGGACGCCGTGGCCGAAGCCGCTTTTCCGGGCAGCGACAAGGCGGTCAAGGATGTGTTGACCGACAATATCGCCACTATCGGCGAGAACATGACCCTGCGCCGGGCGCGTGTTCTGGCCGTTGAGAATGGCTTTATCGGCAGCTATATCCACAACAACGTGACTGACACCACGGGCAAGATCGTGGCGCTGGTGGCGCTGGAATCCGATGCTGGAGAAGATGTGCTGGCACCGCTCGGCAAGCAGCTTGCCATGCATGTGGCGGCCGCCAATCCGGCATCCCTTGATGTGGATGATCTGGATCAGGACCTGGTCGAGCGCGAGAAAGAGGTTCAGCGCCAGAAGGCTCGCGAATCCGGTAAGCCGGAAAACATCATCGAGAAGATGATCGAGGGCCGGATGCGCAAATTCTACGAAGAAGTGAGCCTGCTCAAGCAGACTTTTGTGATCGATGGGGAAACCCCGGTTGAGAAGGTGGTCAGCCAGGCCGCCGAAAAAGCGGGGACCGACATCAAGGTCACCGGCTTTGTGCGCCTGGAACTGGGCGAAGGTCTGGAGAAGAAAGAAGAAGATTTCGCCGCCGAAGTGGCTGCGGCTGCCGGGTCCTGATCCGGCGAGAGGAATTGAAGGCCCGGAAGCATCGTCTTCCGGGCTTTTTTTGTGTCCGTGCCCGGTGTGCCATAATTGGCTGTGGTGGTCCGGCGGGCAGGAAGCTAGACTTGGCCGACCCGCACCGGGTGGCCAGGGTGCGGGTTCATGCAAGGGGGCATAAAGATGCAGTCGCAACCACGCTTTCGCCGTATCATGCTGAAACTGTCCGGCGAGGCCCTGATGGGCGACGGGCAGTTCGGGATTGATCCTGAAACGATCAAGCGCTTTGCCGAGGATATCAGACGCGCCCATCAATATGGGGCGGAAATCTGCATTGTCTGCGGCGGCGGCAATATCTTTCGCGGATTGGCCGGTGCGGCCCAGGGGATCGAGCGGGCCACGGCGGACCAGATGGGTATGCTGGCCACGGTGATGAATGCACTGGCCTTGCAGAACGGGCTGGAGACCATCGGCATCGATACCCGTGTGCTGTCCGCCATTCCCATGTCCAGCATTTGCGAACCCTATATTCGCCGCCGGGCGATCCGTCATCTGGAAAAGGGGCGGGTGGTGATCTTTGCCGCAGGCACGGGCAACCCGTTCTTCACCACGGACACGGCGGCGGCCCTGCGCGCCGCGGAAATGGACTGCGATGCCTTGATCAAGGCAACCCAGGTGGATGGGGTCTATACGGCTGACCCGAAAGTTGACCCCAGCGCAACCCGTTTTGAAACATTGAGTTATATGGATGTATTGAGGCGCGACCTTAAGGTGATGGATGCCTCGGCCATATCATTGAGCCGGGAGAACAACATTCCCATTGTCGTCTTTTCAATCCAGTCCAAAGATGGTTTGGTGGGTGTCCTGTCCGGGGATGGCACCTGCACGATCGTAGGCGAGGAGCAAGACTGATGGCCGAAGAAAAACTGAACATGAAGGATCTGGAGCGGCGAATGCAGGGGGCGATCGACAGCCTGCGGCATGAATTCGCCGGACTGAGGAGTGGCCGGGCCACCACCAGCCTGCTTGATCCGGTCAATGTGGAGGTGTACGGCGCCGTCATGCCGATTTCCCAGGTGGGAACGCTATCCGTGCCGGAGCCGCGCATGTTGTCTGTGCAGGTGTGGGACAAGAACAATGTCTCCTCGGTGGAAAAGGCCATCCGCAATGCGGGACTTGGGCTCAATCCCATGGTGGATGGCACCACGGTGCGCGTGCCCGTGCCGCAGCTCACTGAGGAGCGGCGCAAGGAAATGGTCAAGGTGGCGCACAAATATGCCGAGCAGGGGCGCGTGGCCATTCGCAATGTACGCCGGGACGGTATGGACACCATCAAGAAGATGGAAAAGGACAAGACCATCAGCGAGGACGAAGCCAAACAGGAAGGCGAAAAGGTCCAGAAGCTGACCGACAGATATGTGGCCGACGTGGACCGCATGGCGTCGGAAAAGGAACAGGAAATCATGCAGGTTTGATCGCATCATGTCCCAGGGCGCCCGCAATGACATGACCGGCCCCGCATCCGCCGATGCGGCGGAACAATCCCCCGCGCCTGAAGACCGGCGGGCTGGTGGCGGTGCTGCGAGTGCCCGGCATGTGGCCATCATCATGGACGGCAATGGCCGCTGGGCCGAGGCGCGTGGTCTGCCCCGTTCGGTGGGCCACAAGAAGGGGGCGGAGGCGGTCAGGCGCACCGTCCGCGCCGCGGGTGAACTGGGGCTGGACTATCTGACGCTGTACGCCTTTTCATCGGAGAACTGGCGGCGCCCCGCATCGGAAGTGCGGGATCTGATGGGCCTGTTGCGCCATTATCTGCGCCAGGAAGTAAAAACACTCCACAAGGAGGGAGTGCGACTCAGGGTGATTGGCCGCCGCGATCGCCTTGACAGCGACATTATCGCCCTGATCGAGGAAGCGGAGGCCCTGACCCGTGGAAACGGGCGCCTTACCCTGGTCATTGCCCTGAATTATGGTGGCCGCGGCGAGATAACGGATGCTGTACGCGCCATTGCCGCCGCCGTACTGGAAGGGCGTGAAAGCCTGAGCGAGATCGACGAGGGTACCGTGGCGGCGGCCCTGTCCACGCACGATATGCCGGACCCTGACCTGATCATCCGCACCAGCGGCGAAAAGCGCCTGTCCAATTTCCTGCTGTGGCAGGCGGCCTATAGCGAGTTTCTCTTCATGGACATTTACTGGCCGGATTTCGACGCCGCCAGCCTGGAGGAGGCTCTGACCCATTATCGCCAGCGGGAAAGGCGGTTCGGGTCCCGGCCCTGATCACCTGGCGCCACAATTCGAGGGGAGGCTCATCATTTCAGCCAATCTGGTTCAGCGTATCGTGGCCGCGCTTGCGCTGCTGCCGGTGGTTCTCTTTCCGATCTGGAAAGGGGGGTTGTGGTTTGAACTGCTTCTCGTCGCTGGTGGCGTGCTCATGCTGCTGGAATGGCTGGTGATGACCGGCGTGAAAACGCCGTTTCTCAGGGCCATCGGAATCGCGGCGGTGGCCGCACTGGCGTTCTGGCAGCCGGTCGTGCTGGGCCCGCTGGTGCCGATCTGGTCACTGGCGCTGGTCTTGCTGGCGGGAACCCGCTTCACCCTGCCTGCGCGATATTATCAGCCGCAGGATGAAAGGCGTCGCCATGTGGGCTGGCTGCTTACGGGTATTGCCTATGTGGGGCTGCCGATATTCGCGCTTGGCTGGATACGGGTTGCCGAAGGCGGCGCGCTGGCGGTTCTTTGGGTGTTTCTGGTGGTCTGGGCCACGGATGTGGGCGGCTATTTCGCGGGCAAGGGTCTGGGCGGGCCTAAGCTGGCGCCGCGAATCAGCCCCAAAAAGACCTGGGCCGGTCTGCTGGGGGGCATGGCGCTGGCAGCCGGGGTCTCCGCCGCCATGGCCTGGATCGTGGCGGATATGAGCGGCGCGCCATGGCACCACCCCGGCGGCCTTGCCCTGGCGGCCTTGCCGCTGGCGGTTCTGGCGCAACTGGGTGACCTGTATGAAAGCCGGATGAAGCGATTTTTCGGAATCAAGGATAGCGGCCATCTGATTCCCGGCCATGGCGGCCTGCTGGACCGGGTTGACGGCCTGGTCTTCGTGGCGCCCGCGGTGGCCACCTATATGGCCGTGGGAGCGGGGGCTTCATGAAAAGCTTGAGCGTTCTGGGCGCCACCGGCTCTATCGGGAAAAGCACGCTGGATCTGGTGCGCCATCATCATGACCGGTTCCGCATAGGGGTGCTGACCGCCAACCGCAATGTGGATGCCCTGATCGCGCTGGCACGGGAATTCCGCCCGGACATGGTGGCCATCGGGGACGAGAGCCGGGCCGGTGCGCTCCGCGCCGGGCTGGACGGTCTTGGCATCGATGTGGCCGCGGGCGAAGAGGGGATTGTCGCCGCCGCCGCCCATCCGGCGGACCTTACCGTTGCGGGCATATTGGGGGCCGCGGGTCTGCGACCGGTTCTGGCGGCGATCGACCGGGGCGGGGTGATCGCGCTGGCCAACAAGGAGTGCCTCGTCTGTGCCGGGGAGTTGATGACGGCCCGCGTGGCGGAGCGCGGTGCCACGCTGCTACCGGTGGACAGCGAGCACAATGCCATTTTCCAGGTGTTTGAGGGGCGCCATCCCGAACGGGTGGAGCGCATCACCCTGACCGCCAGCGGTGGGCCGTTTCGTGGCTGGGATCGCGCACGTCTGGCCGATGTGACACCGGAACAGGCGGTGGCCCACCCGAACTGGGACATGGGGCGAAAGATATCGGTCGATTCGGCCACATTGATGAACAAGGGCCTGGAAATGATCGAGGCCTATCATCTGTTCCCCATAGCGGCACAGCGCATTGATGTGCTGGTGCATCCCCAATCCGTTGTGCATTCGCTGGTCACGTACTGTGATGGCAGTGTTCTTGCGCAGATGGGGGCGCCTGACATGCGTACCCCGATCGCCTATTGCCTGGCCTGGCCGGATCGTATGGCGACCAGCGGTGCCAGGCTTGATCTGATGCAGCTCCGCCGGCTGGATTTCGAGCCACCGGATACGGACACGTTCCGCTGTCTGGCGCTGGCCCGTGCGGCGCTCAGGCAGGGCGGGGGGGCGCCGACCGTGCTTAATGCGGCCAATGAGATCGCTGTGGAGGGCTTTCTGGAAGGGCGGCTGGGCTTTCTTGCCATTTCCGACCTGGTGGAAGAGACGCTGGCGCGCGTTGACACGAAAGCGCCACAATCGCTGGACACGGTTTTCGCCCTGGATGCGGAAGCCCGGCGTGTGGCCCGCGCCTGTCTGGCGCACCACGCGCCCGCTTGAGGACAGAGAGCTTGTCAGGAAGGGTGTTGGGCGGTTATCACCTTTGCGACCCTGACAGCGCATGAGAGGACCCGGCGCATGGAAAGTGACGCTCCCGGATTCATCCTGACCATTGTGGCTTTTCTGGCCGGCTTCAGCCTGCTGGTCTTCATCCACGAGATGGGTCACTTTCTGGTGGCGCGGGCCTTTGGCGTGAAAGTGGATGCCTTTTCCATCGGATTTGGCCGCGAGCTGTTTGGCTGGACAGACCGTAAGGGCACGCGCTGGCGCATTTCGATGTTGCCGCTGGGCGGCTATGTGAAATTCTTTGGCGATCAGAGCGCGGCATCCGACCCGTCCCGCGCGGCGGCGGACATGCCGGCACAGGACCGGGCCGTGTGCCTGCATTTCAAGCCGGTATGGCAGCGCGCGCTGGTGGTTGCCGCGGGGCCTGCGATCAATCTTCTGGCGGGTGCGCTGGTGTTCGCCGGGTTCTATCTCTTTTACGGAATCAATGTGGCTGAGCCCGTGGTGGCAAAGGTGATGCCGGAGTCGGCGGCCGCCGAAGCGGGGCTCAGCGAGGGTGACCGCATTCTGCGGATCGACGGCAAGGCGGTGGACAGCTTCAGCGACATCTCCCCGATCGTGCGCCTGTATCCGGGCCGGGAAGTGAGCCTGACCATAAAGCGCGATGCGCGCACCATGACGATCACACCGACCCTGGGCACCCAATATATGGAAGATCGCTGGGGAAACCGCTACCCTTACGGCGTGCTTGGGGTGCAGAGCGGCCCGGCCAGCAACCAGCCGGTTGGCCCAATCCGGGCCGTGGGCGAGGGGGTGGAGCAGACCGGTGTAATGATTCGCTCCATTTTCACCACGCTGGGCCAGTTGGTGATGGGCCTGCGCTCGGTTGACGAGGTGGGCGGACCTTTGCGGATCGCCACCATGACGGGGGAGGCCGCCGCCAAGGGGCCGGAGACCTTCATCTGGTTCCTGGCCCTGATTTCCATCAATCTGGGCGTCATCAATCTTTTACCGATCCCTGTACTGGACGGCGGGCACCTTATGTTTTATGCCATTGAGGCTCTCAAGGGTTCGCCTTTGAGTGCCAAAGCCCAGGAAGCCGGTTTTGTCGCCGGTTTTGCCCTGGTGCTGATGTTCATGGTGCTTGTCACGTTGAACGACTTGAAATCCATGGCGCTGTAAGTCACGGTCCACGCCGCCTCGCCATAATCACAAGAACGGGCTGAACGTTGCGTCTTATGCCAGTATCCTTTTTTTGGTCGCTTTTCCGCGAACTGACTGTCTCTGCGCTTCTGGCTCTCGCCCTGGTGGCGGGGCTGGCGGGCGCGGGGATCAGCAAGCCCGCTTTCGGGCAGGCACAGGTTCCGGGGCAACAGCCTCCGGTGCAACAGCGCCAGTTGCCCACCATCCAGCAGATCAACGTGGTGGGTACCGAACGGATCGAGCCTGCCACCATCGCGTCATATCTGACCGTGCGCGCGGGGGACCCGTTCAACCCTGAAAAGCTGGACCAGAGCTTGAAGAATCTGGTGGCCACGGGCCTGTTCTCGGATGTGGAACTGATCGAAAACAACGGCGCGCTGGTGGTGCGGGTGGTGGAAAACCCCATCATCAACCGGGTGATCTTCGAAGGGAACGATCGCCTGGACCGTGACGAGTTGATGGAAGAAGTGCGGCTGCGCCCGCGCATGGTCTTTACCCGCGCCAAGGTGCGCGCCGATGTGAGCCGGATGCTGAACCTGTACCGCACGTCTGGCCGGTTCGCCGCCATTATCGAGCCCAAGGTGGTGCAGCAGGCCCAGAACCGGGTGGATGTGGTTTTCGAGATTCAGGAAGGGCCGGAGACCAAGGTTTCCAAGATCAATTTCATTGGCAATAAAAAATACAGTGACGGCGATCTGCGTGATGTTCTTGCCACCAAGGAATCCCGCTGGTGGAAGTTTTTCACCTCCAATGACACCTTCGACCCGGACAGGCTGGCCTATGACCAGCAGGTGCTGCGCCAATTCTATCTGAATGAGGGCTATGCCGATTTCAGGGTGATTTCGGCGGTTTCCGAACTGACACCGGATCGGGAGGATTTCTTCATCACCTTTACGGTGGAAGAGGGCGAAATATACGAATTCGGCAAGCTGGAGGTGGAAAGCGAAATCAGGGACGTGGAAGGAAAGGCTTTCCGCAATTTCCTGCGTATGCGCGAAGGCATGACCTATAATGCCGAAGCGATCGAGCAGACGGTGGAATCCCTGACCAATGCCGCAGGGCTTCTGGGGTATGCCTTTGTTGACGTGCGCCCGCAAATCCGCCGGGAACGGGACAGCCGCAAGATCAATATCACCTTTTTGATCGAGAACGCCCCGCGCGTTTACGTGGAGCGGATCAATATTGCCGGCAATGTGCGCACGCTGGATCGGGTCATTCGCCGGGAATTCCGGCTTCAGGAAGGGGACGCCTTCAACTCGGCGCTGGTGCGGCGCTCGGAAAACCGCCTCAATCGTCTGAACTTCTTCCGCGAGGTGGAGATCGAGCAGAGCCGCGGTTCCGCCCCGGATCGCATGGTGATCGATGTTAAGGTGGAGGAGCAGAGCACCGGCCAGCTCAATATCGGGGCAGGGTTCTCAAGCCTGGAAAACTTCATTTTCGACTTTAATATCAGTCAGGAAAACCTTCTGGGTAAGGGGCAATCCCTGCGACTGGGTCTTCGCCTTTCCGGGACCACGCAGCAGATCGACCTGGGCTTCACCGAACCCTATTTCATGGGGCGGGCTGTTTCCGCGGGCTTCAACATCTTTGCCAACCGTACGGACGCCACCCGCTTTGGCGGCAATTTCTCCATCATTCAGGAACAGGAAGCGCTGGGTGCCTCCATCCGGCTTGGCTTTGCCCTGACCGAGTTCTGGAGCCTGTCCACGCGCTATACGGTGCGCAGCGACCGGACGGACGCCAATGAAAGTCTGTTGCTCAATACGTTCAACAACTTTCTTAACAATATTCGGCCCGGAGAAGACGCCACCGAGGAAGAACGGCAGGAAGCCCTGGAGCGGTTTGATCTGAACGGTGATGGCGAAATCAATGAATTTGATTTCGATACCAATAATAATGGTGTTCTGGATACATCAGAACTGGCCGTCGGGTCTGGCTTTTCGGCGCTCACTTTCCAGAACACCCTGCAATCCATTGTGGGCTATACGATTGGGTTCGACACCCGCAACAGCATCATTCGCCCGACGCGGGGCAAGTCCTTCTTCTTCAGCCAGGATATTGCTGGTGTAGGGGGCGATGTGCGATATGTGCGCAGCCGCGTGAATTATGACAGCTATTACAGCCCCTTCTCAGGCTGGACTTTCCGCCTTGGTGGTGAGGCTGGCTTTATTGACGGCCTGGACCAGGAAGTACGGGTAACCGACCGCTTCTTCATCGGCGGCCCCCGTATGCGCGGGTTCGACAATGCGGGCATCGGCCCCGGCACCTTTACCGTAGGGCAGGAGCAATCCAGCCCGCAGGGTGGTCGAGCCTTCTATATCGGGCGGGCGGAATTGTTCTTCCCACTGGGTGAAGGCGCCCTGGAAATGGGCATCAATTCCAGCGTGTTCATTGATGTGGGGTCGCTCTGGAAGGCGAACGACGACTTCTTGGCCGAGTGCCAGTTCACCCAGGCCGAGCATCAGGACTTTCTGGACGCGGTCAATGCCAATGACCCGGATGTGGAAATTCCGACCCTTGCCGGTCCCCAGACCTGTCTGGCCGGCAATACGCCTTCGCCGCGTGCAGCCGTGGGCATCGGCTTTAGCTGGCAATCGCCCTTCGGCCCGTTCCGTATCGACCTGACCAAGCCGCTTGCCAGCAAGCTGGGTGATGAGACCCAGACCTTGCAATTCAATGTGGGAACGGCATTCTGATTTTCCGCAAACACAAGGACGAGACCATGACTTCAACTGTATCAACCCTCCTTCGCCTGGTGGCGCCGGTGTTTATGGTCGGCGCGCTGGTCATTTCGAGCGGTGCGCAGGCCGAAGACATCCTGATCGTGGACAATGCCCGCGTGGAGCAGGAAGCGGCGCCCTATCAGGACTTCAACCTGCAAACCAATGAGATTCGCCAACAGATCATGCAGTTGCGACAGCTCACCAGTCGGGGCGGTCGCATGGAACAACGCATGGCCGACCTGGAAAAAAGCACGTCCGACGAGATTGAAGACCTGCAAAAGCGCAAAGCCCTGATCGGTGACCAGAAATTCGCCGAAGAGCGCAAAAAGGTTGAACAGCAGTATTCCCAGCAGATTCAGCAGTTGCGCCAGCAATATGGCCAGGCTCAACAGACCTTGCGCGTGCTGGAAATGACCTTTGACCGCTTGCGCCAGGATGCCATGGTTCAGGTGGAACGGGCGCGCCAGCCGGTGATCCGCGCTCTCCTGAAAGAGCATGACGCGCGTGTTATCCTGCCCAAGCGGGTAGTGCTGGGCAATGCGTCGGGGATGGATGTGACCACTGAATTCATCGAGCGGCTGAACGAACAACTGCCGTCGGTGGATGTGGACGTGCCGGACCTGTCCCAGGCGGCGCAGCAGTCCCCCGAAGACGCAGCGGAAGCGCTTGAGGAAGTAGAATCCGGCGGCGGAAACTGATAATCACCGGGGCGCCCGTCTGGGCGCCCCGGCCTTTGAGGAGTGCGTGATGGCTGACGTGATCAGCATTGACCGGATCAAGGAGCTTATCCCTCATCGTTATCCGTTCCTGCTCGTTGACCGCATTGAGGTGAGCGAACGGGGCCAGTTTTGTGTGGGGATCAAGAATGTTACCGCGAACGAGCCTTTTTTTCCGGGCCACTTCCCGGAAAAACCGGTCATGCCTGGGGTCTTGATCCTGGAGGCCATGGCCCAGACGGCTGGTGCGCTGGCAATCGATTTCCTTGGGCCCGATGCGGAAGGCAAGCTGCTTTATTTCATGGGCATTGACGGTGCGAAGTTCCGTCGCATGGTGGAGCCGGGGGACCAGATCCGCATGGAATTGACCCGCACCCGCGGCGGCGGTGCCGTATGGCGCTTTGACGGCGTGGCCAAGGTTGGTGACGATGTGGCCGCGGAAGCCAAGCTCACCGCCATGCTGGAGCGCTGATCACGCAGCTTCTCGGCGATCTGATCTTTTTAACAATATCTGGAAAGCCCCGATGTGCGCATCGGGGCTTTTTTGTGGTCCGCCATAATGACGGAGACGTTCTGGCCCCGGCCAGTCCCAAGCGCGGCCCTCGGCGTCTTATGGGCGGGTGATCGCTAACCCCATGAAAAAGCCGCCACCCCGATTGCCCGGAATGGCGGCTTTTGATTTCAGGCTTTGCCCGTGCCTGTCGGGCAGTTGCGGTTTTCTTACCCCTTACCGTTCGGAGAGAGGCAGATAATCCCGCTTGGTGGGGCCGGTATAAAGCTGACGCGGGCGCCCGATCCGCTGGCCCGGATCTTCCACCATTTCCTTCCACTGGGCAATCCAGCCCGCGGTGCGCGCCAGAGCGAACAGAACGGTGAACATGGTGGTGGGGAAGCCCATGGCCTTCAGGATGATGCCGGAATAGAAATCCACATTGGGATAAAGCTTCTTCTTGATGAAATATTCATCTTCAAGCGCAATCTTTTCCAGTTCCATCGCCACGTCAAAGAGCGGGTCCTGTACGCCCAGCTCTTTCAGAACTTCGTGTGCGGTTTCCCGCATGACCGTGGCGCGGGGGTCGAAGTTCTTGTAAACGCGGTGGCCGAAGCCCATCAGACGGAAGGGATCGTTCTTGTCCTTGGCCCGTGCGATATATTCCGGGATCTGTTCGACGGAGCCGATTTCCTCCAGCATGTTTAGGCAGGCTTCGTTGGCACCGCCATGTGCCGGCCCCCACAGGCAGGCGATACCGGCTGCGATACAGGCAAAGGGATTGGCCCCGCTTGAGCCCGCCAGCCGCACCGTGGATGTGGAGGCGTTCTGCTCATGATCGGCGTGCAGAATGAAAATCAGGTCCATGGCCCGCTCAAGCGTGGGGCTGACCTTGTATTCTTCCGCTGGCACGGAGAACATCATGTGCAGGAAATTGGCGGAATAGCTCAGATCATTGCGCGGATACACAAAGGGCTGGCCGATGGAATACTTATAGGCCATGGCCGCAATGGTCGGGATCTTGGCGATCAGGCGATAGCTTGCCACCATGCGCTGGTGCGGATCGGAAATATCCGTGCTGTCATGATAGAAGGCGGCCAGCGCCCCCACGACGCCCACCATGATTGCCATGGGGTGGGCATCCCGCCGGAACCCGTTGAAGAAGGTCTTGAGCTGTTCATGGATCATCGTGTGATAGGTGATGTCCTGAACGAACTTGTCCATTTCTTCCTGATTCGGCAGCTCGCCATAGAGCAATACATAGCAGACTTCCATGAAGTCGCTATTGCGGGCCAGTTGGTCGATCGGGTAGCCGCGATGCAGCAGTTCGCCCTTTTCACCATCGATATAGGTGATGCGGGATTCACAGCTTGCGGTGGAGGCATAGCCCGGATCGAAGGTGAAGGCACCCGTCTGCGCATAGAGTTTGCGCACATCGATCACATCCGGTCCATCCGATCCCTTCAGGATCGGCAGTTCGGCTTCAAGCCCCTCGCCGGACAGTTTGACGGTTTTGTCACTCATGCTCCCTCACTCCTTCATTTTCGGGCCGCCACCAAAGCCGGGCGACCGGTTTTCTTCTGTCATGCAGTCGATTTAAGGCGTTCGAGCTGATCGTCCAGACGACCTAACGTCTCATCGCGACCCAGAATCGCCAAAGTTTCGGCCAGGTCCCCCGATGGCCGCCCCCCGGTCACAGCCATTCGCACCGGCGGCATCAGCTTGCCCGGTTTCAGGTTCTGCGCTGCGGCAGCTTCCATCAGGGCGTCTTTGACGGTCGCTGCCGTCCAGTCAGGGTCTTCAGCCAAGGCATCGCGGGCGGCGTGCAAAGGCGTCGAACCGGCCTTGTTCACCATGCCCGCGGCCTTGTCCGTCAAATCCAGCGGGCGAATATCGCAAAACAGGGCCGCGCTTTCCGCCAGATCGGTCAATCGTCGCGCCCGATCCGTCAGGTCCGCCATTGCGGCAATGATGCGCTCCTTCTCGGTATCACTGGGCTGGCGGCCAATAACGTCCACAAGAAAGGGGACAAGCGCCGTGACCAGTGAATCCGGGGAGCGGGATCGCATATAATGCCGGTTCAGATAATCCAGCTTGTCGAAATCGAACCTGGCGGCACCCTTGCCGATCGCGTCTAGATCGAACCAGGCGATGGCCTGATCCTGCGAAATGATTTCCGCGTCTCCGTGGCTCCAGCCAAGGCGCAGCAGATAATTGTTCATGGCCTCCGGCAGATAGCCCATCTCCCGGTACGCCTCCACGCCCAGCGCGCCGTGGCGCTTGGACAGTTTTTTGCCGTCCGGCCCATGAATCAGTGGAATATGGGCGAAAGCCGGCTCCGGCCAGCCCAGGGCGTGGAAAATCTGCACCTGCCGGAACGTGTTGTTCAGGTGATCATCACCCCGGATCACATGGGTCACGCCCATGTCATGGTCGTCCACCACAACGGACAGCATGTAAGTGGGGCTGCCGTCGGAACGTAGGATCACCAGGTCTTCAAGCTCGCTGTTGGCGACCGTCACCGCCCCCTGAACCCGGTCTTCAACGCGGGTTTCGCCGTCCCGCGGCATGGCCATGCGGATCACGGGTGTCACGCCTTCGGGGGCGTCTGCCGGATCGCGGTCCCGCCACAGGTCGCCCAGAAAACGGCGCCCTTCCGCCTTGGCCGCTTCCCGTGCGGCATCCAGTTCTTCCCGGCTGGCATAGCAGCGATAGGCCATGCCCGCGGCGAGTAATTCTTCCGCCACAGCCCGGTGCCGGTCGGCCCGGCTCGCCTGGCTGATGCTGTCGCCGTCCCAGTCCAGCCCCAGCCATGTCATGCCGTCCAGAATGGCTTGTGTGGCCGCATCGGTGGAGCGCGCCTGATCCGTGTCCTCGACCCGCAGATGGAACCGGCCACCATGGTGCCGGGCATAGAGCCAGTTATACAGCGCCGTCCGCGCCCCTCCAATATGGAGAAACCCCGTGGGGGAGGGGGCAAATCGTGTCACCACCGGCGTTGAAGAGTCATTCATCCTGTTGGTAAGCCCTTGTGTTTTCAATGAAATAGAGGGCGATTCGCGGAACGACACCGGATTGGCCCAGAAAAACTTGGGCGCTATCTAGCATATTGCGCGGCGCAACACAAACAAGGCGTCGGGGGCTTGAAAACACACACTTTCAAAATCACCCGTTTCGATTGTAGTCTCGACCTCTTTGAAAGGGATTCGGGTTTGTGGATCTGCCGTGTGCCGGGATGGCGGGCCTTTATACCCCACGGAGTCGCGGCGCGTGCACAGTGGATGGAGCAGGGTGGGGGCAGCAGGGCGGCCCGGCGGGCACACCGCCGGATGGCGCCGCCTGCCCGGTCTGATCACCCATTTTCTCACACGTATCGCCGCCGCGCCTCTCGTTCCGCACCCTGACTGGCGGGTTATCGGGGCGGCGGGCGGCGCGATAGCGGGGGCGGCCTTTTATTTCGCGCTGCCGTGGGAGCCCCCTGTGGCGCTAACTGGGCTGGTGCTGCTTGCCTTGATGAGCATGGCCGTGCTGGCGTGGCGGCCCGCGGGGGCATGGCGCGTGGTGTCCGGTGGGCTGTGGGCGTTTGCGCTGGGGGCCGGCCTTGCCTTTGTCGCCGCCCGCACCTTGCCTCAGGTGGCCTGGCAGGGGGCGGAACAGTTCGTTCGGGTGCGCGGAACGGTTACCGCGCTCGAACATTTGTCTGGCGGGCCGGCGCGACTGACCGTTCAGGCGGATCGCCTGGTGGGCTTCTCCGGTTCGGGGCAACCGCGCGCCCTGCGCCTGACGGTGCGCACCCGGATGCCGGCTCGTCTATCCGTGGGGGATCGGGTGGGCGTGCAGGCGGTGATACGCCCGCCCGGCGCGGCCAGCCATCCCGGCGGTCTGGATTTCGCCCGCCATCTTGCCTTTGACGGGGTGCAGGCGGTGGGTTTTGCTGTCAGCGACCCGGATCGCCTGCCGCCGCGCGGTGCGGCGCCCGGACAGGTGGCCCCCGCGCCAACGGGCGGCCTGGCCGACCTGCGCCGACAATTGGCGTTGACGCTTCGGGATACGCTGCCGTCGCGCTCCGGCGCTCTGGCGGCCGCTTTCATGCTGGGCGACCGAAGCGGCCTTGATGACGAAACCCGCGCTGCCATGCGCGATGCGGGGCTGGCGCACCTTCTGGCCATTTCCGGGCTGCATATGGGGCTTTTGACCGGTCTGGTGTTTTTCCTGGCCGAATTTATGATCGCGCTCGCCCCGCCGCTGGCGCTTCGATGGGCGCCCCGAAAACCCGCGGCGGTGGTCGCCTGGCTGGCGGGGCTGGGCTATCTGCTGTTGTCCGGCGGCAGCACGGCCACGGTGCGGGCCTTCATCATGGTCAGCGTGGCCTTTCTCGCCGTTTTGCTGGACCGGCGGGTAATATCGCTGCGTTCGGTGGCGCTTGCCGCTCTGGCACTGGTGATATGGTCGCCCTGGGTGGTGACCACAGCGGCCTTTCAGATGTCTTTCGCCGCCACGGCCGGCCTGGTGGCGGTGTATGAACATATCCGCCCCACGGGCGGAACGGCGGTTGGCCCGATCAGCCGGGTCGCCCGCTTTTTCCTGGGTGTGCTTGCCACCACGCTGATCGCGCAACTGGCGGTGCTGCCGGTGGTGCTGGCTCAGTTTCAGGCGGTCTCTCTGGTGGCGGTTCTGGCCAATCTCGTGGCGGTGCCGCTGATGAGCCTGGCGGTGATGCCGCTTGCCCTTGTTCAAATGGCCGTATTGTGGGCCGGGCCTCCGGGTCTTGTGACCCCGCTGTTCGGCACCGTGCTTGATCTGCTGCTCCTTACGGCGGAGCAGATGGCAGCCATGCCCTGGGCCGTGTGGCGGGTACCGCAGCCACCCGGCTGGTTCCTGCCGCTGATGGCCGGCCTTGCGGTGGCTGTCTTGATGGCGCGGGATCGTCGAATCCGGGTCATGGCGGGCGCGGCGGGGCTGACAGCGACCATGCTTGCCGTGACAGCGGCGCCCCCATCGGAAATTCGTGTTACGCCTGCCGCCACGGCGGTGGCCAGCAAGAAGCCGGACGCCCCTTTCCGCCTGACGGCGCGCCAATATGGCAGCCTGCTGGTGAATGCCTGGCGGCAAAGCTGGGGTGTTTCCCGGAACAGCTCCCGGCAATATCTGGCGCAGCCGGACTGTGCGGCGGGGCTTTGCCTCTATGGCCCTCATCTTGGCCTGACTCTCGCCCGAACCGAGCGCCCGGAGCAGGTAAAACATGCCTGCGCCGCCGGTCATTTCACCATAGCCCCGGCCCGCTTGGCCGAAGCCTGCGCACCGCCGGGGCAGTTTCTGGCGCGGGAAACGCTGGCCCGGCGCGGCCCGTTGCGGCTGGTGCCACGGCATCAGGCAGGGTATCAGGCGGGGCAGGTGCGATATGAGCGACATTTCAGCCGGGGCGGGCCCGCGCCGCGCCCATGGGAGCCCGTGATCCGGCCAGCCCCCTGAGTTCGAGGGTATTTCGGCACCCTTACCACTGGCCGCCCATGATGGCACCGGGGTTCCTAATGATAACGCCGCATCAGCCCCCGCAGGCGACCCTGCACATGCACCCGATCCGCTTCCAGAATCTGGGTATCGAAAGCGCGATTGGCGGGGATCAGGGCCACATGCCGGCCCTGGCGCTTCAGGGTTTTCAGTGTGGCTTCCTCCCCGTCTACCAGGGCGACGACCACCGTGCCATCCGGGGCCGTGTCGCATTTTTCGATGATCACCGTATCGCCGTCCAGAATGCCCATTTCCACCATGGAATCCCCGGATACATCCAGCGCGTAACACGGGCTTCGCCCCACCATGCCCTGTGGCACGCTCAGTTGGCTGTCGGGGTTTTCCAGGGCCTCGATCGGCGTGCCCGCCGCGATGCGGCCATGCAGGGGAATATTCACCATGCCGTCATTGGCAGCCTTGCCGGTGACGGGGGCGTCGGTGGGAATTGCCACTGACGGGGAGGACGTCACCGGCTCCGTGCCGGTGGGGTTTCGGCTGTCCGGCAGGTGCAGCACTTCCAGCGCCCGCGCCCGGTTGGGCAGCCGACGGATGAAGCCGCGCTCCTCAAGCGCCTTGATCAGACGGTGCACCCCTGACTTGGACTTGAGCCCCAATGCATCCTTCATCTCGTCAAAGGATGGGGAGACCCCTTTTTCCGACAGACGGCGATGAATGAACATCAATAGCTGGTGTTGCTTGCTGGTGAGCATTGGCCACCCCTTATTTCCGGCAATTCGGCCCGCACAGGCAGGGAGCGCCCATGAATGACCGTTTATGTTTATCCTATGTTCTCTTTTAGTTCAGGTTTGCCCGCAACACAAGGGGAGAGCGATATTTTTCGCGCGTGCCTGCGGCGGCGCCGTTTCAAAGGGGCAGGAAGGGAACCGGATCACCTGTTTCCACGGCGGGCGCCCCGGCGGGCCGGTGCAGCAGGCCATGCGCCTGTGCCAGCACGCTTAGCAGGCTGCTGTCCTGATTGCCGAGAGGCGCCACCTTGCGGCTACCGGGTTCGCCCACCAGTTCTGCGCGTATGAAATGATCGCGCGGGCCATTGGCGGGCAGGGCGCAGGCAACGGGCAGGTCAATGCCCTGCGGGCGCGGCGCCGGGCGTCCCATCAGCCGATCCACCAGCGGGCAGGCGAACAGCCGCGCCGTCACATAAGCGGAGACCGGATTGCCCGGCAGGCCGATCACATGCGTGCGGCCCCTGCGCCCGGTCATCACGGGTTTGCCGGGGCGCATGGCGACCCGGTGTTGATGAATTGCCACGCCCGCCTGTTCCAGTGCGCCCCGCACCAGATCATGGGTCCCCACGGATGCGCCGCCAATGGTCAGCACCAGATCCGCATGGAGCGCTTTTTCCAGGGCGGACGCGAGGGAGTCCATCCGGTCCCCCGCACGTTCAGGGGGTAAGACATGAGCGCCCAGGTCCGTGAACAGCGTGGCCAGCATGGGGGCGTTGGAATTCACGGTCTGGTGCGGGTCGGCATTCTGCCCCGCGTCAATCAGTTCGTCACCGGTTGCCAGAATGGCGACTCTCGCCTGCCGGTGCACCATCACGGGGTCATGGCCCGCCGCTGCGGCGAGGCCGATGGCTCGCGGTGTCAGATAGGTTCCTGCCTCAAGCACGGTGCCGCCCTGATGGAAGTCGATCGCCGCGCCGCGCACATGACGACCGGGGTTTGGCCCGTCGGCGAGCCGCACATGATCGCCCTCAGCTATGGCGTTTTCCTGAATCACCACCTGATCGGTTCCCGCAGGCATGGGGGCGCCCGTGAAGATGCGCATGGCGGTGCCGGGTGTGAAGGCGGGGGCCGGGCGGCCCGCGCGGCTTTCACCCGTCAGTGGCAGACGGGTTTCATCGCCGGACAGGTCGGCGCTCGCCACCGCATAGCCATCCATGGCCGACATCGGCAAGGCGGGTTGGTCCCGACGGGCGCGCAAAGGCGCCACCAGAACCCGCCCCGATGCGGCCGCCAGCGCCACCCGCTCGCTTTCCAGCGGGCGGACATCCGCCATCATGCGCTCAAAGGCGTCTTCCCACGGAATCATGGCCTGTGGGTCTCCTTCGCCCGGAAGTCGCCGGACGCACCGCCGCGTTTCTCCAGCAGGCGAACGTCGGTGATCGTCATGCCACGATCAATCGCCTTCGCCATGTCGTAAATTGTCAGCGCGGCCACGCTCGCGGCGGTCAATGCCTCCATCTCCACGCCGGTCCTGGCATCCACATGGGCCGCGGCCTCAATGCGAATTTGGTCGGGCGCCTCCGGCGTCAGATGGATGTCCACGGCGCTGAGGGGCAGGCTGTGACACAGGGGAATCAGGCTGTCCGTACGCTTGGCGGCCATGATTCCCGCCAGCCGGGCCGTGGCCAGCACATCGCCCTTTTTCAGATTGCCCGCCTGAATGGCGTCAAGCGTTTCAGGGGCCATGCGCACCACTGCCTGCGCCCGCGCCGTGCGGCGGGTGACGGCCTTGTCCCCCACATCCACCATGCGGGCCTTGCCGGTTTCATCCAGATGGGTAAGACGTGCGGGATCGTCGCTCATGCCGGGCCTTTCCTGTGCAGGGCCTTGACCGCCGCCGCAACATCCGCCTCTCGCATGAAGGTCTCCCCGATCAGGAAGCAATCCGCCCCCACAGCGCTGCACGCGGCCAGGTCCGCCGGGGTGGCGAGCCCGGATTCGGCCACCAGAATACGATCCTTCGGTGCCATCGGCGCCAGCGTGCGGGTGGTATCCAGCGAGACGGTCATGGTTTTCAGGTTGCGATTGTTGATACCCACGAGCGGGGAGCGCATTTCCAGCGCCCTGAGCATTTCCGGCGCGTCATGCACTTCGATCAGCACATCCATGCCCAGATCATGGGCGCGTGCCTCCATCTCTCGCGCGGTATGGTCCTCAAGTGCCGCAAGGATCAGCAATATGCAGTCCGCCCCCAGTGCCCGGCTTTCGACGATCTGATAGGGGTCCACCATGAAGTCCTTGCGCAGCACCGGCAGGTCGGCGGCCTCTTGCGCCTCGCCGAGATAAGCATCCGCGCCCTGAAAGTAAGGTTCGTCAGTCAGAACGGACAGGCAGCTTGCACCACCGGCCTGATAGGCTCTGGCCAGTGCCGACGGCTCGAAATCGGGCCGGATCAGCCCTTTGGACGGGCTTGCTTTCTTGATTTCGCAGATGAAGCCATAGTCGCCCTTACTGCGGGCCGTCTGAAGCGCTTTGATGAAACCGCGCGGCGGCGGCGCCTGCCTTGCGGCCTGTTCCACCGAGGTCAGGGGGCGCGCCGCCTTACGCGCGGCCACATGGCGCCTTTTCTCGGCGCAGATTTCGGCAAGGATGTCGCGGTGTTGGGTGGCGGCGCTCACGGGGTGTTTCCCTCCCTGTCTTCCGCACGGGGCTCGCCCGATGTGCGGGTAAAGGCGATCCAATGGGCAAGATGGGCCTCGGCCTGGCCATTGTCCACCACCTGTCGGGCCTGGTCCACACCGTCCCGCAGGGTAGGCGCGTGGCCGCCCACATGCAGGGCGGCGCCCGCATTCAGCAGCACGATATCCCGGAAAGCGATCCGTTCCCCGGCAAGAACGCGACGAATTGCGGTGGCGTTCGCTTCCGCGTCCCCGCCCTTGAGCGCGTCCAGTGATGTGCGCCCAAGCCCCACATCTTCCGGGGTCAGGGTGAAGCGGCGCACCGCGCCGTCGCGCATTTCGGCCACATGGGTTTCGCCGGTGGTGGTCAGCTCGTCAAGGCCGTCGCTGCCATGGACGACCCACACATGCTCGCTGCCCAGCCGGGCCAGCGTTTCCGCCATCAGGTCCAGCCAGCGGACGTTATACACCCCCAGCACCTGCCGCTTTGCCCCCGCCGGGTTGGCCAGCGGGCCAAGCACGTTGAAGATGCTGCGCAGCTTCAGGGATGCGCGCACCGGCGCCACATGGCGCATGGCACGATGATGGCTGGGCGCGAACATGAAGGTGAAGCCGAAGCGTTTCAGGCTCTCGCCGTGGCGTGCCACCGGCATTTCCAGATCGGCGCCAAGGGCCTGCAATACATCCGCCGAACCGGATCGGGAGGATACCGAACGGTTGCCATGCTTGGCCACCGGCACGCCCGCCGCGGATGCCACGAGGGCGGCGGCGGTGGAAATATTATAGGTGCCAAGGCCGTCGCCGCCGGTGCCGCATGTATCCACCACATCGGCGGGGGCGGGCACATGGTCCGCCTTTTGGCGCAGCACCCTGGCGCCGCCCACCACTTCGGGGACGGTTTCGCCGCGCAGGCGCAGCGCCATCAGAAAGGCGCCCATCTGGGCCAGGTCGGCGGTGCCGGACATGATGGTCTCGAAGGCGTCTTCCGCCTCTTCGGCGGTCAGCGTCGCGCCGTCGGCCAGTCTGGCAAGGCAGGGCACCAGACTCATCACGCGGCCTCCGGCTTGGGCAGCAGCGAGCAGAAATTCTTCAGCAGGGCATGGCCGTGTTCGCTGGCGATGCTTTCCGGGTGGAACTGGACCCCGTGAATCGGCAGCTTTTTATGTTGCAAGCCCATGATCAGGCCGTCATCGGCGCTTTCAGCCGTAATGGTCAGGCATTTGGGCAGGCTTTCCCGTGCCACCACCAGGCTGTGATACCGGGTGGCGGTAAAGGGGTTTTCCAGACCGGCAAACACGCCCTTTCCCTTGTGCCGGATCGGGCTGGTCTTGCCATGCATGACCCGATCCGCCCGCGTCACCTGGCCGCCAAAAGCCTGACCAATGGCCTGATGGCCAAGACAGACCCCCAAAAGCGGCAAGCGATGATCCGCGGCGGCGTGCACCATGTCCAGACAGATGCCGGCATGGTCGGGGTCCGAGGGGCCGGGCGACAACACCACGCCGGCGGGGCGCAGGGCCAGCGCGTCGTCCACACTGATGGCATCATTGCGAAAAACCCTGACATCCACCCCCAGTTCCTTGATGTAATGAAACAAATTATAGGTGAAGCTGTCATAATTATCGATCAGAAGGATCATGGCCGGTTCTCGCTACAGGGCGACGGGGACTGAGCGGAAAAGCACGCCTTTCCACATGACTTACCCGGCGGAGATTGCGGCTTTTGCGCCCGTTGTCAATGTTTGGGCCGGGCGATAGTGTGGGTGGTCGGGGGCGTGATGCCCCATGGTACACAATCCGGGAGGCAGGCCCCGTGGCGGGAAAGCCGGAGAAAACGCACAATAAAGGGCGACAGGCCGCGCGCCGCAAGCCTGTGTCTGCGCGCGGGCGAAAGGCGCGGGGGCAGGTGCCGACGAATGGTGCCAAGGGTTCGGCGCGGTCCCGCTGGCTGCGCTATGCCGCCATGGGATATGGCGCCGTGGTGGTGGTGATCACGGTGGGGCTGATCTATGTGATCGCCACGGACACGGTGCGGATCACGCCGGACAAGGGCAGAGCGGACGGAGTCGCGGAACAGAGAGACCCGGACACGCGCGCCATCCTTGAAGACATGCGCGGCGCCGTGCCCATTGACGGGAATGACCCGGATGCGGCTGAGATTGAGGCACCCGCGCCGCCATCGGAGCTTGAAGACGCGGCGCCACAAGCGGATCAGCCGCCCCCCTGGCGGCGGTTTCAGGCATTCTGGGACGGCGGTGACCGCCCGCGCGTGGCCGTGGTGATTGACGATCTGGGCCTGAGCACCCGCGCCGCACGGCGACTGGCCCGGATGCCGGGCCCGTATACGCTGGCTTTTCTGCCATATGCGGACGGGCTGCCCGACCAGACAGAAAAACTGGCCGCCGCGGGCCATGAACTGATGGTGCATCTGCCCATGCAGCCCAAGAGCGCGGCGGTCAATCCCGGCCCGCATGTGTTGCGCATGGGCCAGAGCGGTGCCGACTTCGACCGGGACCTGCGATGGAACCTGTCCCGCTTTGAGGGTTTTGCCGGGGTCAATAACCATATGGGCAGCCTGTTGACCGAAAATCGTGGCCGGATGGACCGCCTTATGGCCGCGTTGAAACGGCGCGGTGTCTATTTTCTGGACAGCCGCACCACGCCGGAAAGCCGGGCCCTGGATTCGGCGGATTCCCTGCACGTACCGGCGGCGACGCGGGATGTGTTTCTGGATAACCGGAAGGATGCCGCCTATATACGCGGCCAGTTGGCCAAGGCGGAGGCGATCGCCGCCGAGCATGGTCAGGCCATCGCCATCGGCCACCCCTATCCGGTGACGCTGAAAGTGCTGAATGCCTGGCGGGACGGCCTGAGTGACCGGGGATTTGTGCTGGTGCCCCTGTCCCAGGTTATTCATCACCGGATGGAAACGCGCCGATCCGACCTTGTGAACGGATCAAACGGGGCAAATGGGGCGCGCCGGGTGCCGGGGCGGTGACGGTAACGATCGGCGGGGACTAGCCCCGGTTGGACCGGGCAAAGCGCAGGGCCTCCCGTGCCGCCGCCACCAGTGCCCGCGCCTTGTTTTCACATTCCTGCTGTTCGGCGGCGGGGTCGCTATCCGCCACAATGCCGGCGCCTGCCTGTACATGCATTTTGCCATCCTTCAAAATGGCGGTGCGCAGGACAATGGCGCTGTCCATGCTGCCATTGGCGCTGAAATAGCCGACGCTGCCCGCATAGACGCCGCGTGCATTCACTTCCAGAGAGTCGATGATCTCCATGGCTTTCACCTTGGGCGCGCCGGAAACGGTGCCCGCCGGGAACCCGGCGGCGAGCGCGTCAATGGCATCGCAGCCCGCCCGCAACTGCCCCACCACATTGGAGACGATGTGCATCACATGGGAATAGTATTCGATGGTGTTGCGTGCCGTGACCCGCACGCTGCCCGGCTCGGCCACGCGGCCCACATCATTCCGGCCCAGATCCAGCAGCATCAGATGTTCGGACAGTTCCTTGGGGTCGCTCAGCAGATCCCTGGCCAGTGCCGCGTCCTCCTCCCGGTTCTGACCGCGCTTGCGGGTGCCGGCAATGGGGCGGATCGTTACTTCATTGTCCCTGAGCCGCACCAGGATTTCCGGGCTGGACCCCACAATCGCCAGATCGTCGAACGACAGGTGATACATGAAGGGCGACGGATTGAGGCGCCTCAGCGCCCGGTACAGGCTGAACGGGGGCAGGGCGAACGGCATGGTGAAGCGCTGGCTCAGCACCACCTGAAAGATATCCCCGGCCAGAATATGTTCCTGCGCCGCTTGCACCATCCGGCCATAGCGATCAGGGCCGGTATTGCTCACCGCGTCCAGCCGTGAGGGCGGCGCGGGGGAAGCGGGACCGGTGGGGATCGGCGCATCCAGCCGTTGGATCATGGTTGCGATCCGGCTCTCGGCTTCCGTGAT
The DNA here is from genome assembly GCF_037658235.1 of Yunchengibacter salinarum. Lineage (NCBI taxonomy): Bacteria > Pseudomonadati > Pseudomonadota > Alphaproteobacteria > Kordiimonadales > Kordiimonadaceae > Yunchengibacter > Yunchengibacter salinarum. Next base: position 153,768 of record NZ_JBBJLN010000004.1, on the reverse strand, counting down.
CAGTTTTTTCGGGTCAGCGCCGGAAGCCGCGGCGCGGATCGGTGTGACCAGGGTGACTAGATTTGTCACGCTGTCAAAAACGGCCATTATGGTTGGGCGGATGAACAGGGCGTCCGGCGTGTCCAGATCGGCGGGCGGCGCCGAGCCGAGCCGCTCCATCTGCCGCACCATGTCATAGCCCATATAGCCCGCCATGCCCGCCGCCATGGGGGGCAGATGGTCCGGCAGGTCGATGCGGCTTTCCGCTTCCAGTGCGCGCAGGGCATCCAGCGGTGGTGTATCCTGCGGGGTGAAGGCGATGGCGCCGCCATCCTGCGGAACCTGTCGGCAGATTTCCGCCGATGTGCCACGCACCCGCCAGATCACGTCGGGCGCAAGGCCGATGATGGAATAGCGGCCACGGGTATCACCGCCTTCGACGGATTCGAGCAGGCAACTGAACCGCTCCCCCGCCGATAGCTTCAGATAGGCGGATACCGGCGTGTCCAGGTCCGCCACAAGCGTGCGCCACCATACCACTGGCCGGCCCGCGGCCAGGGTGTCCAGTGCATAAGCGCGATCCGGGCCACGGCCAGGTCCGTCAATGGCGGAAGTGGAGGCGTCCACGTCTGTCTCCTTCAATGCACAAGGTCAGCGCGTGGGGGCGCCACCGGTCTGCACGTCCACCACCTGATCGATCATGGCCTGGTTCACGGTGGGCTCAAAGCGGTCCAGCAGCGTATCCTGATACTGGCGCAGAAGGTCATCGGCGAAGGAGTCCCGCAACTGGTCGTGCAGCGCGTCCACCGCCGCCACATCGGCGAGCGGATCGCCGGGGCGCACGTCATCCACGCGCACGACCACATAGCCGTTGCCATCGGCCGCTCGTTCCAGCCCGGCTTCACCGTCGCCGAGATCATAGATCAGGGCACGGATATTCCGGGACAGGCTGGTATTTTCGCTGCGCGCGGTACGGGTCACGGCCTTGGCTTCGAACGAGGTACCGCCCATGTCCGCGGCGATTTCCTCGGCGGATTCGCCTTTTTTCAGCCGCTCCAGAGCGGTTTCTGCCAAAAGCCCGGCCTTTTCCTGCCGCTTCTGGTCTTTCCAGTCACGGATGACGGTTTCCCGTACCTGATCCAGCGGCTTTTCCGCGGGCGGCGTGACCTGTTTCAGGTCCAGCATGAACAGGCCCTGTTCGGCGTTGGAGGAATCCACATCGAAAAGGCGCGGGGCATCATCCACATGCATATCCTGCCAGGCTTTGGCGAGAATGCGGAACTCGGTGGGATCGGTCAGCTTGCGTGCCCCGTCCGGGCCCAGCCCGCGCCGGGTGACACTATCGACCCGCGCCACTTCCAGCCCCACCTTTTCCGCGGCCTTGGCAAGATCACCTTCCATCGCCACCGCGTCTTCCAGCTTTGGCAGGAAGTCGAACATGGTATCGATGGCGTTTTCGCGCTTGATGTCCTGCTTCAGGGTGTCGCGCACCTCGTCCAGGGTCTGGGTGGTGCCGGGCGTGATTTCCCCCACCTGAAAGACATCCCAGCCCGCCAGCCCTTCCATGGGGCGGGTCAGGCCGCCGCTTTCCAGGTCGAACACGGCGTCCGCGGCGGTCTCGCTGAAATCGGTGGCGAGGTCGTCGCGGGTCAGGTCACCCAGCGCGATTTCATCTTTGGAAAAGGCGGTCATGTCAGCGGCGGTTTCGGTGAAGTCCGCGCCCTGTTCCACCTTTTCGATAAACTGCTCCGCCTGTTCGCGGCTCTCAAGGCTCACCTGCCGGACAAAGCGCAGCTCCGGGTCGATGAATTCATCATAGCGGGCATCATAGGCCGCTTTCAGGTCTTCTTCATCCACCGTCACATCATCCATGAAGCGCCGGGGCGTGAGCAGCACATAGCTGTAGGAGCGTTGTTCGTCGGATCGATAGGCCTGCTTGTTGGATTCGTAATAGGTCTTGATATTCTCTTCATCCGGCTCCGGTACGGACTCCACGGCGTCGGCGGGCAGGTTGATCAGCGTGGCAAAGCGCCGCTCCTCCCGCCAGCGATAGAGCTTTTCCGCCAACAGGCGCGGCTGCGGGGCGGCGGCGGCCATGCTTTGCACCAGTTGGCTTTGCGCCAGCGAGCGCCGCAGGTCGCGGATGAAGTCTTTTTCCGTCAGGCCCGCGCCGCGCAGGGCCTGCCGCATCATTTCCCGGCTCAGCGTGCCGTCGGGCAGGGTGAAGGCATCGAACGAGGCCAGTTGCTCCGCCACTTCCCGATCCGTGGCGCGCATTCCCAGCGACCGGGTATGCTCGCCCACGGCGGTTTCCGCCACCATCTGGCGCAGCACCTGCTGATCAAGCTGGAAGGTCTGTATGATCTGCTCGGCATTCATCTCGCCGCCGACGCGGCCCTGAATGTCCTGCACGCGCTGCCGCAGGCGGCGGGCATATTGATCGGCGGGGATTTCCCGCTCCCCCACCGTGGCCACTTCATCGCCCACGCCGCTCAGTATGCCGGGGCCGATCCCCCAGATGGCGAAGGCGGCGATAAGCACGCCAAGCAGCAGGGTGACAAAGATGGAATCGAGTCCGCCGCGCATTTTCAGCAGCATGGTCTGAGCTCCCTGAAGACCGGGTCTCTCCCGGCCCCAATGGCCGGAAAAGCTGAGATGAAGCCGGATCGACACAAGCCGCCGCCCGGGATTTGGGCGCGCATCATAGTGAGAGGACCCCGGCGCGGCAACCCCAAGCGTGCGGGCGGATTTCACACAGGAACGGGCAGGGTGATGACAGTTCTTTCGGCCCATGGCATAACCACACGGACAACCGGCATTGTCCGGGTGGGAAAGATATGCGGGGGATCTGGTGATGGCGGCAAGACCATTGGTCGTGGGCAACTGGAAAATGAACGGGACACGGGCGATCCTGCCGGAAGTGGAAGCCCTGGCCCGCGGTGTGGCGCGCGCCGCTGGCGATGCCGTGGGCGTGGCGCTTTGCCCCCCGTTCACCCTGATCGACCGGATCGCGGCCCGGTTGGCCGACACCCCCGTGGCCGTGGGAGCCCAGACCTGCCATGTGGCCGAGAGCGGTGCGCATACCGGCGATGTTTCCGCCGCCATGGTGCGCGATCTGGGCGCCGTATATGTGATCGTGGGCCATTCCGAGCGGCGCAGCGATCATGGCGAGACCAGTGAGACCGTCGCCGCCCAGGTGCGGGCCGCGCTGGGCGCCGGGCTTGTTCCCATTGTCTGCGTGGGTGAGACACTGGCCGAGCGGGAAGCGGGCCGGGCCGAAGCCACGGTGAGCGATCAGCTTGACCGCAGCCTGCCCCATGGCATGGCGATGGAACGGCTGGTGATCGCCTATGAACCGGTCTGGGCGATCGGCACCGGGCGCACCGCTGACGTGGCGGATGTCAGCGCCATGCATCGCCATGTGCGGGCCGCTTTGATGGCGCGCTTCGGGCAGGCGGCGGCGTCGGTGCCGGTGCTGTATGGCGGCTCGGTCAAGCCGGACAATGCGGCGGGCCTGATCATCGCCGATGATGTGGGCGGCTTCCTGGTGGGCGGTGCCAGCTTGAAGGCGGCGGATTTTCTGGCCATTATCGACGGGGCCCGTGCCGTCGCCGAATAGGGGGCGCGGCGGGGCAGGCCGGGATTTTCCCTTGCCCAACCGGGGCGCCATGGGCTAGAAGCCGCACTTTGAAGACAGGTACGACCAAGCCGGGCTCCGAGCCGGGCCGGGCTTGAGCACTTTGCCAGGGGCAGAAACATGCAGGCGGTACTTCTTTCCATTCATCTGATCGTGGCCATTGCCATGGTGGCGCTGATCCTGATGCAGCGTTCCGAGGGTGGCGCGCTCGGCATCGGCGGCGGCAGCGGCGGTCAGGGCGGCATGACAAGCGCGCGCAAGCCCGCGGATGTGCTGTCCACCACCACCAAATGGCTGGCCGTGGTGTTCATCGCCAATTCCCTGGCGCTGGGCTGGCTGGCGGCCAACCGTGATGACGGCGTTGGTTCCGTGCTGGAACAGGCTGAGGAAAAAGCCAAGGAAAACAAGAAGGAAGAGGGCAATCAACTGCCCGACATGCCGACCCTGCCGGAAGACGAAGGCGGCGGTTGACCCGTTCCGCGCGGGTTCCCGGCGCGGTCTTCATTCTTGTGATGTCTTTGTACGTGCGGTTCGCCAGGGGCGTTCCCGCGCTTCCGGGCCGGGTGTGGCCGATCTGATCAGGTGGCAGATATGACACGTTTCATCTTCATCACGGGCGGGGTTGTATCCTCCCTGGGCAAGGGGCTTTTGTCCGCGTCTCTCGGGGCCCTGCTTCAGGCGCGCGGCTACAGCGTGCGACTGCGCAAGCTGGACCCCTATCTCAATGTGGACCCCGGCACCATGAGCCCCTATCAGCACGGGGAAGTGTACGTTACCGACGACGGGGCGGAAACCGATCTGGACCTGGGCCATTATGAGCGCTTTACCGGCGTGCCTTCCCGTCAGAGCGACAACGTCACATCGGGCCGCATCTATCAGCAGATCATCCAGAAGGAACGGCGCGGCGATTATCTGGGCGGGACGGTTCAGGTGATCCCGCATGTGACCGACGCCATCAAGGAATTCGCCACCGCCGAAGCGGACGGCATCGATTTCATCCTGTGCGAGATCGGCGGCACCGCGGGCGACATCGAGGCCATGCCCTTCATGGAGGCGTTTCGCCAGCTATCCGTCGAACTGGGCCGGGGCCGGGCGATTTTCATACATCTGACCCTGGTGCCATTCCTGGCCGCGGCGGGCGAACTCAAGACCAAGCCCACCCAGCACAGCGTGAAGGAACTGCGCTCCATCGGCATTCAGCCGGACATACTGGTCTGCCGCTCGGAACACCCGATCCCGGATTCCGAGCGCAAGAAGATGTCGCTTTTCTGTAACGTGCCGGAAACCGCCGTGATCCCGGCGCTGGACGTATCCACCATTTATGAAGTGCCGATTTCCTATCATGCGGAAGGGCTTGATACGGAGGTGCTGCGCTCCTTCGGGCTCGCGCATTCGCAGAAGCCGGATCTGGCCCGTTGGGAAGATATCGTTGGCCGTATCAAGGAGCCGGAAGGCGAGGTCACCATTGCGGTGGTGGGCAAATATACCGGCTTGCAGGATGCCTACAAGTCCCTGACCGAGGCGATCAATCACGGCGGCATCGCCAATCGGGTGAAGGTTCGGATCGAATGGATCGAGTCCGAGCTTTTCGAGCAGGAAGACGCCCTGCAGCAATTGGAAAACGTGCACGGAATCCTGATTCCGGGCGGGTTTGGCAAGCGCGGTACCGAGGGCAAGATTGCCGCTGCCCGCTTTGCGCGGGAACACAAGGTGCCTTTCTTCGGCATATGTCTTGGGATGCAGATGGCGACCGTGGAAGCGGCGCGCCATCTGGCCGGGATAGCCGGCGCCGGGTCCACCGAATTCGGGGAGCCGACCGACCCCGTGGTGGGGCTGATCACCGAATGGCTGCGGGAGGATGGCCGCATCGAGCGGCGGGACCGCGCGGGCGATCTGGGCGGCACCATGCGGCTTGGTGCCTATCCGGCCAATTTGAGGGATGAATCCAAAGTGGCCGAAATATATGGCGCGCGGGAGATTTCGGAGCGTCACCGCCACCGCTATGAGGTGAATATCGGCTATAAGGATCAGCTTGAGGCGGCAGGCGTGCTGTTTTCGGGCATGAGTCCCGATGGGCAACTGCCCGAAATTCTGGAGCTGCCCGATCACCCCTGGTATATCGGCGTGCAATTCCACCCGGAACTGAAGTCGAAGCCTTTCGAGCCGCACCCCCTGTTTGGGAGTTTCATCGAAGCGGCGGTGCATCAGAGCCGTCTGGTCTGATGCAGCGTTTCTTCTGTTGACCTGACCGACTCCATTAATTCGGCATCGATCTTGCTTGACCTTGGTGCGAAGACCCGACACTCTTGGCTCCGAGGCGGAAATCATGCGCAAACTGATCATCAGGCCTGCATCCCTGCTGTCCATTCTGGGCATTCTTGCCCTGTGCCTTCTGGTGCTCAGGCTGCTGGGCATTGTTCTGAACGTATCGCAGAGCGCCCAGGCCGCCGCGTCTCAGGCGGCGGGCAGTGCCTCTGGACAGGCGGCGAATGAGGCTGCGGCGCAGGAAAGCGATGCCGAGCGTCGCGCGCGGGAAAAGCAGGAGCGTGAAGCCGCTGAAGCGGCCCGCAAACTGGCGGAGCGCAAGGCAGAGGTAACAGCCAGGGTGCGCCAGACCCTGGGGCGGTTCGAGGGCGCGCCGCTGGCGACTCTTGCCGACCACCGGGGCGCCATATTGGCGACGCTCAAGGTGCATGATCGGTATTTCGATGACGACTCTCCCATGGCCGGAAGGCTGCTTCTGCTATCGGCACGAGCCTCCGCCACCAGCAAGCGCGATCCGGCGGAGACCGCCGCGCTGTGGAAGCGCGCTATTCCCCGTCTGTTTCCCGAACTGGATCGCCAGGAGCGTCTCGCCTTATTGATGCAGGCTGCCATTGCCACCGATCATGTGGGGGCGAGCGCGGCTGCCAATGGCTATTTCGAGCGTGCCCGTGCTCTGGCGCGCCATATCGGCGGAGACGAGGCGGGTGTCGAGGCGGAATTGCGGGTCTTGGCGGGGCGCCTGATGGCCGAGGGGGGCCGGATGGAATGGCGTGCGCTGCGAGATGCCCTGCGCGATATGCGCAAACTGGTTGAGGGCAAGCCGCTATGGACGCCGCTCAGCGTGACCGCTGATCTGCACGAGATTGCCATTCGGATGCGCCATCAGCCGGAAAGCCGGGAAAAGCGCCTGATGCTGTCGCGCCTTCAGCAGGAAATCATCATGGCGTTGAAGGTGTACCATCGGCGCGGCGAAACCCTGCCCGGCGATCTGGAGACCCGGCGTCGCCAGATTTTTTATGAACTGGCGGATCGCTATGACCTGAAAGAGCCCTTTCAGCCGGTCTTCTGATCGCGCGCGGTTCCACGCATCCGCTGCGGTGGCCGGTTTCAGGTGAAACCCTTTTTTGTCCCATCTGCGGGGCCTCGGCGCTTGAAGGTGCCGGATGCACGCGGTAACACTCCCACACAGGAACTGACGCAGGCTGGCGGCGCATGTGGCGCCGTCGGACTGGCGCGCGGATGGACAATAGGGGCAAGTCGAATGAGTGCAATCCTTGATATTCTTGGCCGGGAAATTCTGGACAGTCGCGGCAATCCCACGGTGGAAGTGGATATCCTGCTGGAAGACGGCGGCTTTGGTCGCGCGGCGGTGCCGAGCGGTGCCTCCACCGGTGCCTATGAGGCGGTGGAGTTGAGAGACGGGGACAAGGACCGCTACAAGGGCAAGGGCGTGCGCAAGGCCGTGGATTCGGTCAACGGCGAAATCCGGGATGCGCTGGTGGGCCTGGACGGTGAGGATCAACTTGCGCTCGATCAGGCGATGCGGGATCTGGACGGCACCGAAAACAAGGGACGGCTGGGCGCCAACGCCATTCTCGGTGTGTCCCTTGGACTGGCGCGGGCCAGCGCGGACGGGCTGGGCCTGCCGCTCTATCGTTATCTGGGCGGGCCACGCGCCCATGTGCTGCCCGTGCCGATGATGAACATCATCAATGGCGGCGAGCACGCGGACAATCCCATCGATGTGCAGGAATTCATGATTATGCCGGTGGGGGCGCCCTCCCTGTCGGAGGCGGTGCGCACCGGCTCGGAAATATTCCATACCCTGAAGGCGCTGCTGAAAAAGAACGGCCTGAACACGAGCGTTGGCGACGAGGGCGGCTTTGCCCCCAATGTGAAGGGCACGCGCGATGCGTTGGATTATGTGATGACCGCCATTGAGCAGGCGGGTTACAAGCCGGGCGACGATATCATGCTGGCGCTGGATGCGGCGGCCACCGAATTCTGCGAGGATGGCAGCTATCACCTGAAAGGGGAGGGGCAGACCCTCGATAGCGACGGCATGGTGAAATACTGGCAGGATATGGTGTCCAATTATCCCATCCTGTCCATTGAGGATGGCATGGACGAAGATGACTGGGACGGCTGGAAAACCCTGACGGATGCCATCGGCGACAAGGTGCAGCTTGTGGGGGACGACCTGTTCGTCACCAATCCGGCCCGGCTTGGCGATGGTATCCGGCGCGGTGTGGGGAACTCCATTCTGGTGAAGGTGAACCAGATCGGCAGCCTGTCCGAAACCTTTGACGCGGTGGAAATGGCGCACCGGGCCGGTTATACGGCGGTGATGTCCCACCGTTCCGGCGAGACGGAGGATTCCACCATTGCGGATCTGGCGGTGGCCACCAATTGCGGCCAGATCAAGACCGGTTCGCTGGCCCGTTCCGACCGGCTGGCCAAATACAATCAGTTGATTCGGATCGAGGAAGAATTGGGCAGCGTGGCCCGCTATGCTGGCCGGAACGTTCTGCGCTAGGCTGCCTTTGCCCGGCCTGTAGCTTTTTGGGGCGGCGCCCGGCCTGTGGGGTGGGCGCCGTTTCTTCCCGTTTTCCATTCTTGGGGCTTGATTCGTCGAATCGCTTGTGCGACGATTCGAATCATGAAAACGGGGCTGCGCATAAAACGCCATGTGAAAGATGTCTGGCTCGCCGGTGTGTGGCTGGCGGTCATGGGCTATTTTGCCGTACATGCGTTTCAGGGCGATAACAGCCTCAGCGTTCTGAAAACGCTGGAGGCGCGGGAATCGGCGCTAGCTGAAAAGGCGGCTCATTATCAGGCCACCCGCGCCCGCCTTGAGCGCCGGGTTTCCCATCTCGGCGGTTCACGGATCGACCCGGACCTTCTGGATCAGCAGGTGCGGGCCAAGCTGGGTTTCCAGCATTCTGACGAAGTGGTGGTCTTCCTTCCCGATTTATCTACCTTTGGCGAAAGCTGATTAACCAGAATTGGTTAATCCTGTTTTGGCTAGTTTCTACAGCAACTTATCTATCCTTGCATTCCTTCAATTGAGTCGCTATCGATTGAAGCCGTGCATGAAAGCCGATCGGCTTCGGCGGCGGCGGTGACCTTCACCCCTGCCGTGCAGATGGGCCGATCCTTTATTCTTTTGGGGATAGTCGATGGCTGAGAAGAAAGCGGATAGCAAGACCAGTGCTTCCGGCAGCTCCCGGCGGCGTGCGAGTGGCCGTTCCAAGACGGCTCCGGCGGCGGTGGAATATGAAGCCAGCAATGAAGAGTTGCTGGCGTTTTATCGTGACATGCTGGTGGTCCGTCGGTTCGAGGAAAAGGCCGGCCAGATGTATGGCATGGGCCTTATCGGTGGTTTCTGCCACCTGTATATCGGGCAGGAAGCCGTGGTCGTGGGCGCGCAGCACGCCCTCAAGGATGGTGACACGGTGATCACCGGCTATCGGGATCACGGCCATATTATGGCTGTGGGTGCCGACCCCAAGGAAGTGATGGCGGAGCTCACCGGGCGCAGCGGCGGATGCTCGCGCGGCAAAGGCGGCTCCATGCACATGTTCTGGCCCGAAAAGGGCTTTTATGGCGGTCATGGCATTGTGGGCTCGCAGGTGTCGCTTGGTACGGGGCTGGCTTTCGCCCACCGCTATCGCGGCGACGGGGGTGTCACCCTCAACTATTTCGGGGACGGGGCGGCCAATCAGGGCCAAGTGTATGAGAGCTTCAACATGGCGGCCCTGTGGGATCTGCCCTGCGTCTATATCATCGAGAACAACCAATATGCCATGGGCACAAGCGTGGCGCGCGCCAGCGGCCAGACGGACCTGTTCCGGCGCGGTGAAAGCCTTGGGATTCCGGGCAAGTCGGTGGACGGCATGAATGTTCTGGAAGTGCGGGCGGCCACGGCTGAAGCGGTGGAACACTGCCGCAGCGGCAAGGGGCCGTTCATTCTGGAAATGAAGACCTATCGCTATCGTGGCCACTCCATGTCCGATCCGGCGAAGTACCGCTCCAAGGATGAAGTGCAGAAAATGCGCAAGGAACGCGATCCCATCGATCAGATCAAGGAGCGCATCCTCAATGCCGGCTTCAAGACTGAGCAGGAGTTGAAGGATATCGACAAGCAGGTGAAGGCCGAGATCGCCGAGGCGGCGGATTACGCCCAGGGAAGCCCCGAGCCGGACCTTTCCGAACTCTATACCGACGTGGTTGCCGAAGGAGTCTGAGCACTATGGCCATTGAAATCAAAATGCCGGCCCTGTCGCCGACCATGGAGGAGGGGACTCTGGCCCGCTGGTTGGTGAAAGAGGGTGATACGGTAGAGAATGGCGACATTCTCGCCGAGATCGAGACCGACAAGGCCACCATGGAGGTGGAGTCCATCGATGAGGGCACGGTTGCCAGCATCCTGGTGGATGCGGGCACGGACAATGTGAAAGTGGGCACCCCCATTGCGGTTCTGGCCGAAGAAGGCGAAGACCCGGAAAAAGTGGGCCTTGAGGATGCGTCGGCTCCGGCTGGCGCACCCGGTGGCGGCGACAGCGAAAAGGTCGCCGAGACGGGCGATGACGAGCAGGGCGCCCCCACGCCAGAGGCCGCCGCGGATACGGCCCCGCCGCCTTCGGACCCGGAAATTCCCGAAGGGACCGACATGACGGAGATCACCCTGCGGGAAGCGCTGCGGGACGGTATGGCCGAGGAGCTCCGCCGGGATGATAAAGTGTTCCTGATGGGCGAGGAAATCGCCGAATATCAGGGCGCTTACAAGGTCACGCAGGGGCTGCTGGATGAATTCGGCCCGGATCGCGTGGTCGATACCCCGATCACGGAGCACGGTTTTGCCGGGCTGGCCGTCGGGGCCGCCATGACAGGTCTGCGCCCCGTGGTGGAGTTCATGACCTTCAACTTCGCCATGCAGGCCATTGACCACATCATCAATTCCGCCGCCAAGACGAAGTACATGTCCGGCGGGTTGATCGAATGTCCCATTGTGTTCCGCGGGCCGAACGGGGCCGCGGCGCGCGTGGCCGCACAACACAGTCAGAACTATGCAAGTTGGTATGGGCATGTGCCGGGCCTGAAGGTTGTCGCACCCTATGACGCTTCGGATGCCAAGGGGCTTTTGAAGGCCGCCATCCGCGACGACACGCCGGTGGTCTTCCTGGAAAACGAGCTGCTTTACGGCGAAACCTTCGACATCCCCCAAATGGATGACTGGGTGATTCCGATCGGCAAGGCCAGCGTGAAGCGCCGGGGTGCGGACGTGACCATCGTGGCCTATTCCATCGCCGTGGGGGAAGCCCTGAAGGCGGCGGAGGCCCTGGCCGCGGAGGGAATTGACGCGGAAGTGATCGACCTGCGCACCATTCGCCCGCTGGATATGGCCACCGTCATCGACAGTGTGAAAAAGACCAATCGTTGCGTTGTGGCGGAAGAAGGCTGGCCGCAGTTCGGTGTGGGGTCGGAAATTTCCGCACGCCTGATGGAAGACGCCTTCGATTATCTGGATGCGCCGGTAACGCGCTGCACGGATGCGGATGTGCCGCTGCCCTATGCCGCCAATCTGGAAAAGGCGGCGCTCATCAGCAGCGACCAGATCATCACGGCGGCCAAGGCCGTCTGCTACGCCGACAGTTAAGGGGACAGTGAACGATGGCCATTGAAGTCAATATGCCGGCCCTGTCGCCGACCATGGAAAAAGGCACACTGGCCCGCTGGCTGGTGAAAGAGGGCGATACGGTGGAGAATGGCGACATTCTTGCCGAGATCGAGACCGACAAGGCTACCATGGAGGTGGAGTCCATCGATGAGGGCACGGTTGCCAGTATCCTGGTGGAAGCGGGAACGGACGATGTGCCGGTGGGGGAACTGATCTGCCTGCTGGCGGAAGAGGGTGAAGACCCGGCGGACGTGCGCGCACAGGGTGCGGGCAAAGGCGGCGCAGATAATGCCGCCGATGCCGGAACCCCCGCCAAATCGGAAGAGGGTGACACGGCGCCGAAAGCGGATACCGCCACGGCACCGGCGCCGGATGCAAAGGCCCCCGCCGCGCCGGAAGATGCCAAGGGTAATCGCGTCAAGGCGTCTCCGCTGGCGCGCCGCATGGCCGCGCAGGACGGTATTGACCTTGCCAGCCTGACGGGCAGCGGCCCCAAGGGGCGCATCATCAAGCGCGATATCGAGGCCGCCCGCAAGGGCGAGGCCAAAGCGGCCCCGGCAGAGACGAAAGCGCCAGAGGCATCGAAGCCGGCCGCTGCCGCCGCACCGGCGGGCGATGTGCCGGTTTATCCGCCGCATGACGACATCCCGTACCGGGAAGAGAAACTGTCGAACATGCGCAAGACCATTGCCAAGCGCCTGACCGAATCCAAGCAGACCGTGCCGCACTTCTATCTGACCATTGAGTGCGAGCTGGACACGCTGTTGGCCCAGCGCAAGGATCTGAATGCCAAGCTGGAAGGCACCGGCGCCAAGCTGTCGGTGAACGATTTCCTGATCCGGGCAAGTGCGTTGGCACTGAAAAAAGTGCCTGCGGCCAATGTGCAGTTCGCCGGGGACAAGATGTACTGGTACGAGCGCCAGGACATTTCCGTTGCCGTGGCGATCGATGGCGGCCTGATCACGCCTGTGGTGCGGGATGCCGGGTCCAAGGGCCTCAAGGAAATTTCCGAATCCATGAAGGATCTGGCAGGCCGGGCCAAGGAAGGCAAGCTGATGCCGGAAGACTATGCCGGGGGCACCTTCTCCATCTCTAATCTCGGTATGTTCGGGATCAAGGAATTCGGCGCCGTGATCAACCCGCCGCAAGGGGCCATTCTGGCTGTCGGCGCCGGGGAGCAGCGCGCTGTGATTAAGGATGGTGCCGTGGCTCAGGCCACCGTGATGTCCTGCACGCTGAGCTGTGACCACCGCGCCGTGGACGGTGCCGTGGGGGCGCAGTTCCTGCAGGCATTCAAGCAATATGTGGAGGACCCGATCTCCATGCTGCTCTAGGAGCGGGCCGTGAAAATCGCGCTCAAGGACAAGTTGGCCGCCTTTGCGGATACCTGGTCGCCGCGCACCGTCGCACAGGTGGACGACCACGCGGTTCGGCTTGCCCATCTGGAAGGCGATTTTGTCTGGCACGCCCATGCGGACGCGGACGAGCTTTTTCTGGTGCTGGATGGCCGATTCCGAATGGATTGGCGGGATGGCGCCGAGTGGGTCGAGACCGGTGAAATGCTGGTGGTGCCGCGCGGAGTGGAACACAAGCCGTTCGCGCCGGAGCGGTGCTCGGTGCTGCTTTTCGAGCGCGAGGATACCGTTAATACAGGTGATGCGGCGGACCCGCGCACCGTGACACAAGCTGAGAGGATCTGATCATGGCCGAGAGTTTTGACCTTGTTGTGGTCGGGGGCGGCCCCGGTGGCTATGTTTCCGCCATTCGCGGTGCACAATTAGGCCTGAAGACCGCCTGTATCGAGCGGGAACATCTGGGCGGCATATGCCTGAACTGGGGCTGCATCCCCACCAAGGCGCTGCTGCGGTCCAGCGAGGTGCTGCATCTGGCCCAGAACGCCAAGGAGTTTGGCGTCAAGGCCGAAAATGTGTCCTTTGATCTGGATGCCATGGTCAAGCGCAGCCGTCAGGTGAGCGGCCAGTTGACCAGCGGCGTGCAGCATCTGCTGAAAAAGAACAAGGTGACGCATATCGAAGGCGAGGCCAGCCTGACGGGCAAGGATAGCCTGTCGGTCAAGGGCAAGGACGGCAAGACGCAGACGGTCAAGGCCAAGCACATCATTCTGGCCACCGGCGCGCGGGCGCGGGAACTGCCGCACCTGAAGGCGGACGGCAAGCTGGTCTGGACCTACAAGCACGCGCTTCAGCCCAATACCATGCCGAAGAAACTGCTGGTTATCGGATCGGGGGCCATCGGCATTGAATTTGCCAGCTTCTTCAATGACCTGGGAAGTGATGTGACGGTTGTGGAGATGATGGATCGCATTCTTCCGGTGGAGGACAAGGATGTGTCCGCCCATGCCGAGAAGAGCTTCAAGAAGCAGGGCATGACCATCAGGACAAAGGCGTCCGTTACCGAGCTGAAGCATGGCAAGGAGTCCGTGACCGCCACCATCGACGCGGGCGGCAAGAAATCCGAAGAAACGTTCGATCGGGTCATTCTCGCCATTGGCATTACCGGCAATGTGGAAGGTCTGGGCCTTGAGGATCAGGGTATCACGGTGGAAAAGGGCCATGTGAAGATCGATCAATGGGGCCATACGGGCATGGGCAACATCTATGCCATCGGTGACCTGGCCGGGGCGCCCTGGCTGGCCCACAAGGCGAGCCATGAAGGCATCGTGGCCGTGGAAAAGATCGCTGGTGTGAAAGGCGTTCATCCCATGGATATCGACAACATACCCGGCTGCACCTATTCCCGCCCGCAGGTGGCCAGCGTCGGCTTCACCGAAGAGCAGGCGAAGGAAAAGGGCCATAAGGTGAAAGTGGGCAATTTCCCCTTTATGGGCAATGGCAAGGCCATCGCGCTGGGGGAACCGGAAGGCTTCATCAAGACCGTGTTCGACGAAAAGACCGGGGAGCTTCTGGGCGCGCATATGATCGGTGCGGAGGTAACTGAGCTGATTCAGGGTTATGTGGCCGCCCGCAAGCTGGAAACCACCGAAGAAGAGCTGATGCACACGGTCTTCCCGCATCCCACGCTATCGGAAATGATGCATGAATCGGTGCTTGACGCCTATGGTCGGGCGATCCACTTCTAAGCCAGAACATACCGGGCGGCGGCCCCTGCCGGGCGCTGCCGCAAACCGGGACCTCACCCCGTCGAAAGGCTGAAAAGGCATGAACGAACCGGTCACGCCGAAGAAGGACGATGCCATCCCGCGCAAACCGGAATGGATTCGGGTCAAGGCGCCCACATCCAGGGAATTTGCCGAGACCCGGAAGCTGATGCGGGCCAAGAATCTGCACACCGTCTGTGAAGAGGCGGCCTGTCCGAATATCGGTGAATGCTGGCAGAAGCGCCATGCCACGGTGATGATTCTGGGGGACACCTGTACCCGCGCCTGCGCCTTTTGCAATGTGAAGACCGGGCGGCCCAATCCGGTGGACCCGATGGAGCCGAAGCATACGGCGGAAGCCTGTGTCACCATGGGGCTGAAGCATATCGTGATCACGTCCGTGGACCGGGATGATCTGGAAGACGGTGGCGCTGATCAGTTCGTGAAGGTGATCGCGGAAATCCGCAAGGCCAGCCCCGATACCACCATCGAAATTCTGACCCCGGATTTCCGCAACAAGCCGGGCTCGATCGAAAAGGTGGCGGAGGCGAGACCGGATGTGTTCAACCATAATCTGGAAACGGTGCCGCGGCTTTATCCGAAAATCCGCCCCGGCGCCCGCTATTATCATTCATTGAAACTTCTGGAGCGCGTGAAGCAGGTGGACCCGGCCATTTTCACCAAGTCCGGCATCATGGTGGGGCTTGGGGAAGACCGCCTGGAAGTGGGGCAGGTGATGGATGACATGCGCTCGGCGGATATCGATTTCATCACCATTGGTCAGTATCTTCAGCCCACGCGGCGCCACGCGAAACTGGATCGGTTCGTCACGCCCGATGAATTCAAGTCTTATGAGCGGATGGCGAGGGGGAAGGGATTCCTGATGGTGTCCGCCACACCCCTGACTCGGTCCAGCTATCATGCGGGGGATGATTTCGAAAAGCTGCGGGCCGCGCGGGACAAGAAGCTGGCGGGCAAACGGGCCGCGTCGGCCTGAGCGCAATACCGCTTCTTTCCGCGCCTGAGGAGGTGACCTGTGCCGCGTCATCGGCAGAGACAGCATTTGCCCTATAACCGGGAAGATCTGTGCGCCATGGTGGGTGACGTGCGCCGTTATCCCGAATTCCTGCCCTGGTGTCTGGGGGCGCGCGTTTATAATGCGCGCCCGGATCGCTTTGATGCGGACCTGATCATCGGGTTCAAGATGTTCCGTGAAAAGTTCACCAGCCGCGTCTATACTCAGTGTCCGGATCGCATTTATGTGGACTATATCCGCGGGCCGATGAAATATCTCTATAATGACTGGCGCTTCATCGCGCAGGACGATGGCAGCACCGTGATCGATTTCGAGGTGGATTTTCAGTTCAAGTCCCGCTTGCTGGAAAAAGCCATCGGTGATGTGTTCACCAAGGCCACCAATCGCATGGTGGACGCATTTCGCACCCGTGCGGACGCGCTGTTCGCGGACCAGCAAAAAGCCGCGGACTGAGGTGGTGCCCCTGTTTTTCACCCGGCCCCATTCAACCGCCACGCCTTTTCACCCTGCTTGCCTGCGCGGCCATGTTCGGTCATGCTGAAGCCATGCAGCGCCGGGCGTGATGATGCCCGGCCCGCCACGGTTATATCTTCAGGGGGAGACACATCTCATGAGCGATTTTCTGCATCGCCTGGCTCAGGAACTGCGGGGCCGGGAGCAGCATCTGGAAGACCACAACACGCATCCCGCCTTTGAGCCGGATAGGCAGGAAAACCTGCGCCAGCAATATGAAAATCTGTTGCAGGAATTGCAGCAACTTTCCAGCCGGATCGAAGCGGCCCTGAAGGAGGGCGGCCAGGTGGACGAGCATTTTGAAAAGGAAATTGCCGAACGGGGTCATAGCCTGAAGGTGGAGGTGGACGCCTTCGTGGACGGGATGAAGAAATAGGGACGGTACGAAGAAACAGACCGCGCCCTGAAAAGGGAAGCGCGAGCCGGCACTGGCCTGGTCAATCGGCCAGATCGCCCCGGCATTTCTGCAACAGCGCCATCAGGCCGTCCACCACGCTAAGCCGCCGCACCTGAGAGCGGCCCTTGTCGCCATAGCTGCGGTAAAATCCGTCCGGCGTGCGGCCCTGCGTGGCGGTGGCGAACCATACCAGCCCCACCGGCCTTTCCGCCGAGCCGCCGCCCGGCCCGGCGATCCCGGTAATGGCCAGCGTGATATCCGCCCGCGATTCACTCAGCGCGCCATAGGCCATTTCCTTGGCCACCGGTTCCGATACGGCCCCGAACCGCCCCAGGCTTTCCGACGACACCCCCAGCATCTGTTGCTTGGCATCATTGCTGTAGGTGACAAAGCCCCGGTCCAGCACGTCGCTGGACCCGGCAATGGCGGTAAGCGCCCCCGACACCAGCCCGCCGGTGCAGGATTCCGCGGTTGCGATCATCCAGCCGCGACGGCGCGCGGCGTCCAGAACCTCGGCGGCAAGATCGGTGATTTCCTGATCAAACATGGAACGCTCCCATCATATAGAGCAGAACAAGGCCCAGCGCGGCCATCAGCCCGGCCATGAGGTCATCCACCATCACCCCCGTGCCACCCCCAATATGCCTGTCCATCCAGCCTATGGGAAAGGGTTTCCATATGTCGAACAGTCGAAACAGGCCGAAAGCGACCAGCAGCGGCGCGAGGGCGGCCCACCCAACGGGCAGTCCCACAACCGCCACCGGCACAAGGGCCAGCCACTGCCCGAAGACTTCATCGATCACCACTTCCGGCGCATCATGAATGCCGCTCAGACGCTCCACCTGGCCAATTATGGTAACGGATACGGTTGATCCAAAAACCACAAGGCCGATCAGCTCCCCCGGCGTCATGCCGGCCCGCAGCATGAAATAGCCCAGAATCACGGCGGCCAGCGACCCCCACGTGCCGGGGGCTGGGCGCATCAGGCCCGCCCCGAACCAGACCACCCACCAGAAGAAGGGGGAGCGATACCGCCCCTGCCAGCCGCCAAGGTCGCCCTTATGCCCCATCCGGTGCCTCCAGCGGCAGGCGCACCGTGGCGGTGGCATTGGCCGCGATGCCTTCCCGGCGACCGGTAAAACCCAGTTTTTCGCTGGTGGTGGCCTGCACGCTGACCCGATCCGGTGAAAGCCCGGCAATCCGGGCGATACGCTGGCGCATTGGGGCGTTGTGCGGGCCTATTTTCGGCGCTTCCGCGATCAGCACAAGAGCCAGATGGGCGATCATGCCGCCACGCGCCCGCACCCGTTCGGCGGCGAAGCGCAGGAAGCGGTCGGACGATATGCCCGCAAGGGCCGGGTCGCTCGGCGGGAAGTGCTGGCCGATATCCCCGTCCGCCAATGCGGCGAGCACGGCATCGGTCAGGGCGTGCAGGGCCACATCCGCATCCGAATGGCCCTTGAGCGCGCGGTCATGGGGAATGGCAACACCGCCAAGTATCACATGATCGCCGGGGCCGAAGGCGTGCACATCATGGCCGTGGCCCACGCGAATATCCTGCAAACGCATCTGCACCAGCGCCTCGGCCCGCTGAAAGTCCCGTGACTCGGTGATCTTGAAAGCGGCCTCCGATCCGGTGCATATCCTTACACCGTATCCGGCGGCCTGGAAGACCCCCGCATCGTCTGTGAAATCCTGTCCCTTGGCGGCGCGGTGCGCGGCCAGGAGGGGGGCGAAGGGAAAGCCCTGCGGCGTTTGAACGCGTACCAGCCCGTCCCGGTTCACCGCGCCTGTCACAGTTGTGCCGCTGACCGATTTCAGGCTGTCCGCCACGCTGAGCGCGGGGATCGCGCCCTGTGTGTCGGAAATGGCGGCCCGCAGGCCGTGGATCATGGCCGCGTTTATGAAGGGGCGCGCCGCATCATGGATCAGTACGGTGCGGGGCGCGGCGGCACTCAGCGCTTCAAGCCCGCGGCGCACGCTTTCCTGCCGTGTGGCGCCGCCGACCACCAGCGGAGTGGTGCCATATCCCCATTCGTCCAGCAGGGCGCGGGCGTGGTCAAACATATCCCGGTGGATCACCAGGAGGATCGGGGAGCCCTCCGGGCAGGCGGCTGTGAGATGGTCCAGACAATGAATCAGAACAGGGCGCCCGGCCAGCATGTGGTATTGCTTGGGCAGGGCGCCGCCCGCGCGCTGCCCTTCACCCGCGGCCACCACCACCACGCCCGGCGCATCGCCATTATCAGCGCCGCCGACTGCATTTGCTGCGGCATGTGGGAATTCGTTCTGGTCTTGGGGCATTGTTTCTGGCATAAGGTGCCCAATTTTTAGGCATGATCCATTGAAAAGGGATTGCTCCCATGGCTCTTAGCATTGGTCCCGTTGAAATCAAAGACCCGGTATTCCTGGCCCCCATGTCGGGCGTGACCGATCTGCCCTTCCGTCGGCTGGTCAAGCGCTTCGGGGCGGGGCTTGTGGTGTCCGAGATGATCGCCAGCGAGGCGATGATCCGGGAAAACCGCAAAACCCTGAAAATGGCCAGCAATACGCCGGATGAATTTCCCATGTCCGTGCAGCTTGCCGGGTGCGAGGCGTCCAAGATGTATGAGGCCGCCCGCCTGAACGAGGATCGCGGCGCTGCCATCATCGATATCAATATGGGCTGCCCCGTGAAAAAGGTGGTGAACGGCCATGCGGGGTCCGCCCTGATGCGCGATCTGGACCATGCCGGGGACTTGATCCGCGCCACGGTGGATGCGGTGTCCTTGCCGGTGACGCTGAAAATGCGGTTGGGATGGGATGACGACAGCTTCAATGCCGACCAGCTTGCCCGCATCGCGGAAGAGGCGGGCATCAGAATGGTGGTGGTTCATGGCCGGACACGCTGCCAGATGTATCGCGGCCATGCGGACTGGAAAAAGGTCGCTCGCGTCAAGCAGGCGGTGGACATTCCGGTCATCGTCAATGGGGATATCAACACGCTGGACGATGTGGATCAGGCCCTGGCGGATTCCGGCGCGGACGGGGTGATGCTGGGCCGGGGCTGTTATGGCCGCCCCTGGTTTCCCGCGCAGGTGATTCACTATCTCAGTACCGGCGAACGGCTGGGTTCCCCCTCGATCGAGGAACAGCTAGAGACCGTGTTGGGCCATTATCAGGCGATGCTGGACCATTACGGCGATCATGCGGGTATGCGCATGGCGCGCAAGCATCTGGGCTGGTACACAAAGGGGCTGCGCGGTTCCGCCGAATTCCGCCAGATGGTGAACAGTCTGGACGATACGGACGCGGTGAAGCGGGCGCTGGAAGATTTTTACACACCTTTGTTCGAGCGATCGGCTGCCTGATGGCCTCACACGCCGAAATAACAGGGGCGGCCATGCCCCTCGGTTCGGCGGAAAGCCCGGAAGGGGATGCCGCCGCCATTCTGGCCAGCCTGCCGCAGGCGTTGCTGGTCGTGGGCGCCGATGACCGCATCATCAGCCTGCATGGTCAGGCGGACATGATCCTGGCCCGGCCTCGTGGCGGATTGAAGGGGGCGCAATTGGCGTCTGTCGAGGGGCTCGGCCCGATGGCGTTGCCCATGGTGGCGCGATCCCGTCGGGAACAGGCGCCGTTCAGCCAGATGGATGTGCCCTTGAGTGCGGGGCTGGAAGGGCATCAGCGCTGCGATCTGACCACCAGTCCGCTGGGCCAGGACCGTGTGTTGCTGATGATCCAGCCGCGCCGCATCCGGTCCATCGCGCAAAGCCGGGATGAAGTGGAAGGGGCGGCCCGATCCGTGCGCGGGCTGGCTTCCATGATGGCGCATGAATTGCGCAATCCGCTGGCCGGGATACGGGGGGCGGCCCAGTTGCTGGCGCGCAAGCTGGGGGCGGGCGACCGTCACATGACCGATCTGATCAGCCGGGAGGTGGCCCGCGTGGAAGGGCTGGTGGACGAACTGGAACGGTTCGCCCCCATGGCGGTCACTGATATGGCGCCGGTCAATGTGCATGAGGTGCTGGATCATGTGGCGGATCTGGCACAGGGATGGCAGGGGGCCAGGCTGGATGTGGTTCGTTTGTATGATCCATCCCTTCCCCTGGCCCATGCATCGTTTGACCGCCTGGTTCAGGTTTTTCTGAACTTGGTGAAGAATGCCAGTGAAGCCCTTGATATGAGGGGAGAAATTACCCTGAGAACCGCCTACCGTCATGAAGGGGTTCTGCTGCGTGGACCCGATGGCACCCAGCGCCGTGTTCCCCTTGAAATCTGCGTGGAGGACAGGGGGCCCGGCATTCCGGCGGATATCCGCCCGCACCTGTTCGACCCCTTCGTGTCCGGGCGGGATGGCGGCAGCGGTCTGGGGCTGGCACTGGTGGCCCGCTACATAACCGATATGGGCGGAACGGTGAGTGTGGCTGACCGCTCTGGGGGCGGCAGCCGATTCAAGGTGCGCTTGCCACAGGCGTGACAAAGGCGCGAGGCGCCGGGAAGAGAGCATGGAGTCATGAGCGTTCATCGGGCGGTAACGGTTCTTGTGGCCGACGACGATGCGGCGATCCGCACGGTTCTGGGCGAGGCATTTCGCCAGGAAGGCTGGCGGGTGGAGGAGGCGCATACGGCGGAAGAGCTGATGCGCCTGGCGCGCAGCGGTGTGGGCGATGTGGCGATATCCGATGTGATCATGCCCGGTGGCAATGGTCTGGACATGCTGCCCCGCCTGCAAGCGGAACGGCCAGACCTGCCGGTGATCGTCATGTCGGCCCATAATACGCTGAGCACCGCCATGACCGCCTCGACCAAGGGGGCCTTTGACTATCTGGCCAAGCCGTTCGATATCGATGCCATGATCGCGGTGGTGGGCAAGGCGCTCGGCTCCCGCGCCGGGGGCAGCCAGGGCGTTGAGGATGCGGAGCCCGCGCCCGGCCACATTGACACCCAATCCGCCTCGGAAGCCCTGGCCCAGTCCGAAAACAATATCCTTGTGGGTCGATCCCAGCCCATGCAGGCGCTTTACAAGGCGATGGCCCGCGTGGTGAACACGGACCTGACCGTCATGATCGGCGGCGAAAGCGGCACCGGTAAGGAACTGGTGGCCCGCGCCCTTCACATGCACGGGCCGCGCCGGGACCACCCCTTTGTGCCGGTCAATCTGGCGGCCCTGCCGCGGGAACTGATCGAAAGCGAGTTGTTCGGTCACGAGCGAGGCGCCTTTACGGGCGCGCAGGCGCGCACTCTGGGCCGGTTCGGACAGGCGCGCGGCGGCACGCTGTTCCTTGACGAGATCGGCGACATGCCGCTGGAAGCGCAAACCCGGCTGCTGCGGGTTCTTCAGGAAGGGGAATATCATACGGTTGGCGGGCAGGTGGCCCAGAGCGCCAATGTGCGGGTGATCGCGGCCACCAACAAGAATCTTCAGGACGCGGTGAAGGCCGGGCTGTTCCGGGAGGATCTGTTCTTCCGGCTCAATGTGGTGCCCCTGACCCTGCCGCCGCTCAGGGAAAGGCAGGATGATATCCCGGACCTGGCCCGGCATTTCATGTCCCGTAATGCCGCCGTGGGGCTGAGCGAAAAGCGGCTTTCCAGAGGGGCGACCAATGTGCTTTCCGCTTTCCACTGGCCGGGCAATGTGCGGGAGCTGGAAAATTTTCTCTACCGGGTCTGCGCGCTTTATCCCGGCGAGGAAATCACCGGCGATGCGGTGCGCCAGGAACTGGAACGATCCTATCCTGAGGGCAGTGGTGGCACGGGCACGGATCATGGCACCCCGGTGATCGCGGCGGGGGCCTCACTCGCTGAAAGTATGCGCCTGCATCTGGACCATTATTTCGATCAGCATGAAGATCAGATGCCCCCAAGCGGCCTGTATCAGACCATCCTTCAGGAGGTTGAGCGCCCCCTGATCGAGAAAACGCTGGCCGTGTGCAAGGGCAATCAGGTCAAGGCGTCGGCGCTGCTGGGCCTGAACCGCAATACCCTGCGGAAGAAAATCCGTGATCTGGATGTCCCTTTGCCGCGACGCCGCTGAACCGGCTTATTTTTTCGGAACGAGAATCTCCTTGGCGTCCGGGTGATCCTTGTGTGATATTTCGGCTACCATGTTGCCATTTGGCATCACCCGGCCTGAAATGCAGGCTGGGCCGGATCATGCCGAGGATAGGCCGGGAAGAGATTGTATGGGGCAGGGCCAGGAACAGCATGAAGGGCCACGACCGCCTGAAGGCGGCCGAGCGCCAGAGCCGGAAAAGCCTGATGATGGCAAGCCGGGGGGGCGTTATTCCCCGGAATCCCGGAGCCCCCTGGGGCCGCTGCCGGAGCGCCCGCCCCGCCTGCCCGGGCGCAAGATGGCCAAGTGGATGATCTTTGCCCGCCGTTTCAAGCTGGCGGGGCGCCTTGAAATCCTGTTGTCCGTCATGGCGCTGGTTGCCGCCGTGACCACTTATGTGGCCATGTCCCGCAAATCGGCGCCGTTCGAGGTGGCATCGGGCCAGACCATACGGGTTCTGCTGATCGTCAATCTGGTGCTGCTCATGGCGCTGGGCGCCGCCGTGGGGCGCTGGTTCGTGCGCATGTGGCTGGCGCGCAAGGCCGGAGCGCCAGGGTCTCGCCTGCATATGCGGGTGACCAGCGCTTTCATCGTGATTGCCAGTGTGCCGCCCGTCATCATGGCGATTTTCTCGGCCCTGTTTCTGGAATTCGGCATCCAAAGCTGGTTCAGCGAAAAGGTGCGCTCCACCCTCAACAATTCACTGGAAGTGGCGGAAAGCTATCTGATCGAGCACAGATACAACATCCAGAAGGATCTGGTGGCGATCGGGGTGGCGTTCAACAATCTGTCCACGGCCCAGCGACAGGACCCGTTGACCCTGCAAAGGGTGGCCGAAACGGCGCTCAGCACCCGCATTCTGTCGGAAGTGCTGGTGGTGCAGGAATCCAGTGGGGAGGGCAGGGTGCTGGCCCGCGCCAATGACAATCTGGAACTGACAACATCCCGCCTCAAGACCGACCTTCTGGATCGCGCCCGCCGGGGCGAAACCGTTGTCGCCAATAATCAGGCGGACAAAACAGTTATTGCGTTGAAGCAGTTAAGCGGATTTCTTCAACCCACATATCTGTATATCGCCCGTGATCTGGACCCGCGAACCCTCACCTATCTGGAAGCGACGCGCTCGGCGGTGGCTGACTATGAAACCATGGAAGGCCAGCGCAGCAATATCCAGATTCAGTTCAATGTGGTGTTCATCATCGTGGCGCTGCTGGTTCTGCTGGCGGCAATCTGGATCGGCCTGCGGTTCTCCAGCCGTCTCGTCACTCCCTTGTCCAATCTGGTGGACGCGGCGGAGCGGGTCGGCAAGGGCGATCTGGCGGTGCGTGTGCCCCACGTTCCCACTGGCGACGAGGTGGGCACATTGTCCCGCGCCTTCAATCGGATGACCGACCAGTTGGCCCGGCATCAGGATGCCCTGATGCACGCCAATACGGAACTGGACGAGCGCCGCCGCTTTCTTGAGGAAGTGCTGGAAGGCGTCTCCGCCGGGGTGATCGGCCTGCAACAGGATCAGACCGTCTTTCTGCCCAACCGATCCGCCTGCACGCTGCTGGGGCGCTCTCAGGAGGATCTTTTGGGGCACAAGCTGGGGGAGGAAGTGCCGGCATTCGCGCCGCTTCTGGCCGAGGCCGAGAATGCCTCGGACGGCACGGCTCAGGCTCAGGTGCAACTGGAAGTGAATGGCGAAATGCGCACGCTGCTGGCGCGGGTCTCGGTGGAACGGCAGGCGGACAGGGCCACGGGCGGCTTTGTGGTCACCTTCGATGACCTGACCGATCAACTGGCGGACCAGCGCACCGCCGCCTGGGCCGATGTGGCCCGGCGCATCGCCCACGAGATCAAGAACCCGCTCACCCCCATTCATCTGTCCGCCGAGCGACTGAAGCGAAAATACGGCAAGGAAGTGGAAAGCGATCCGGCGGTATTCGCCCAATGTACGGATACCATCATCCGCCAGGTGGGCGACCTGCGGCGCATGGTGGATGAATTCTCCTCCTTTGCGCGGATGCCGGCGCCGCTTTTCAAGGAAACGGATATTGCCGATGTGGTCAGCCAGGCGGTGTTCCTTCAGGATGTGGCCTGGTCGGACGTGACCTTTGTGACGCAGATACCGGATCATACCCGGTCGATCCCGGTTGATGGGCGGCTGGTGGGGCAGGCACTGACCAATCTGATGAAAAATGCCGCGGAATCGGTGGAAAGCCGGGTCGCGCGGGACAAGGCCGCGGACGGTGACACGGTGGAACCTGGCCGCATCCGGGTAACACTGACCCAGGATGCAGGCGTTACCCATATCGTTGTGGAAGATAATGGCGTGGGCCTGCCCAAGGAACAGAAAGACCGTCTGATGGAGCCCTATGTGACCACGCGGGTCAAGGGAACCGGGCTTGGCCTGGCCATTGTGCGGCGGATCATGGAAGAGCATGGTGGCCGTGTGCGGGTCAGCGACCTGAAACCGGTGGGCGCTCGTGCCGTTCTGTCATTCCATCATGCGGTTCTGGAACGGTTGGGCGCGGCAGCCGAGGCGGAATCCTCCGCCCCGGCGGGCGACGGCGGAAGGGCGGCGGAGTAGGGGATGTCCCCATGCCGCGCAGCAAGGAGTCAGAGGCAGAGATATGGCGTTAGATATTCTGATTGTCGATGACGAGGAAGATATCCGGGAACTGGTATCGGGCATCCTTGAGGATGAGGGCTATCATGCCCGCACGGCGGGATGCAGTGACAGTTGCCTGGCGGAAATCGAATCCCGGCTGCCGGCGCTGCTGTTACTGGATATCTGGCTACAGGGCAGCAAGCTGGACGGGCTGGAAATTCTGGAGTTGGTAAAGTCTCGCCACCGGGATTTGCCCGTGGTGGTCATTTCCGGCCATGGGAATGTGGAAACCGCCGTCGCCGCCATCAAGCAGGGTGCCTATGATTTCATCGAAAAGCCCTTTGAGGCGGATCATATGCTGCTCACCGTGCAGCGGGCGACGGAAGCCCAGCGGCTGAAACGGGAAAATGAGGAACTGCGCCGCCGGGCCGGTTATACGGTGGATCTGAACGGCGCCAGTGCCGCCATCAATGCGGTTCGCCAGACGGTGGACCGCGTGGCCGGCACCAACAGCCGGGTGCTGATCACCGGCCCCAGCGGTTCCGGCAAGGAAGTTACCGGGCGGCAGATTCATAATCGGTCCCACCGGGCCAATGGTCCGTTCGTGGTGGTCAGTGCCGCATCCATGGAGCCGCACCGCATGGAGCGGGAGCTTTTCGGCGTCGAGCAGAATGGCGCGGTGGTCAAGACCGGCTTTTTCGAGCGCGCCCATGGCGGCACGCTTTTCATCGATGAAGTGGCGGACATGCCCCTGCCGACCCAGGGCAAGATATTGCGCGTGTTGACCGACCAGAAGTTCGAGCGGGTCGGGGGCAATACCTCCGTGAAGGTGGATGTTCGGGTGATTTCGGCCACCTCGCGCGAGCTGGTCCACGAGATCGAGCAGGGCCGCTTCCGGGAAGACCTGTATCACCGGCTGAATGTGGTGCCGGTCAACACGCCCGCCCTGTCCGAGCGGCGGGAGGACATTCCTGACCTGGCCCAGCATTTTCTGGACAGCATTGCCGACAGCACCGGGCGTCCGCGTCGGCATCTCAGCGACGATGCCGTGGCCGCCTTGCAGGCTCATGACTGGCCGGGCAATGTGCGCCAGTTGAAAAACACCATCGAACGCATACTGATCCTGGGCCCGGAACGGCCGGGCGCGGAGATCACGATGGATCACCTGCCTGAGGAAATCCGCAGCGGGTCCAGCGACTTGTTGCGCTATGGCGGTGACAGTGCAATCATCACGGCCCCGTTGAGGGAGGCGCGGGAAACCTTTGAGCGGGAATATCTCAAGGCCCAGATCAATCGGTTCAGCGGCAATATTTCCCGCACGGCGGCCTTTATCGGCATGGAGCGCTCGGCATTGCACCGGAAGCTGAAATCTTTGGGGCTTACCGGTGACAAGGCCGGGGACAGCGTGATCTGACCGGCTTTTCCCGGCTACAGAAGGAAACTTTCCATGAAGGTGATTGTGTGCGGCGCCGGGCAGGTGGGCTTCAACATTGCCCAGCATCTGGCCGACCAGAATAACGACGTGACGGTGATCGACCGATCCCCCAAGCTGATTCGCCAGATCAGTGAAACCCTGGACCTTCAGGCGTTTGTGGGCTTTGCGTCCGACCCGGAAATGCTGGAACAGGCAGGTGCCAATGACGCGGACCTGATGATCGCCGTCACACTGTCGGACGAGGTGAACATGGTGGCCTGCCAGGTGGCGGACAGTCTGTTCAATGTACCGACAAAAGTGGCGCGGATTCGCAATCAGGCTTATCTGCGGAGCAAATGGGCGGACCTGTTCGCGCGGGACAATCTGCCGATTGATGTGATCATTTCCCCCGAAATGGAAGTGGCGGAGGCACTGCGCCGCCGCCTTGAAGTACCGGGGGCCTTCAATGTGCTGCGCTTTGTGGGCGGGCGGGCGCGCGTGCTGGGCATCACGCTTGGCGAATCCTGCCCGGTGGTGAACACGCCCCTGCGCCAGTTGACCGAGTTGTTTCCCAAGCTTCAGACCAATGTGGTCGGGGTGGTTCGCGGCGAGCGGGTCTTCGTGCCCCGAAGCGATGATCAGTTGCAGGTGGGTGACCATGTGTATGTGGCCGTGGAGGACAGCATGACCGAGCGCGCCATGGCGGTGTTCGGCCATGAAGAACAGCGCGCCCAGCGGCTGGTAATTGTGGGCGGGGGCAATATCGGCACATTTCTGGCCAGCAAGCTGGAACAGTCGGATATCGCCGCCAGTCTGAACCTGAAGCTGATCGAACAGGATCCGGCCAAGGCGGAAAAGGCTGCTGAAAAAGTTGAAAACACCATCGTTATCAACGGTAACGCGCTTGATGTTGATATATTACGTGAAGTGAATATCTCGCAGGCTGATACCATTGTCACCGTCACCAATGACGACGAGGTAAACATTCTCTCGGCCCTGATGGCCAAGAAACACGGCTGCCGCCGGGCGGTGGCCCTGATGAACAATCCGGTTTATGGCTCTCTTTTGAACAGTATCGGCATCGATGTGGCTCTGGACCCGCGGGAAATTACCGTGTCCAGCATCATCAGGCATATTCGCCGGGGCCGGATACGGGATGTGTATTCCATTCGGGACGGGGTAGCGGAAATCATCGAGGCGGACGTGATGGAAGGCTCGGACGTGGCCGGGCGCAAGGTCTCTGATCTGAAACTGCACCGCAATGCCAGGTTCGGGGTGATCGTGCGCGATGACCGGGTGATCGTACCCAATGCCGACACGTCGATCCGGGTTGGCGATCGCATTGTCTGCTTCGCCATGGCGGGGGCCGTCCGCAAGATCGAGCAACTGTTCTCCGCGCGGGCCGAGGTGTTCTGAGATGTGGTCCGCGCGGCTCATGCTTCAGATCGGAAGTTGGACCCTGGGTCTGGGCCTCGTGATGCTGCTGCCATTGGCCGTGGCGCTTGTGAGCGGCGAGGGCCGGGCCATATCCGGCTTTACGGGCGGTGTTACGCTCACGCTGCTGATCGGCGGTTCCATGGTGCTGGGGTTTCGCGGCGCCCGAATGCAGCGTTTACCCGTGCTGACGGTGCTGTTGCCGCTTTTCGGCTGCCTGTTGCTGGCGATGGTGGCGGGCCTGCCGCTTTATCTGATCCATGACCGGCTGGATCTTGCCGGAGCCTTTTTCGATGGCATGGCGCTGGTCACCACTCACGGGGCCAGCAGCCTTGCCGGTATCGGCCCGGACGCAATGCCCGGCACCGCGGAACGGCTCTGGCGTGCGCTGGTGGGCTGGCTGGGGGGCTTTGCCGCCATCACGCTGGCGCTGTCATTTCTGACCGTGATCAACAGCGGCGGCGTACAATTGCGTCGGTCCCCGCTACCGTTCGGCGATACCATGGCGGGCTATCCACGATTGCGCGCCGCCGCCCGGCACCTGGCGCCCCTTTATGCCGGGGTGACCGCGCTTACGGTGCTGCTGCTTCTGCTGGCGGGCATGGCGCCTGAACGGGCCCTGCTGACGGCCCTGTCGGCGGTCAGTACCACGGGGCTGGACTGGGCCGCCCCCTTGGCGGATGACGGGGTGTTCGTCGCCGTGGTGGTGTCGGCTGTGATGCTGCTGGCGGTCAGCAACTGGGATATGCTCTATGTGATGCTCAGTGGCCACCGTCGCGGCAGGCGTGATCAGGAGCGCCGCACATTGGCGGTCAGTGTGCTGGCTGGCACGGCGCTGCTTCTTCTGGCCGGGGGCGCTGTTTCCATGCCGGACGTGGCCAGGGCGCTTTTCAAGGTCATATCCGCCATCAGCACCACGGGATGGATGCCGCCTGGCGCGGCCCCGGCGGGTCAGGACTATCTTCCCGTCGCACTGGTGCTCATGGCGCTGGCCGCCATTGGCGGCGCGGTAACCGGCACCGGGGGTGGACTTCGGCAGATGCGCCTTTATCTGGTGCTTAGGCTCGCCTTTTCCGAACTGAATCGTCTGGCGCATCCCAGCGGCATTCACCGGCTTCACTATGATCAGAATGAAGTGGAGCCGGGCGATAGCGGCGCCGTCTGGCTGCTGATCGGCGGCTTCATACTGGCATTCGTGACAGGCACGCTGGCTCTGGGAATGTTCGGGGTGCATTTTCAGGATGCCATTTTGCTGAGCTTTTCCGCGTTGACCCTGTCCGGGCCGCTGGTGGCGGGAATCGACCCCGGTTTTGTCGGCTTTGATGGCCTGACCGCACCGGATCATGTGATCCTGGGGGTGTTGATGATGGTGGGTCGGCTGGAAGCATCGCTGGTTCTGGCGCTTTTCGCGCGCGCCCTCTGGCGCAGTTGACAGAGGCACATGCCATATCCGCCTTGAAAAATGTTAGCCAAGTCCAATCTTCTTTGTCATAAACTGTCCATGTGGTTGTGGGGCCGGGTTGCGGTCGCATCACCGCCGGGAGGACACCAAGCCGAAAAATCGGCGAAACAAGAAGTTTGGGCACTGCATGTCAGATAAAAACCAGAACCTTCAGGATGTATTCCTTAACGCCGTTCGCAAATCCAAGACGCCGGTAACGGTGTTTCTTGTCAATGGGGTTAAGCTTCAGGGCGTGATCACATGGTTTGACAATTTCTGCGTGCTTCTGCGCCGGGACGGTGTGTCCCAGCTGGTGTACAAGCACGCCATTTCCACTGTGATGCCATCTGGCCCGGTACAGCTTTTCGAGCCGGAAAAAGAGCCGGAAGAGTCCTGATTTGAGCGATGGCAATGCCGACATAACCCGTCAACGCATTGAGGAGGCCCACGGCCAGGAAGGCTGGTCCACGGAAGGTGGGGGCGTTCTGGGGGGCGAAGGCGGGCAACGTGTTCTGGTGTTGCATCCGTTCGAAAAAGACCGCCGCACCGCCACGCGCGGTCGCAGCCCGGAGGCACGGCTGGAAGAGGCCATCGGTCTGGCTCAAGCGCTTGACATCCACCTGGTGGGCGCGGAGACCGTGCCGCTTCCCCGTATCCGGCCAGACAGCTATATCGGGCCAGGCAAATGCGATGACGTGGCCGACCTTGTGGCGGCGGACGGCATCGACCTGGTGATCTTCGACTGCGACCTCAGCCCCATTCAGCAGCGCAACCTGGAACGGCGCCTGAAAACCAAGGTGATTGATCGCACCGCCCTGATCCTGGAAATTTTCGGGGAGCGCGCCAGCACCCGCGAGGGGGAATTGCAGGTGGAGCTGGCCCATCTGACCTATCAGAAAAGCCGGCTCGTGCGGTCATGGACCCACCTTGAGCGCCAGCGCGGCGGGCTTGGCTTTATTGGCGGTCCGGGGGAAACCCAGATCGAGGCGGATCGCCGCATGATTCAGGATCGTATCACCCGCATCAAGCGCCAGCTTGAAACGGTCACCCGGACCCGTGGGCTGCACCGCAAGCAGCGGGAACAGGCGCCGTATCCCGTGGTGGCGCTGGTGGGCTATACCAATGCGGGCAAATCCACCCTGTTCAACCGCCTGACGGAATCGGATGTGATGGCGGAAGATATGCTGTTCGCCACGCTGGACCCCACCATGCGCGCCCTGGAACTGCCCAGCGGGCGCAAGGTGATCCTGTCGGATACGGTCGGCTTTATTTCAGACCTGCCCACCACGCTTGTGGCCGCCTTCCGCGCCACGCTGGAAGAAGTGCTGGAAGCGGACCTGATCCTGCATGTGCGTGATGGCGCACACCCGGACAGCGCATTGCAGAAGGCGGATGTGAACGCGGTTCTGGCCGATCTCGGTGTGGATGTGGACAGCCCGGACATGCCCATTATCGAGGTATTCAACAAGGCCGACTGCATGGACGGGGATACACGCCGTGAACTGGCCATGCAGGCGGAGCGCCATCAGGATCGGGTGCTGCTATCCGCCATGACAGGTGAGGGCGTGGAAGACCTGATCGCCGCGGTGGACGGCACGCTTGCGGCGGATGACGTGACCATCAGCCTGACCATTCCGTTTCAGGATGGCGCCAGTCAAAGCTGGCTGAAGGCCAATGCCCGCATTCTGGATGAAGCCATGACGGACACGGGCGTTCACATGACAGCCCGGCTGGACCCGGTGCGCTGGGCGCGCTTTGAAAAGCGCCACCCGGCGCTGGCGGCGGGCGCGAGGGACTGAGCCCTGCCGCCTGCGGCCACGTCCGCGTCATGGAAACACCCTATATGTGTGTTTTTTCCCGGCGTTTCACGGCCTGCCAGACCTCTTCCAACTGATCCAGACTGAGCGCATCCGGTCTTTCGCCCGCTTCGGCGATGGCGTCCTCCATGGCGCGGAAGCGGCGCTCGAACTTGGCGTTGCCGCCGCGCAGGGCCTCTTCCGGGTCCAGCTTCAGATGCCGGGCCAGATTGACGACAACAAAGAGAAGATCGCCCATTTCCTCCCTTATGTGGTCCCGGTCTCCGTCATGGCGGGCTTCCGCCAATTCCCGCGCTTCTTCTGCGATCTTGTCCAGCACCGCATCCGGGTCGTTCCAGTCGAACCCCACGCGGGCGGCGCGTTTTTGCAGCTTGTGGGCGCGCAGCAGGGCGGGCAGGGCAGGTGCCACGCCATCCAGCGCGGATGGGCGGCGGCCTTCCCGATCCGCGACGGCCTGGCGCTCCGCTTCCTTTTGCGCTTCCCAGTTGGCTGATTGCGCGCCGGCGCTATGGATCGGGGCATCGCCGAACACATGGGGATGGCGACGCACCATTTTGTGGGCAATGGCCTCGGCCACGTCATCAAAACTGAACAGCCCCGCTTCTTCCGCGATCCGGCTGTGGAACACCACCTGTAGCAGCAAGTCGCCGAGCTCGTCCTTCAGGGCCGACCAATCCCCGGCGCGAATGGCGTCGTCCACCTCATAGGCTTCCTCGATCGTATAGGGGGCAATGGTTTCGAAGCTCTGTTCCACGTCCCACGGGCAGCCTGTTTTCGGGTCTCGCAGTGCGGCCATGATGGCGCGTAATCGGTCGAGGGGCGAACTCATTCAATTCTCCGGCAAAAAGCGCGTGACAGCGCGGATAACAAGGCCATGCGTTCAGGCGCGGCGGACAGGAAAACGCGGATCGGTGCGGGTGTCAGTCCGGCTCCGGCAGGGTCAGGGTCAGTGTTTCGCCGCCAAGCCCGTGCACCTTGTCATGTGCGCGAACCGTCACTTCGCGCACATCCGCCGGAATGGTGACCCCGGCGAGAGAGCGGGTAAAGGGCTTCGAGCTATGGGGATGGCGCAGCACCCGCGTGCCAAGGACTTCACCACCCGGCCCGACGATCTCATAGCGATCGGCATAATGGGACCAGCCTTCATCGTCGTGCTGAATGGTGACGCTGAAGCTCCATGTGCCGCCGCGGGCCGTAACCTCGGCGTCTTTCACATGGGCTTCCCCGGCGAATGCGGGCAGGCTGAGCGCCAGAATGGCCAGCATCGCACCGCCTGTTTTCCTGAGCGAGGGCAGGTGTTGCATGGTTGATCTCCTGTGCGGGTTCGGGGTGGGGCGCTTCACAATGCCTGCGCCGCGGCCCAGCCACTGGACCAGGCCCACTGGAAATTATATCCGCCCAGCCAGCCGGTTACATCCACACATTCACCGATGAAATAAAGGCTTTCCCGGCCCTTCACCGCCATGGTCCGGCTGTCCAGCGCGTGGGTATCCACACCGCCACGGGTGACTTCCGCTTTCTTGAAACCCTCCGTACCGGTGGGGATAACCTGCCAGCGGTGCAGGCGATCCGCAAGGGCGGCTATGGCCTTGTTGGAAAGCTGCCCTAGGGGGTGGTCCGGCTCCGCCAGAAAGGCGGCGAGCCGTTTGGGCATATGCTCGGACAAGACGCGGGACACTGCCTGCCCCGGTCGCTCCGCGCGGGCGGTCTGGAGCAGGGTGCCCGCGTCCCCCTGGCCGGAAAGCAGGTCCAGCACCACCGGCATACCGGGCCGCCAATAGCTGGATATCTGCAATATGGCCGGGCCGGACAGGCCGCGATGGGTGAACAGCAGGTTTTCAACAAAGCCGGTTTTCCCCGTGCGGGCCGTGCATGGCTGGGCCACACCCGCCAGAGGCGCGGTTTTTGCCCGTGTGGCATCATCAAAGGTGAAGGGCACCAGCGCCGGTTCCGGTGGCACCACTGGCACGTCAAACTGTCTGGCAATGTCATAGGCGAGCCCGGTGGCGCCCATTTTCGGGATGGACAGCCCGCCGCTGGCAACCACAAGCTGCCGTGCGTGAAACGCGCCCTGATCGGTTTCCACCCGGTAGCCCTGGTCCCCGTTCGTCGCCACGGCTTTCACCGCGCATCGGGTGATCAGCTCCGCGCCTGCCGCTGCGCAGGCATCGGTCAGCGCCTTTACAACCGCCCCGGATTTCTGGTCACAGAACAGTTGGCCCAGCGTTTTTTCATGCCAGGCAAGTCCGGCTTCCCCCAGAAACCCCATGAAATCATAGGCCGTATAGCGCGCCAGCGCCGACTTGGCGAAATGGGGGTTGCCGCTGATGAAGCGGCCCGGTTCCACGTCCAGATTGGTGAAATTGCAGCGTCCGCCGCCGGAAATCAGTATTTTCGCTCCGACTGAGGCATTGTGCTCCAGAATGGCGACCCGCTTGCCACGCCGCCCGGCGCTGAGCCCGCACATCAGCCCGGCAGCGCCACCGCCAATGATAAGCGCGTCATAAAAGGGTCTGGTATTGGTGGGGGGCATGGGGCAGCCTTTTCAGGTGATCGGTGTGCCGCTCTCTCTTAGCAGCAGGTGCTGCATGGGCAAAGGGGGTTGCAGGGTCCGCTTTCGGTCACGATGTGACGGTTATGACTGAAGGAGACAGTGTGTTCGATTTTACAGGCACTTATACGGATCGCTATCAACTGGCCATGGCGGAAGCCTATTTCCTGGCGGGGCGCAGCGATGATCGGGCCGTTTTCGATTATTTTTTCCGTGATTGCCCCTTTGGTGGCGGCTACGCTTTGTTTGCCGGGCTGAACGATGCCCTGAAAGCGCTGGAAACGTTGCGGTTCGAGACCGATGATCTCGCCTTTCTCAAGGAGCAGGGGCTGAATGCGGACTTTCTTCGCTATCTGTCCGGGTTTCGCTTTACCGGCACGGTGCGCGCGGCGATCGAAGGAGACGTGGTGTTCCCCGGTCGCCCCGTGCTTACGGTGGAAGCGCCGTTGATCGAAGCCCAACTGGTTGAGACCCTGCTGCTCAACATCCTCAATTATCAAACCCTGATCGCCACCAAGGCCAGCCGTATGCGCCGGGCGGCGGGGCAGGCGGGTCTGGCGGATTTCGGCCTGCGCCGGGCGCAGGGGCCCGGCGGCCATTATGCGGCGCGCGCGGCGGTGATTGGCGGTTTTGACAGCACCAGCAATGTGCGGGCCGCGCAGGATTATGGCCTGCCGCTGTCCGGAACCATGGCGCACAGTTTCGTACAGGCTCATGAAAGCGAACTGGCCGCCTTTCAGGCTTTCGCCAAAGCCCACCCCGACAATTGCGTGCTGTTGGTAGACACCTATGACACCCTGAGAAGCGGCGTGCCCAATGCCATTCGGGTGGGCAAGGAGATGGCGGCCCGTGGTGATCGCCTGAAGGGGATTCGGCTGGATAGCGGCGATCTGGCTTATCTGTCCCGCTCCGCGCGGCGGATGCTGGATGATGCGGGCCTGCCGGGTGTGAAGATCGCCGCCTCCAACAAGCTGGATGAGACGACCATCAAGAGCCTGAAGGAGCAGGGCGCGCCAATCGACCTGTTCGGCGTGGGTACCAATCTGGTCATCGGGGCGCCGGACGGGGCGCTCGACGGGGTGTACAAACTGGTGGCGGTGAATGCGCGCCCTTGCTTGAAACTGTCCGAGACGCGGGAAAAGATCACCCTGCCGGGTCGCAAGCAGGTTTATCGCCTGACCGACCCAGATGGCGTTTGGCTGGGCCTTGACGGGGTGGCGATGGCGGATGAAGACCCGCCGAAACGGTTCGATCATTCAACGGACCCGGACAAAAGAACATGCATTGGAAACAACAAGTTGGAACCTGTTCTTCATAAGGTGATGACGGATGGGAAAGTCACGATCCCCCTGCCGGATGTGATGACCTTGCAGGCCCGCGCCGCCGATCGCCTGGCCCGGCTGGATGACGCCTATAAGCGGTTCGACAACCCGCACCTGTACAGGGTGGGGCTTTCACCGCGGTTGAAACAGGCGCGGGACGATCTGGCCAGATCAATGAGGAGGACGGAATGAAAACACTGGTCATTGTGGATGTCCAGAACGACTTCATGCCCGGCGGCGCGCTCGCCGTGCCGGATGGAGACGCCATCGTGCCGGTGATCAACCGGCTGATGGGCGATTATGATCTGGTGGTGGCTAGCCAGGACTGGCACCCGAAAGGCCATGGCAGTTTCGCATCCAGCCATGAGGGGCGTGCACAGTTCGAGGAAATCATGCTGCATGGAGAGCCGCAGACCCTGTGGCCGGACCACTGCGTTCAGGGCAGTGAAGGCGCCCGGCTGCACAAGGATCTGGATGCACGCCCCATAGAGGCGATCTTCCGCAAGGGGCTGGACCCGGAAGTGGACAGTTACAGCGCCTTTTTCGACAATAATCACGCCCGCGCCACGGGGCTTTCCGGCTATTTGCGCGAAAAGGGAGCCATGTGCCTTGATCTGGTGGGCCTTGCCGGGGACGTATGCGTGGGATTTACCGCGCTGGACGGCCTCAGGGAAGGGTTTGATGTGCGCCTTGTGGAGCCCGGCATCCGCGCCCTGGACGATGAAGCATACGGGGCCATGAAGCGTCGCATTGCCGATAAAGGCGGCAAGATGATAGAATTACTCTGACAGGCTATTGGAGAGAATTTTAAGGCGTTTTTTTTGAGCAGGATTGAGGTTATGGCACATCGCAGCGACATACCCGAACTGGATTGGCCCGACAGCTTGGAAGAACTGGTTGCCGCCTGTGAGGCAAGCGCGGAAATCATCAGCCATGATGAAGCGATGGCGGTGATCGATGAAGCGATTGAACGTGGTGTGAAGGAGGGGCGCGCCAAGAGATCTGGCGCATCAGGTCGACTGGATTGCTCAGGATAGCCTGAGAGGCAGGCTGAGAGGGGAATAATTCTCAATGGCGCAAGGCGGCTGTAGGCGGCCCTTTTCGGATTCTCGGTTAAGCAGATTTGGCGCATAATTTATATTATGGGAAATTATGGGACTGTTAAGGGATCTGTCCGGCGCGAACGTCATTCTTTTCGGGAACCATGGCAAGCGGCGCTTCAGGTGCCTGTGGGTGCACAGAGATTGTTAGTTTTTCCCTTTTATTCCAATGGCCTGATCGATCCTTTTAAAGGCTGGAAGCACCACGGCGCTCATGGCCTGAGGATGAGTGTTTCGCCGCGAAATTCGAAGCTGGAAAAATGGTTCAGGGCTTTCAGGCCGAACAGTGATCCATTCATGTCAGAGCCGTTTATGGTGACTTCCATATCGTTCAAGGTGGCATTGCCCACTTTCAGTCTGTCCACCCGTGCGCGGGCGAATTTTACGAAGCCGTTGGCCGTGGCGGCTTTGCCATCGAAGCTGAGCGCGGACATGTCAAAGCCGATGCGCCGTGCATCCGTGGGTGACAGCACCACATTACTGGCGCCCGTATCCACCATCAGGCGTAGCGGAATGCCGTCAATTTCCGCCCGCAGCCAGAAATGGCCATCGGCGCCCCGATGCACGATCATGCCGCCGTCCGGTGCGGTGATAACCGCGGATGGGTCCAGTGCCGACATGAAGCGTGTGGAAAAGTCGCTACGATAAAGATAAAAGCCGGAAGTCGTCATGACAATCACGGCCCACAGGCCCGCCATGCCCATCAGGCGCCGGCCACCGCTGCTGGACCAGAAGACCGCCGCGCCGCCAAAAAGGGCCAGTATCACAAGTGCGCGCACGAAATAGGCGTCAAACCCCCGGTCTGAAGGAAAAGCCAGAGAAAGCCCGAACAGAAGCAGGCATACGGCCAGAAACAGCACGATCAGCCGTGTCCAGCGGCCTTGTGCTTTTGTCTCATCGCCCGCGAGCCGTCCGTGGGAAGGCACGCTGGGCCCCTGCTCTGGCCGGTTTTGATCTGGTTTCCAGGCCGTCATGGCATTTCCGTCTGATCCATGTGCTGCGCGTAATATAAAGGATAGGCTGCCTGAGGGGGATCGTCCAGCACTGGTCAATCGGCGCATGGCCCACCGGGTGCTTTGGTCAGACGGTTACGCACAGCCCGTCAAAGCCCGGCTCCACCCCGTCCGGCAGTTCCCGGCGGAGTGTGTCATAATCCATGGACCAGTCCATATGGGTCAAAATCGCCCTTTCGGGGCGTAGCCGCGCGATCCAGTCCAGCGTGCGGTCAAGGTGGGCGTGGGTGGGATGGGGGCGCCGGCGCAGGGCATCCACGATCCACACCTTCACGCCAGCCAGGGCTTCGAACGCACTTTCAGGCAGGGTCTCCACATCCGTCGAATAGGCCACATCGCCCACTCTGAGCCCCAGCGACATGACCGGCCCGTGCTGTTGCTCGAAGGCGGTGACGGTCAGGTCGCCAACCGAAACCGGCTCGCCCGGCGTGATGATGCGGGCTTCGGCAATGGCGGGATAGCCGGTCTGGCTGTGGAATACATAATTGAAGCGGCCCGTCACCACATCCATTGTATCCCGCGTTCCGTGAACGGGCACCGGCACGCCTTCGCGGACATGGAAAAAGCCGCGCAGATCGTCAATGCCATGCACATGATCCGCATGGTCATGGGTCAGAAACACGCCGTCCAGCCGTGTGATGCCATTGTCCAGAACCTGGGTGCGCAGATCGGGCGAGGTGTCGAACAGGATGGATGTGCCGTCCGCGCCCGTCACATGGACACTGGCACGGCTGCGGCGGTTCCTGGGGTTGGCGGGATCGCACTGGCCCCAGTATTCAGGCGCCTTGGGAACGCCGCCGGAGGTGCCGCAGCCCAGAACGGTGACTTTCATGCCGCCTGCCCCGCGCCTTCTGGCGGCGTGATCCGGTTGAACAGCGTAAAGAAATTTTCCGTGGTACGCGCGCGCAGCTCTTCGAATGGGATGCCCTTCAGGTCCGCGATAAAGCGCGCCGTATCCACCACAAAGGCGGGCTCGCACTTTTTGCCCCTGTGGGGAACGGGCGCCAGAAACGGGCTGTCCGTCTCCACCAGCAGTCGATCCAGCGGCAGATCGCGCACGATTTCCTGCAGGTCCTTGGCGTTTTTGAAGGTTACGATGCCGGATATGGATATGTAAAAGCCCAGGTCCAGCGCCGCTTCCGCCAGCCAGCGCGTGGCCGTGAAGCAGTGAATGACGCCGGGAAAGGCGCCGCGTGCGCTTTCTTCCCGTAGAATTCGCACACAGTCTTCGTCCGCATCCCGCGTATGAACGATAAGCGGCAGCCCCGTTTCCCGCGATGCCGCCATATGGGTGCGGAAATTGGTCTGCTGCAGGGTGCGCGGCGCATTGTCGTAATAATAGTCCAGCCCGGTTTCCCCGATGCCCACGATCTTGCGCGGTTCCGCCCGACCAAGCAGCGCATCCAGCGGTATATCGGGTTCATTGGCGGCTTCATGCGGGTGTACGCCCACTGTGCCGAACACATCGTCGTATCGCTCTGTCAGGCCCAGAATTTCGTCATATTGGGCAAGCTTGGTATTGATCGCCAGCATACAGCCCACCCCGGCGGTGCGGGCGCGCTCCACCACCGCGGCTTCCTGATCCTTCAGACCGTCATAGTTCAGGTGGCAGTGGCTATCGACAATATAATCCGGCGTGCTCATGAACCCTGTTTCTCCGGTAATGATGGCCGTGCGCCGCGCCGTTTCGGCCCTGATCGTGCAAGTCAGGCAGCGGCTTTTTTGCTTGTTCAGGCGCCGGACAGCGTGCCATCAATCTCCAGAAACACGGCCAGAATGGCCAGCTTCAGATCGATGTTCAGGCCCTTTGCCTGGTCCAGTTTCTGGCGCAGTTTGTCCCACAGGGTCAGCCAGTCCGCAACCCCTGCGGCGCTGGCATAGCGGCTCATCAGTCCTTCTTCGCCGGGGATTGGGCTTTTGGCGTCCCCACTGGCATATCGGATCAGGCGCATCATCCAGCCTTCCAGCAAAGTGCGGAAGATATCGAACTGCTCTTCCGCGCTGGGGGATGCCAGGCTTTCGGCGAATTTGTGCAACCGGGCGCGGTCAGGTCGCGGGCACCCTTCCAGCAGGCTCAGCATGTTGGCATACAGGTCTTCCCCGCCAGCGGCGCGCAGGCGAATGGCCCGGCCCGGCGCACCGTCGCTCAGTGCGGCGAGCCTTTCCACCGTTTCTTCCGCGAGGTCACCCAGCACATGCTGTAGCACGTCCCGCATGGCCACGGGTGCCAATGGCCGGAGGCTGAGCGCCCGGCACCGGCTGCGAATGGTGGGCAGAAGCCGGCCCGGATTATGGGCCACCAGCAGCAGAACAGACCGCTCAGGCGGTTCTTCAAGAAGTTTCAGCAAGGCGTTGGATGCGCTGGTATTCAAATTGTCAGCAGCATCGATGATCGCCACCCGCCAGGCGCTTTCCGAACGGGTCTGCTGAAAAAAGCCGATCAGATCGCGTACCTGCTCCACCTTGATTTCACGGCTGAGCCGGTTGGCATTCGATTTCATGGGGGCCGGGCTCAGGGCGCGCACATCGCCGTGTGCCCCGTTCGCCACCCGGCGCACCCTGGGATCCTGGCTGTCAATGCTCAGGCGTTCGGGCGGGTTGGCGGGCAGATCGTCTCCGAACAGGCCCCCGTCGGCACTGTTTTCCGGCCCGTCAAGGCTGTGCAGATATTTGGCCACCCGCCACGCAAAGGTGGCCTTGCCGATGCCGCCGGGGCCCTGAATCAGCCAGGCATGATGCATCTGACCGCGAAAAACAGCCTCGGCAATGGCGGCTTCGGCTGTCTCGTGCCCGGCCAGATGATCATTCTCTCTGGGTGGGGGCGGGGTGGTGTCGCCCTGCCCGGTTTCGCGGCTTGCGGGATCAGCCATTGCCATGCTCCCGCCCGGCGGCCAGTGCCTCGGCGCGGGCTTCGGGCAACAGATCCCTCACCGGCAGGCGATCGGCGACGGCATCCCAAAGCCGGTCGAACACTTCCTGCGGTGTGCCATCGGCGGAAATCACGGCACAGCGATCGGGCTCAAGGTCGGCAATTTCCAGAAAGGCGGCGCGCAGCCGTTCATGAAAGGCCACATCCATGTTTTCAAACCTGTCTTCCGCGTCCGACCGGGCCGTTTCCCGGCTGCGCGCGCGGGTGAGGCCGGTTTTTACAGGCAGGTCGAGGATCAGGGTCAGGTCCGGGCGAAAACGACCGAACGCGGTTTCCTGCAAGGAGCGCATGGCCCCCATGCCAAGCCCGTGCCCCGCGCCCTGATAGGCGATGGTGGAATCGGAAAACCGGTCGCACAACACACAGCGCCCCGCCTGAAGCGCGGGCTTGATCGTGCGCACCACATGCTCGGTTCGGGCGGCGGTCATCAACAGAGCCTCGGTCATGGGCGTCCAGCGGTCCACGTCCCCGGTGAGGAGCATGGCGCGCAGCGCTTCAGCCTGGGGGTTGCCGCCCGGCTCACGGGTGACCAGCGTGTCCAGCCCCACCGCCTTCAGCGCGGCGCCGAGAAAGTGACGCTGGGTGGTCTTGCCCGCCCCTTCCCCGCCTTCCAGCGTGATGAACAGGCCCGTGCCGGGAACGCCGTCCGTCTGTCGCATCAAGGCGTTCCTTCGCCGGGTGCCTGACCGGCCGACCCGAAAAGATAATATTCGATCGCCGCGCCGATCCGCGCGAAGCCGCTGATCTCTTCAATGCTTTCCCCGGCCAGCAAGGGGCGCTCGATGGGGTCTCGCCCCGGCATGGTAACGGTCAGTGTGCCGACCCGGTCCCCCTGCCGCACTGGCGCTGGCAGCGGATTGTCATAGGCCACGGAAACTTCCATCTGGGCGCGCTGGGCGTGAGACATTGTCAGGGCCAGGTCCTCTTCCAGCATCAGCGGCACGGTGGGATTGTCACCCAGCCAGACTTCCGCATAGTCCACGGTTTCCCCGCCGCGCAACAGGGGATAATGCTTGAAATTGCGGAAGCCATATTGCAGCAGGCGGCGGCTTTCGCGCATCCGCGCGGCTGTGCTGTCCAGCCCGCTGACGACCAGAATGAGACGCCGCCCATCCCGCTGGGCCGAACCGGCAAGGCCATAGCCGGAGGCTTCCGTGTGGCCCGTTTTCAAGCCATCGGCGCCTGCCAGGTTGCCCAGCAGCGGATTGCGGTTGTAGCGGTTGGAGGTGAAGTTTTTATAGACATATTCCCGCTGGGCGAACATGGGATACAGGTCCGGGAAATCATTGATCAGCCGCAGGGACAGGGTGGCCAGATCCCGCGCCGTCATCACATGGCCCTCGGCCGGCCAGCCATTGGCGTTCTCGAAATGGCTGTCATCCATGGCTAACTGGTCGGCCTTGGCATTCATCCATTCCACAAAAGCACTGTGCGACCCGGCCAGATATTCCGCCAGCACCACGCAGGCATCATTGCCCGAAAGCACGATAATGCCTTTCAGCAGGTCTTCCACCGTGACCGTATCCCCTGCCCGCAGAAACATGGTGGAACCGCGATTGTTCCAGTTGCGCCAGGCTTCATCGGATACGGTGACCTGATCCTGCAGGGAGATCACGCCATCCTTCACCGCCTCGAATGCCAGATAGGTGGTCATCAGCTTGGTCATGGAAGCGGGTTGGAGTGTCTCCCCCGCCGCTTTTTCAAACAGAACGGCGCCCGTATCCGCTTCGATCATGATGGCGTGTTCGGCTGGTGTGCGCAGCACTTGCGCGGCCGCAGGGCGGATATCGGCGAAAAATACCAGCGCCAGGGCGCCGAGCAGCGCGGCGATGCGTGAAAACCGGGACAAAAAGGCCGAAATGCGCGAATAAAGCATTGTGCGATCCTGAAAAAGCTGATCATCCCGATGTGTGGGATGACGTGGGGAAAAGGCCCTCCTCATCGGGAGGCCTCCGTGAAAATGCGGGCCTCATAAAAACCACCGTTCATGACCCGGTCAAGCATGTCTTCGGCCTGATTGCGGCGTGCAAACGGGCCAAGGCGAACCCGGTAGAACAGGCCACGCGCGGTCTTCGCCCGCTGAACACTGGCCTTGATGCCCTGTCTGGCCAGCGCCTGCACACGGGCGCGGGCATTGGCCTGATCGGCGAATGCCCCAACCTGCACGAAGGTCGCCTCCGCCGTGTCCACGGCACGTGGCTCCACCTGTTGGCGGGCAATGCGGGGCTTGTTGCGGATGCCGCCGTCGGGGTCCGCGATCTGCACGCGCACTTTGGTCACACCCTGTTTCTCAAACCCCAGAAGCTGCGCCCCCCGGCGCGAAATGTCGATAATCCGATCGCCAACGAAAGGCCCGCGATCATTGACGCGCAAGATCAGGGAGCGCCCGTTTTCAAGGTTGGTCACCTTGACAAAGCTGGGCAGCGGCAATGTCTTGTGGGCTGCCGTGAGCTGATTCATGTCGTAGATTTCGCCATTGGCGGTGCGCTTGCCGTGGAATTTCCGCCCATACCAACTGGCATAGCCCACGCGGTCATAGCCGGGGTCTTCCTTTGGTGTGTACCAGCGACCGGCTACCTTGTAAGGCTTGCCGATCTTGCGTTCCCCGCCATTCTCCCCGCGGGGCAGAACCCCGCCACCATGAACCGTTTCCACCCGGTCATTGCCGCCGCCGAATGGCAGGCTGCATGCGCCAAGGGCAAGCGCCAGAACCATCAGAAGCGTTGTTTTCATCCCACCAAGCCTCCAAGCCTGTTTTCTATCCGTCCTGGCCTGCGATTGCGTCGGAAAGAAGACCGACCGCCAACGCATATTTGAAGGATGGATTATAGCGCAGCAATGAACAGAAGTTGCGATAGACAATATAGCCTTTTCCGTCGCCCCGGTCGCCCATGATCAGCGCCGCGGGCAGGGAGCGGGCGGGCAGGTCATCCCCATTGGCCCGGCGGACCCCCAGTTCCTGCCATTTCTGAAGGTTCCGCCAGGCGCCAATGCTTTTAAAAGGCTTGCAGACCCGATCCGGCTCGATCCCGTCGGACTGGGGGGCGTCCAGCCGCGTTTCGCCGCCTTCAGGCAGTGTGACCACCCGGCCCCATGTCTGATCGTCGCGCCAGCCCCAGCTTTTGAGATAGTTGGCGATGGAGGCGAATACATCCGCCCGCGTGTGCCAGATGTCGCGCACGCCGTCTTCGTTCTGATCCACCGCGAGGCGCAGATAATTCTGCGGCATGAACTGCGGTTGACCCATGGCGCCGGCCCAACTGCTGCGCATCAGATCGCGCGGGGCAAGATCGCGGTCGAGAATTTCAAGCGCGGCGAAAAGCTCCTTCCTGAAGCGCTTCGCGCGGCGGCGATCAAAGGCCAGCGTGGTGACCGCGTCGAACACGTCGATGCTGAGATCCACGGTGCCATAATTGGTTTCGATCCCCCAGATGGCCGAAATAAACCGGGGCTGGACCCCGAAACGGGCACCAGCCTGTTTCAGCGTCTCCGCCTCCTCGGCCATCATTTCCCGGCCCTTGGTCTTTCGCCAGTCCGACACCCGAAGGCTCAGATAGCGGGCATAGGTCTGCTTCACTTCCGGCTGATTGCGGTCCCGCGAAATGACCCGCCGCAGCAGGGTGACATTTTCAAAGGCGCTGTTCAGGGTTTCCGGCTTGATTCCGCGGTCCTCGGCCTCCCGCCGGACATCCGCCACGAAAGACTGGAATCGCGCGTCTTCCCCGGCATCGGCATTTTCGTCAGCCGTTGTCTTGTCGGCCCACGCAACTTGTGCGAAAAAAACCGCTATACCAGACATATAAACCGCATTTTTGATGAATCGGATCACCGAAGACTCCCTTGTCAGTGCGCACCTGAACCCCTGTTTTGGCACCCGCCGCAGGCAAACGCAAGCCGCCGCCTTACGCGTTTTTCCGCTTTCGGTCCAGGCGGCGACGGCGAATGGTGTTCAAGGCCTCCACGAAGGCGGAAAAGGCAATGGCGGCATAGATATAACCCTTGGGAATGTGGGCGCCGAACCCTTCCGCCAGCAGGGTCATGCCGATCACCAGCAGAAAGCCCAGCGCCAGCATGATCACGGTGGGATTCTGTGTTACGAAATCACCCAGGGGCCGGGCCGCCAGCAGCATAACTACAAGACTGACAAAGATCGCCAGCACCATGATGGGCAGATGCAGCGTCATGCCGATCGCGGTGAGGATGCTGTCGATGGAAAATACCAGATCGAGCACGACCACCTGCGCCACCACCATACCAAAGGCCGCCGTGGCGCCCCCGGTGCCGGGCTTCTCGCCCAGCGGGTCGAGATGTTCGTGCATTTCGCTGGTGGCCTTCCAGATCAGGAACAGGCCGCCCCCCAGCATGATCAGATTGCGCCAGGAAAAGGGTTGGCCGAATACCGTGATGACCGGCTCGGTCAGGC
The DNA here is from genome assembly GCF_037658235.1 of Yunchengibacter salinarum. Taxonomy (NCBI): domain Bacteria; kingdom Pseudomonadati; phylum Pseudomonadota; class Alphaproteobacteria; order Kordiimonadales; family Kordiimonadaceae; genus Yunchengibacter; species Yunchengibacter salinarum. Next base: position 109,069 of record NZ_JBBJLN010000004.1, on the reverse strand, counting down.
CGATCAAAAAGGCCAGACTGAACAACAGAAGGATGCGAAAGACAAAGGCCAAGCCGACACCCAGTAGCCGCGCCTTTTGTTGCTGGTGCTCTGGCAGGCGTGCGGCCAGAATGCTGACGAACATCAGATTGTCGATGCCCAGAACCACTTCCATCACGATAAGGCTCGCCAAAGCGGCCAGATTTTCCGGTTGCAGGAACAGTGCGGCCAAATCCATGATTTCTCCCCCCTTTGTCGCGCAGGTGCGCCACCATTGACCATTAGCAAGCGCTGCGTTGTCCGTCACCCGTCATGTTGTGATTTGTCCCGTTTGCAGTCATGATCGGGAACAGGGATGCGGAACAGATGAGGGGGGACATCATGGATCGCTTCAAGAAATCGGTTATTCTGGTGGTGGAAGACGATCCCACGACCCAGAAGGTGATCAGTCAGCAGTTGTCAAAGCTGAATGTGGGGCGCATCGATGTGGCAGGCGACGGCTCCGAAGCCCTGCGCTGTCTGGATCAGCGCCCCTATGATCTGATCCTGTGCGACATACGGATGCAACCCATGGGCGGCTTCGATTTCTGCACCAGCCTGCGCCGGGCGGTTGGGCGACGTTTCGAGCCAAGACGCGCCAACACCCCGATCATTTTCATGACCAGCAGCGCCGATCAGCACAATGTCCTGAAAGCCAAACAAGCGGGCGCACAAGGGTATCTGGTCAAACCCGTGGATGACGACGTACTGGAAAAACGCCTGAACCGCGCCCTACCCGCTTGAGGGTCAGAGCCGTTCCGGGTGCGCTCTCATTCACGCCGCCGATATTCAGATCCGCAGCGCCCCCGATCTCTCCTGCTTCTGTATTGCTTCCGTGCATACAAAAAGGGCTTAGCCTGAAATGGCTAAGCCCTTGATGTGATTGGTGAGCCCGACAGGGTTCGAACCTGTGACCTACTGATTAAAAGTCAGTTGCTCTACCAGCTGAGCTACGGGCCCGTCCTTGGCGACGCGGCGGAACATAGAAACATCGCCCCCTGTGGTCAAGCCCGTAATATCCCCTTTTTTCAGGTTTTTTATCCCGCCGCCGAATGGGCAACCCGGCGGGGCGGGAAACGGGGTCAGCCGGGGGAGTCCTGAAAGGTGGGGCGGGCGTCGATATCGCCGAGGGCATAGGTGGCGCGCCAGTCTTCGGCAAAGCGTGTCAGGCGGCTATCAGCAATGGCGGCGCGCAGGTCCGCCATCAGGTCCTGATAGAAGCGCAGATTGTGCCAGGTGAGCAGGATGGCCCCCAGCATTTCGCCGCTGCGGATCAGATGGTGCACATAGGCCCGGCCATAATCGCTGCACGCCGGGCAGGAGCAGGCGGCATCGATGGGGCGGTCATCATCCTTGTGCCGGGCGTTTTTCATATTGATCGGGCCGTGGCGCGTGAACGCCTGCCCGGTTCGCCCGGATCGGGTGGGCATGACACAATCGAACATATCGATTCCACGCTCCACGGCACCGATAATGTCGGGCGGCTTGCCAACCCCCATCAGATAGCGGGGGCTGCTGGCCGGCATACGGGGCATGGTGAAGTCCAGCACGCGGAACATCTCGTCCTGCCCCTCCCCCACGGCCAGACCGCCCACGGCCAGGCCGTCAAAGCCGATATCGGTGAGCGCATCGATGGACCGGGCGCGCAGATCCTCATACACGCTGCCCTGCACAATGCCGAACAGCGCCGAGCGGGCGGTGTGCTCATCCCCCGCGTCAAAGCCCGCGCGGGAGCGGGCCGCCCAGCGCATGGACAGCTCCATGGACTGCCGGGCGGTGTCCTCGCTCGCCGGATATGGGGTGCATTCGTCGAAAGCCATGACGATATCGCTGCCAAGCTTGCGCTGTATCGCCATGGAGCTTTCCGGCGTCATCAGAATCCGGCGCCCGTCCACATGGGATTTGAAGGTAACGCCCTCCTCCGTCATCTTGCGCAGCTCTGACAGCGACATCACCTGAAACCCCCCGGAATCCGTCAGGATTGGCCGGGGCCAGTTCATGAAACGGTGCAGGCCGCCGAGCCGTTCCACGCGATCCGCGCCGGGGCGCAGCATCAGGTGATAAGTGTTGCCCAACAGGATATCCGCGCCGGTTTCCCGCACATTTTCCGGCAACATTCCCTTGACCGTGCCTGCCGTGCCCACGGGCATGAAGGCCGGTGTCTCTATGGTGCCGCGCGCCATGGTGATCCGGCCACGCCGGGCGGCGCCGTCGGTCTCATGAATATCGAAGCGGAAACGGGCGGACGGTGATGTCATGTGGCGCCTTCCTGTGGAAACAGCAGGCAGGCATCGCCGTAACTGTAGAACCGGTACCCCATGGCCACCGCATGATCATAGGCCGCACGCATCCGATCCAGCCCGGAAAAGGCGCTCACCAGCATGAACAGAGTGGATTTGGGCAGGTGAAAATTGGTCATCAGCGCGTCAATGCCGCGGAAACGATAACCCGGCGTGATGAAGATATCCGTATCCCCCTTGAAGGGATGGATGGTGCCCGCCGCGTCCGCCGCCGTTTCCAGCAGGCGCAGGGATGTGGTGCCCACGGCGACGATCCGCCCGCCCCGCGCCCGCACCGCATTCAGATGCGCGGCGGTTTCGGGGGTAACCTCCCCCCATTCCGCGTGCATATGATGATCTTGTGTATCCGACGCCTTGACCGGCAAAAAGGTGCCAGCGCCCACATGCAGGGTCAACCGGGCCACATCCAGCCCGCGCGCGGCGATCCGATCCATCAGCCGGGGCGTGAAGTGCAGGCCCGCGGTGGGGGCGGCAACGGCGCCGTCGCGGGCGGCGAACAGGGTCTGATAGTCTTCCCGGTCCTGAGCGTCTTCGGGCCGCTGGGCCGCGATATAGGGGGGTAGCGGCATGGCACCGAACTGTTCCAGTGCCCGGCCCATGTCCGCCTCGTCCACCAGAAAGCGGATCAGCCGTTCTCCGGCCTCGCCCGCTTCCAGAACTTCCGCCGACAGACCATCGAAATCGAGCCGGTCACCGGGCCGCGCCTTTTTTGCCGGGCGGGCAAAAACCCGCCACCGGGTGGGGCTTTCCCGTTTGTGCAGCGTGATTTCCATGCGTGCCGCGCCGCGCCTGCCCTTCAGGCGGCCCGGTATGACGCGGGTGTCGTTGAAGACAAGGCAATCGCCCGCTTGCAATTGGTTCGGCAGGTCCAGCACGCCCGCATCCAGCAGGCCGCCATCGCCCAGGGGCTCCCGCGGGCGCACGATCAGCATGGCTGCGCTGTCCCGCGGGCGGGCGGGGCGCAGAGCGATGCGGTCTTCCGGCAGGTCGAAATTGAAAAGGTCAACATCCATGGATCGGGCATTTAGCCCATCGCCGGGTTGCAGACAAGAAAAAGGCGCCGCCCGGAAGCGACGCCCGATATTCTTCGAGGAACCGGCAGAAAGGGGAAGCGCTCAGGAGCCGCCTTCTTCCGGGGAGCCCCGCTGTGTGGTGGCCGCGTCCGCCGCGCCGTCGTCCACATCCGCGGCAATCTCGATCCCCATGATTTTAGAGGGGTTTTGCGGCGGCTCGCCGCGCTTGATCTGATCCACATGCTCCATGCCCGCGATCACACGGCCAAAGGCGGTATAGTCCCCGTCCAGATGCGGCAGCCGGTTGAAGGCGATGAACCACTGGCTATCGGCGGAGTTCGGGTCTTCCGCCCGCGCCATGGAAACGGTTCCGCGCATATGGGGAAGATCGTTGAATTCCGCTTCCAGATTCTTGCCGGACCCGCCGCGCCCGGTGCCGGTGGGGTCGCCCGTCTGGGCCATGAAGCCTTCGATCACGCGGTGAAAGATTTGCCCGTCATAGAAATCGTCCCGGATCAGTTGCTTGAACCGGGCCACGGTTTTCGGCGCCTTGTCCGGGCGCAGCGCGATGGTCACGCGGCCTGTTTCCAACTCAAGATATACCAGATTTTCCGCAGCCGGGCCCGCGGCGGGCCCGTCGTCCGCGTCTGCTTCGGGGGGAAGTTGCTGCATCATCAAGCCCAACATGGTTGCCAGTCCCACAATCAAGTGTTTCATCATCTTCCCTTTCCGGGAAAAGGCGGGGCCACCGCCTTGTTTCCCATTTTTGCAAGGGGCACGCCAAATTGATCTGGGGACATGGATTTTCTCAAACACGCCGGGAAACACGGGCTTCCACCCGCCTTTCAACTTCCGGCGCCACGAAATAGGAAATGTCACCCCCATAGCGGGCCACTTCTTTCACCAGCTTGGATGCTATGGTCTGATAGCGCGGGTCGGCCATCAGGAAAACCGTCTCTATGTTCGGGTTGAGCTGGTAGTTCATGCCTGTCATCTGGAATTCATATTCAAAATCGGATACCGCCCTGAGGCCGCGAATGATCACCTGCGCGCCCACCCGCTCGGCGAAATGCATCAACAGTTCGTCAAAGGGCACCACTTCCAGAATCACGCCTTCACTGTCGGCGAGCGGCTGGCACTGAGTGGTAACCATGTCCACCCGTTCTTCCAGATCGAACAACGGATTCTTGCTGGGATTGGTGGCAACGCCGATAACCAGCCGGTCCACCAGGCGGAGCGCCCGCTTGATGATGTCCAGATGACCATTGGTGATCGGGTCGAATGTGCCCGGATAGACACCCGTATGTCGATAGGTCACGCCTGTACTCCCCATTCTCGCGGTGGGCGCGCTAGCCACTCACCGGTCAGCTTTCCCCTGAATCCGATGCATTGGCGTCGCCCTCATCCGGGGTTTCGCCATCGACCGGTTCTTCTGCATCCGCATCCGTTTCCCCGCCCGTATCCTTCAGTGCGGCCACCGAGACGATATGCTCATCCGACGAGACCCGGAACAGGCGCACGCCCTTGGTGTTGCGCGCGGCGATACGCACATCGTCCACCGGGGTGCGGATCAGCTTGCCCTGATCGGTCACCATCATCACCTGCTCATCCGGTGCGATCGGGAAAGCGGCCACCACGGGCCCCAGTTCCGCGCGCAGCGCCGGGTCCGACGGAGTGTTCCAGATCCCCTGCCCGCCCCGGTTGGTGCGGCGATATTCAAATGCGCTGGTGCGTTTGCCGAAGCCATTGGCGGTCACGGTCAGAATGAACTGCTCCACCTCCGCCATGTCGGCCATCTGGTCTTCCGGCAGGGTCGCGGGCGCCGGATCGGCCTTCCACTGAGCGGCCTTGAGATAAGCCTCTCGCGCCTCCCGGTCCCAGTGGTGCCGGTTGACGATGTGCATGGACACCACCCGGTCGTCCCCTTCCAGGCGCATACCGCGCACGCCCGTGGATGTGCGGCCCGCGAAGCGGCGCACTGCATCCACATTAAAGCGAATCGCCCGGCCACCGCTTGCGGCCAGCAGCACGTCGTCTTCCTCCCGGCACATTTCGACGCCCACGAGGCTGTCACCCTCTTCGGCGAAACGAATGGCGATCTTGCCGTTGGATTTCACATTGGAGAAATCGGAAAGCGCATTGCGCCTTACATTGCCGTGCGACGTGGCGAACATCACGTCAAAGTCGGCCCATGTGTCTTCGTCTTCGGGCAGCGGCAGAATGGTCTGAACCGTTTCGCCCTTTTCAAGCGGCAGCAGATTGATCACGGCCTTGCCGCGAGACTGCGGCGTGCCAAGGGGCAGACGCCAGACCTTCAGCTTGTACACCTGCCCCAGATTGGTGAAGAACAGGACCGGCGCATGGGTGCCCGCCACGAAAACGGTGGACAGGAAGTCCTCGTCCTTCGTCTGCATCCCGGAGCGGCCCTTTCCACCCCGGCGCTGGGCGCGATAGGTATCCAGCGGCACGCGCTTGATATAGCCGGAATGGGTGACGGTCACCACCATGTCTTCCGGCGCGATCAGGTCTTCCTCGTTGAAATCACCAGCGGCTGCCGGATCGATCCGGGTGCGGCGATCATTGGCGAACTCGTCCCGCACGGCCACCAGTTCTTCCCGCAGAACCTCGAACAGCCGGGTGCGGCTTTGCAGAATGGCCAGATAGTCCCGAATTTTTTCCGCCAGCTCTTCCAGTTCGCCGCCGATCTCGTCCCGGCCCAGCGCAGTCAGGCGGTGCAGGCGCAGGTCCAGAATGGCCTTCACCTGCCGCTCCGACAGGCGGTAGGTGCCATCGGTGGCGGCACTCTGCGCTTCATTGATCAGTTCCAGATAGGGCAGGATTTCCGCCGCATCCCATGCGCGCGCGGTCAATTCTTCCCGCGCTTCCGCTGGCGACCCGGCACCGCGGATGATGGCCACCACCTCGTCGATATTGGCTACGGCGGTCACCAGCCCCACCATCAGGTGCGCCCGGTCCCGCGCTTTTTTCAGCTCGTACTTGGTGCGCCGGGTGATCACTTCCTCGCGGAAGTCGATGAAGCTCTCCAGAACCTCCCTAAGGGACATCTGCTCCGGCTTGCCGCCGATCAGCGCCAGCATGTTGATGCCGAAGCTGGTCTGCACCTGAGTGTAGCGGTAAAGCTGATTGAGAACCACGTCCGCCATGGCGTCGCGCTTGATCTCGATAACGACGCGGACACCCTCCCGGTCGGACTCGTCACGGATGTCCGAAATGCCCTCGATCCGCTTGGACTGAACACATTCGGCGATCTTCTCGATCATCGCCGCCTTGTTCACCTGATAGGGAACTTCGGTAATAATGATGGCCTCACGGTCCTTGCGCACCTCTTCCACATGGCTTTTGGACCGAATGGTGATGGAGCCGCGCCCTGTCTCATAGGCATCGCGGATACCCTTCAGGCCCAGAATGGTGCCGCCGGTGGGAAAGTCCGGCCCCGGCAGGTGTTCCATCAGGCCCGCATTGTCCAGCTTCGGATCGTCGATCAGGGCCAGCGTGGCATCGATCACTTCGCCCAGATTGTGGGGCGGAATATTGGTGGCCATGCCCACGGCGATGCCGCTGGCGCCATTGACCAGAAGATTGGGAAAGCGCGCGGGCAGAACCTTGGGCTCATGCTCGCTTTCATCATAGTTGGGCTGGAAATCGACCGTTTCCTTGTCGATGTCCGCCAAGATCATGCCGGAAATCTTGGCCATGCGGGCTTCGGTGTAGCGCATGGCCGCCGCCCCGTCCCCGTCCATGGAGCCGAAATTGCCCTGCCCGTCCACCAGCGGCGCGCGCATGGAGAAATTCTGCGCCATGCGCACCAGCGCGTCATAAATCGCCGAATCCCCGTGCGGGTGATATTTACCCATCACGTCCCCGACGATGCGGGCGGACTTCTTGTACGGCTTGTTCCATTCATAGCCGTTTTCCTGCATGGCATACAGAATACGGCGATGGACCGGCTTCAGGCCGTCGCGCGCATCGGGCAGCGCGCGGGAGACGATCACGCTCATCGCGTAATCCAGATAGGAGGTTTTCATTTCCTCCTCGATGGTGATCGGCTGAACGTCCCGCTCTTCCGGCGGTATGGGGGTATTGTCGCTCACGCGGTTCGATCCTTCCTGATTGTCTCCAAGGGTGGCCCCGGCCAGGCGGGACAAACTGTCTAGCAGCCAACTTCCCGCCCTGCAAGCGAGACCACCCCGCCAGCCCTTCTGGGGGCTGGACAGCGCCGGGCCGCTGCGCTAGAGCCTGTGTCGCGCGCCCCGCCGGATCGACCTGGCAACCGGGGCGCAACCCCGAATGCGTTTGGGGGGAGGTGGCAGAGTGGTCGATTGCACCGGTCTTGAAAACCGGCGAAGGTGCGAGCCTTCCGTGGGTTCGAATCCCACCCTCCCCGCCATTCCCCGCCCGAAGGCCCCTCGGGCGCTCCCCACATCTTTTCATGACCGCTTTTTCGTCGGCGCCTTTTGTGGGACCGCCTGATTCATGGCGAACAATTCAGCCGCGCCCCCGGTGTTCGGCCATCCATCGGTCATGGCCAGCCGTGGCCGGTCAAGACCCGCCAGATTGCCCGCGATTTGCTGCCTGTTTTTTAGGCAATGCTTAGCGATAGGGCACGATGACCGGATGGCAATGAGCGAAAATCGCCCGAAAAGCCCGCTTTATTGCAGCGCATTACAGTTGGCACGGCTCATGCTGATGGATGGCCATTGACTCGGCGGGGTGCTGCCGTGTCCAGCAAGATAAAACAAGGAGTAAACGCATGAAATGGGGACCTGTTCGCATGTGCGCGGTGACCGCCGCGGCCCTGGGCGGCACGGTAGGGCTTTCGAGCCCGGCCCTGGCCGCCCCGGACGCCGAGACCGCTTATATTCTCAACACGCTGCTTTTCCTGATCGGGGGCTTCCTGGTGATGTGGATGGCCGCCGGTTTCGCCATGCTGGAAGCGGGCCTGGTGCGCGGCAAGAATGTGGCCGACATCTGCGTTAAGAATATCGTCCTCTATGCCATTGCGGGTATCATGTATCTGCTGGTGGGCTACAATCTGATGTATGCCGATGTGGGAAGCTATATCGGCAATCCCGCGCTATGGTTCGCCAATGATGCGGCGGCCCTTGAGGGTGGCGATATGGGCGGCGGCAGCGGATATGCTGCTGGCTCCGACTTTTTCTTCCAGATGGTGTTCGTGGCCACCACGGCCTCGATCGTGTCCGGCACAGTGGCGGAGCGTATCCGCCTTTTCCCCTTCTTTATCTTCACGGCCCTTCTGGCCGCGGTGATCTATCCCGTACAGGGCGCCTGGACCTGGGGCGGCGGCTGGCTGAGCGAAATGGGCTTTGCCGACTTTGCCGGCTCCACCATCGTGCATTCCGCCGGTGGCTGGGCCGCGCTGGTAGGTGCGCTGGTTCTGGGGCCGCGACTGGGCCGCTATGACAAGCAGGGCCGCGTGCGCCCCATGCCGGGCTCCAATCTGCCGCTGGCAACCCTTGGCACCTTCATTCTGTGGGTGGGCTGGTTCGGCTTCAACGGTGCATCCCAACTGGCGCTGGGCTCGGCGGCGGACGCGGTGGCCGTTTCCAATATCTTTGTCAACACCAATATGGCCGCCGCCGGTGGTGTGGTCGCGGCCATGGCCACCACCAAGCTGATCTACAAGAAGGTGGACCTGTCCATGGTGCTGAACGGCGCGCTGGCGGGCCTTGTGTCCATCACGGCGGGGCCTGATACGCCCACGCCCATCGCCGCCGTCTTTATCGGCGCTGTGGGGGGTGTGCTGGTGGTTCTGGCCGTGCCCGTGCTGGACCGGCTGAAGATCGACGACGTGGTGGGTGCCATTTCGGTTCACCTGATCTGCGGCATCTGGGGCACGCTGGTGGTGCCGCTGACCAATGCGGACGCCAGCTTTGTAACGCAGTTGATCGGCATTCTGGCCGTGGGTGCCTTTGTCAGCCTGCTGAGCGCGGTGACCTGGTTCGCCCTGAAGCTGACCGTGGGCATCCGCCTGAGCGATGCGGAAGAGGAAGTGGGCTCCGACGTTTCCGAACTGGGGCTGGAAGCCTATCCCGAATTCGGGCGCGGTTCCCAGAAACTCAACATCTGACGGTGATCGCCTGATCTCCCCCGGTGCGCCTTTGGGCGCACCCGGCCCGCCCCTTTGTCTCTCGCGGGTCGCAACACGCCCTGGCAGGAACTCCCTCCCCCTCCTGCGGGCAAGACGGACGGCCCATCCTCCATTCGGGGATGGGCCGTTTATCATTTCGTGGGTTCAGGGCGCGTGGCACGCCATCAACCGGGATTGCTTGTGCCGCCTGCCGGGATTTAGTAGACTGCTGCGTCTAGGGAGCCGGTCTTGCCGATCGTTTCGGGCTACCATCCGTAGCGGCATTCTGGGGAGGGTGCCGGGCAGGACCATAAAGGGAGGAACCGACCGATGTCGCTTGATCCGCTCTATGCCCGCGCGCTGGAAGACAGCCAGTGGGATGTGCCGCAGGACTATGACACCCTTTTCAACTGGCATTACAGCGATGAGCGCAAGGATCTGCTCAACCTGTATGACAAGGGCAAGGCCATGCAGTGGGACGCCAAGGAGCGTATCGACTGGTCCCACGATATGGACCCCGACAATCCCATGGGCATACCGGACAGCTTCTTTCCGCTGGCGGGCGCTGATTTCTATGAAAAGCTGCCGGCTGAGGAAAAAGCCGTTGCCCGGCGCCACAACCAGGCATGGACCACGTCACAGTTTCTGCACGGGGAACAGGGCGCCCTGCTCTGCGCCGCCAAGATCGTGCAGAATGTCCCGGATACGGAGGCCAAGTTCTATGCCTCCACCCAGGTGATGGACGAGGCGCGCCATGTGGAAGCCTATAAGGCGCTGCTTGAAAAGATCAATGTGGCCTATCCCATTACCGGGCCGCTGAAGTCCCTGCTGGATCAGGTGCTGCGGGACAGCCGCTGGGACATGACCTATCTGGGGATGCAGGTGGTGATCGAAGGGCTGGCACTGGCCGCCTTTGCCAACATACGCGACCATGCGACGGACCCGCTGGCCCAGGCCGTGAATGCCTATGTGATGCAGGACGAGGCCCGCCATGTGGCGTTCGGGCGCCTGACCCTGAAGGAATTTTATCCCGAACTCACACAGCCGGAGCGGGATGAGCGGGAAGAATTTCTGGTGGAGGCCTGCTATTTGATGCGGGACCGTTTTCAGGCCACGGAAGTGTGGGAGACCCTTGGCTTTCCCACCAGGGAATGCCACGAATTCCTGGAGCAGAGTCAGGCCATGCAGATTTTCCGCACCAGCCTGTTCAGCCGCATCGTGCCCATCGTAAAGGATATCGGCCTGTGGGGGGATCGCATTCAGCGCGGTTACAGCCAGATGGGCATTCTGGGCTTCGCCAATCTGGATATCGACCAGATGCAGGAAAACGACATGAAGGTGGCCGCGGAGCACGATGCCCGCCGCGCCTATGTGGATGGTACCATCGCCAAGGGCACATCGGCGGCGGAATAGATGCCCTTTCATGCCTGAAGATCACCGGGCAGACCCCTGACAGGTCTGCCCTTTTTCGTGGGGCGAGCGGGATGCCGGGGCCTTGACATCCCCGTGCGGGGTGCCCCGCGCGCTTGGGGCTTGACCTTTTTCGCGCCATGGTCTTGCCTGAGCATATGAATGAAACGCTGCCCGATTATGATGATGTGGTTGCCTGGAAAGCCCGGCTGGAAGATCAGCGACGGGAACTTCTGGCGCTGGACCAAACCTCGGCTGAAGGCCGGGCCGCCGTGGACCTTGATCAGCAAAAGGTGGGGCGCCTGTCCCGCATGGATGCCTTGCAGGGTCAGGCCATGAATAATGCCATCAGCGCCCGGCGGCAGAATGCCCTGTCCCGCATCGATGCCGCCTTGAAACGGCTGGAAAGCGGGGAATTCGGCGCCTGCCTCAAATGCGGGGACGATATCCCGTTAAAGCGGCTGGCGCTGGACCCGTCCGCCACGGTATGCGCCGACTGCGCGGGCTAAATGTCGTTTCTGAGAGCGCCAGGGCTTTCGGCGACCGCTTCCAAGCTGAACAACACCGCCGTCGGACTCAGCGCTCCTGATCCTTGTGGTTCCGGTTGGCCCGATCCCAGACGCCATATTCGTGATTGATGCTCCACTCGATCAGGAAGCGGTAGATTTCATCCACATAATCGGCCAGCGCGGCAGGGTCTTCCGGGTGATTCAAGCGCTTGGCGGCGCTGGTGGCTTCGGCGCGCACTTTGGCCACCACATCTTCCACCCGCGCGGCGTCGCGCACGGTGTTCCGGTCCCGTTTGATCTCGCCCGCCTGGCGGATATAGTCCAGCCGCTCAAGCAAAAGGGGAACAATGGCCCGGTCCAACCGATCGATTTCGGTGCGCACCTCGTCCATGGAGTTACAGGGTCTCACGCGGGCTCACTCCTCATTTCAGGCTCTGATCTCGATGAAGGCCGATATTCCGGGCCGCCGGGACGGCCTTGATAGTGCGCCCGCCAGCCCCCTGCAAGTAGGGTGTGGCACCAGCCTTCATTCCTTGTCGGTACCATGCAGGCGGCGGGCGGCTTCGCGGGACAGGCGGTTGAACAGCACCAGCCCCGCCCTTTCCCGCGGATCAAGGCGCGGCAACAGACTCACCAGCCGTTTCACTTCCTGCGCGTCCTGTAATGTCAGCCCCTCGTTGGCCAGCTTGTTGGCCACCGCCGGCTGGTCGGAAAGGCCGTAAACAAGGGCCAGCGCCCGCAGCGCGCGTGTTTTCAGCCGGGCGGTGTTCAAAGGCGCCTGAAGGCTTCTGACCGCCACATCATAATGCCCGTCCAGCGCTTCTATCAGAGCCATGGTAAGAGCTGCGGCATTGTCTTTTGTCCCGTCAGCTTGCCGCAGCCGCGCTCTTGCCGCATCAAGGTCGCCCGCCGCCGCCGTCAAGCGGGCCTGCTGGCTCGCGGACAGGGACAGGCCCACGGTATTCGCGGCCTTCATGGCGTCAAAGGCGGCATCGAATCGCCCCAGCATTACGAGCGCATCAATCAGGTCGCACCACACGCTGGTGTCGCCGCTTTCGCGTGCCAACTCTCGCAGGCGCGCCAGTCCCTCATTCGCGTTCCCGCTCAATATGGTCAGTCGGGCCAGCCCGGCACGGGCCGCAACAAGGCCCGGCGCAGCGGCCAGGGCCTGCTGATACAGCGCGTGGGCATTTTTCAGGTCCCCTGCCCGCTCGAAGCCGCGCGCCACACGCGCCAGCGCCGCCGGGTCTTCGGATGCAAGCCGGTTCCGGGCCTTGGCGCTTACCGGCCCGGCATCGGTATTGACGCGCCGTTCCGGCCCCGTGGCGCAGCCCGCAAGGGCGACGAGGGCGAGGCTGGCGGCGATGAGACGGCACATGACCATGGGCGAAAAGCTCGAAGCTGGGGCAAAAAGATCAAATTGGCGGTTTCCCTAGTCAAGCGGCCCGGTTTGCGCTATATTGTCAAGTGCTGAGTGAGCGTGAGTCTCACGCTAAAGGAGGTGAAAGAGATGGATATTCAAGGCGCATCCCAGGCTGCCCAGCAGCCCGTGTTGAGCAGCGGCCAGAGCGGTAGCAACGAATCCGCCGCCACAGAGCGCAATGAGCGCGTGGAAGCGCGGGATTCCGGCTCCGAACGGCTGGAGGTTGAGCGCTCTTCCACCGGGCCGGACGTGGGCAACCGGGTAGACATCTCCGCCTGACGCCTGACTTTTCGGCGCACCGGAGTGAAGATTTTTACCGCCGTGCCATTTTTGGTGCGGTGGTTTCGGCTGTCTCCGTCGCGGCCTTTATAGCCGAATCAAAACCTGTCCTGGTTGGCGATACACCGGCGCATCCCGTCAATACCGGCCAAGCAGGCTGCGTCCCATCAAGGTTAGCATCTTGGAAAAGCGGCTGGGTTTATCCAGCGGCAGCTCGAAAGCGCGCCCCTGCCGCGATTCGATGATCGCCAGATATTGATCCACCAGTGCCAGTTCCAGCATGGGTGCGCGCATTTTTGAAGGTATCCGCCGACGCATGGAACGGGCGCGCTTGGCCTCGCTTCTGGCAAACGCCACCATGCGCATGAAAATCGGGCGCAGGGCTTCCTGCGCTTCTTTCTGCCGGGCGGCTTCCGGCGCCAGCCCGGCGCGGGTCACGTCTTCCTGCGGCAAGCGGCTGGTGCCCAGCGCGCTGTGATAGGCGGTAGCGCGAATCAGCCCGGTCATGCCAAATGCGGCGCCGGCCGCACGGCCAGCCACCAGATGATCGTCCTGCGCCCCCAGAACCCACATGGCCGCCACGGTGACACCCCCCGCCGCGCGGCGGGTATAATCGGCAAGCGCATCAAAATCATCGGGGCCAGTATCGAACAGGTCCTGTTCCCGCGCATCGATCATATCGATCAGAATCGGATACAGGCCATCGAACCCTTCTATCCGGGCCAGCGCTTCCACCACGGGATGCCGCCGGGGTGTGCCCGCCTCTATGGCTTCAAGCGATTCCCGCCACCATTGAAGCCGAATCTGGCCCAGCGTGGGGTCACTCACGCTCTCCCGCGTTTTGCCGATTTCCTGATTGAAGGCATGAATGGCCCACAGTGCGGCCTGGCTTTCCGCCGGGCAGAACAGCGATACCAGATAACGGTCTGGATCATCCTGCCGCACGCTGCCACGGCAGTACTCCACGGGGTCCAGTGGGGGATCGCCGGGATCGGAGGCGCCCGCGCCGGGCTGATGCGACTGGGAATTGGTCATCGGCGAAATCCAGAAAGGCATGATCCGAACAGCGGGCCACGATCCCGACCGATCAAACGGCACAGATGTGCGGGGCGAGCGGCAAACCAGCCCCCGCCCCACAAGATATCAGGATGCCTTGGCCAGATTTTCGGCCACGAAATCCCAGTTCACCAGATTGCCCAGGAAAGCGCCCATATAATCCGGGCGGCGGTTCTGGTAATCCAGATAATAGGCGTGTTCCCACACATCCATGGTCAGCAGCGGGGTCTTGCCCTCGGTCATGGGGTTGCCGGCATTCAGTGTTTTGGTGACTTCCAGCTTACCATTGTTCAGTACCAGCCAGGCCCAACCGGAGCCGAACTGGGTGGCGCCCGCCGTCTTGAACTGGTCCGCGAACTCATCGAAGGAGCCGAAGTCCGCATCGATTTTCGCGGCCAGATCCCCGCTGGGCTTACCGCCACCACCGGGCTTCATGCTGTGCCAGTAGAAGGTATGGTTCCATACCTGCGCGGCCTGATTGAAAAGCTTTTGCTTTCCGGCGTCTTTCGCGCTGATCAGCATGATGTCTTCCAGGGATTTGCTTTCCAGCTCGGTTCCCTCGATCAGGCCATTGAGCGTAGTGACATAGGTGTTGTGGTGTTTGCCGTGGTGGAAACTCAGCGTTTCCTTCGAAATATGCGGTTCCAGGGCGTCTTGTGCATAGGGAAGGTCCGGCAGTTCAAAGCTCATAGCTCACCTCGTCTTGATCCAGAGTGGATGGAACCCGCTGAATGCGGATGGACAGGGTGAAACCGTCCGCCCCTCGACGAAAGGCGCCCCCTTGCCCGATACGCTTGTTTATGTGGGGTTCGTACCTGTTTTGACAAGACCTTTCAGGGATTAAAGTCCGACAGATACGGCGGTTTCCGCCTTATGGGTATGGATGTATCGCCTGCTCCCCGCGGGCATCGAGCCTGTGTTGTTCGGCCAATAGGCGATAATGTTCCGGCATACGCATATTGGCGGCGATTTCCGCATCGCTCAGCGTGCGCATGAGGCTGGCCGGGCTGCCTGCCCACAATTCGCCGCGTCGGATCACCTTGCCGGGGGTGAGCATCCCACCCGCCGCCAGCATTCCGCCGCCCTCCACGACCGCCCGGTCCATCACGATGGCGCCCATGCCCACAAAAGCGCCGTCTTCAAGGGTGCAGCCGTGCAGCATGGCCTTGTGCGCCACCAGAACGTCATCCCCGATCAGGGTGGGATTCTTGTGCGTGGTTACATGGACCACCGTGCCATCCTGCACATTGCTGCGCGCGCCGATGCGCACATGATGCACGTCTCCCCGCACCACGGTGTTATGCCATATGCTGCTGCCGGGGCCGATCACCACGTCGCCCACCACCTGCGCGCCGTGCAGGATGAAGGCGCTGTCATCCACCTTGGGCCATATGCCCTTGAACGGAGTCAGCCGACCGCCGAGATCGGTCTCGCGGTAAAGCGGTGCCATTGCTGGTCTCCCATGCCTCAGGGGAAGAGCGCCACCTGTTCAAGGCCGCACTTTTCCTCATATCCCAGCATCAGATTCATTGCCTGAATGGCCTGACCGCTGGAGCCCTTGACCAGATTGTCGATGGCGGACACCACGATGGCCCGGCCCTGTATGCGATCCGCAAATACATTGATATGGCACATGTTGGACCCCTTGACGCCGCTTGTGTTCGGCACCTGCCCTTCCCGCAGCACATGGACAAAGGGCTCATCGGAAAAGCGGTCGATCAGATATGCGCGCAGATCGTCCACGCTGCGATCTTCCGCCAGCGTCACATAGATTGTTTCCAACTGGCCGCGATTCATGGGCACCAGATGGGGGGTGAAGCTGATGGTCACGTCGCCGCCCGCGGCGCGGGACAGTTCCTGTTCAATCTCCGGCATATGGCGGTGGTGCCCAACGCCATAAGGCTTGAAGCCTTCATTTAGTTCCGCGAACAGCAGGTGATCCTTCAGCCCGCGCCCTGCCCCGCTGGCGCCTGACTTGGCATCGATGGTGATGCCGTCCGGCGTGATCAGGCCCGCTTCCAGCAGCGGCGCCAGGCCAATCAGCGCGGCGGTGGGGTAGCACCCCGGACACGCCACCAGGTGCGAACTGCGAATCTGGTCCCGGTACAGTTCCGGCAGACCATAAACGGCTTTCTTCTGAAGGTCCGCGGCCTGATGGTCCCGGCCATACCAGCGGGCATAGGTGGCCACATCACGAAGCCGGAAATCGGCGGACAGGTCGATGATGCGCGCCTGGCCCGTGAAGCTGTCCGCCAGGTCATCAGGGCCTTCCGCGACGAATTCTTCCAGAAGCGTGTGTCCGGTGTCGTGCATCAGCCCCCGGATCACCGCCTGGCTTGTGGCGTGTGGCAGGGCGCAGAAAACCGCGTCCAGCTCCACGGCGGGCCATTCCACCTCGTCCAGCGCGATCATGTCCGGCAGGCCCAGCCCGGAAAGATGGGGAAACACGTCGCCGATCGGCTGGCCGGCGCGGCGCTCCGCAGTAAGCAAAACGATTTCCACATGCGGATGGCGCGCCAGAAGACGCACCAGGTCGCCCCCGGTATATCCACTGGCGCCCAGAATGCCGACGCGCGCGGGCTGTGTCATGGTTTCCCCCATAGGACTGTTGTTTGAAAGGGTACCGCCCTGCTGATCAGACATCCGTGGGCAGTTCGGCGATGGCCTCTTCCATTTCCTCAAAGCCGGGCATGTGCTCCGAAGGCACATTGCGCCGCCCCAGTTCCACGGAAATCTGCGGGGCGTTGCCTTGCAGGTGTGAAACAATGATGATCTTGATGACTTCCAGGAACTGGTGTTCCTCGGTCAAGACCTGATTGAGCCGGTTGGCGATGGGTTTGAAAACCAGATAAGACAGGAAAATACCGAGAAAGGTGCCCACCAGTGCGCTGCCGATCATGGCGCCCAGCACTTCCACCGGCTCATTGATCGAGCCCATGGTCTTCACAATCCCCAGCACCGCCGCCACGATGCCGACGGCGGGCAGGCCCTCCGCCATTTCGTGAATGGAATGCTGCGGGTCGTGCTCTTCCGCATGGATCTTCTCCAGATCCGCATTCATGGCGTCTTCCATCTGGTTTGGATCTTCGAAATTCATCGTCATCATGCGGATGTAATCGGCGATGAATTCCACCACATGATGGTCGGCCGTGATCTTGGGGAACTGCTGGAATATCTTCGATTCTTCCGGGTTTTCGATATGGCCCTCGATCGCCACCACGCCCTTGGCGCGCATGGTCTTGACCAGCATGAACATCAGCGACAGCAGGTCCTTCCAGTCATCGCTGGACCATTTGGACCCCTTCATCACCTTGCTGATGCCGGATATGCCCCCCTTGAGAACCTTGGGGGAATTGCCACTGATGAAGGCCCCGATCGCCCCGCCGAAAATGATCATCAGCTCGAACGGCAGGGCCTTGATGATGATGCCGAACTTGCCGCCCGCCAGGGAAAAGCCGCCAAACACCATGACGAGCACGACAATCAGGCCGATGATAAAAAACATGCACGGTTCCGCTGCTGGTGGGGCCGATCGTTCACCGGCCCCTAACGCCTTCTGTTCCGGGGATTTTACACGTCATACCCGGCTTATCAAGGGCGCAGGCGGCTTATGCGGTCACAGCGCCTGATCGACCGGCTGTCAGTATTTCACCGAGCAGCCATAGGGGCGTGTGGCCCTGGGGCTGATTTCCTCGCCGTTTTGCAGGGCGGACCAGGCGGCGGTCACATAATTGGTGGCCCCTTCCAGGCTGTCCTGGCTGGGCGAGGAGCGATCATCAATGGCGCCCTTATATTTAAGCGTGCCATCCGCATCGATCAGAAACATGTGCGGTGTGGTGCGCGCGCCGTAAAGGCGGCCCACATCGCCTTTGGGGTCAAGAAGCACATGGGTGGGATAGGCGCCCCGGCTCTCGGTCAAATGAACGGCCTTTTCCGCTTCCACATGGCCCTGTTTGCCGGGGGCGGACGAAATGATCGACAGCCAGACGGCGCCGTCATCGGTCAGCTTCTTCTGGATGCGCTGCATATTGCCGCTGCCATAGTGTTTTCCCACATAGGGGCATTGGTGATTGGTCCATTCCAGGATCACCGGTTTGCCGGCATATTGTTCCAGCGAGATTTCGCCCCCGGAAGCGCTCTTCAGGGTGAAATCCGGCGCCGGTTCGCCCACTACGGGGCTGGCCGTGGCTGTGTGGGCGCCCAGCAGCAGGGCCGCCAGGCTCAGCAGGATATGTTTCACGGGTGTCATGGCTTTGCTCCCTTTCATGATTGAGCAGCGTCGCCCGCCTGCGCCTTTTTGATGGCGCCAAGCAGGCTGTCCACGGTGAGAACCTGCGGCAGGATAACGGCATCGCCACCATCCGCCGGGAAGAACAGATAGAGCGGCACACCGGCCCGGCCATATTCCGCAAGCACGCGGCCAATGGCGTCATTTCGGTTCGTCCAGTCCCCTTTGAGGACGGCAATATCGTTTTCCCGGAAGTAGGTTTCCGTGGGCGTGCGATACAGTGCCACGCGCTCGTTCACCTTGCAGGTGATGCACCAGTCGGCGGTGAAATACACGAAAACCGGTTCGCCGTCCGCCCGAAGGCTGTCGAGCCGTTCAGCGCTCCAGGCGGCGCCGTCCATCACGCTGTCGCCGCTTTGGGCACTGCGGTCCTCCCCGCCATGGGTGGGAATGAACCAGATCGCCACCAGCGCGGCCAGGCCGAAAATCAACGCCGCGCCTTTCAGTACACGGCCCGCCGCGCGGCCCCACAGCCAGATGGCGAACACCAGGCCAAGCAGCAGAAGCAGCAGAATGAAAAGTGCCGCCGAGCCCGCCTGCACGGTGAACAGATAAACCAGCCAGATCGCCGTGGCATACATGGGGAAGGCCAGCGCCTGACGCAGCGTTTCCATCCACGGGCCGGGTCTGGGCAGAAGTTTCGCGGCGCGCGGGCTGTGGGACAGGATCAGGAAAGGCAGGGCCAGTCCGAATCCAAGTGACAGGAACACCAGCAACACCACCGGAATGGGCTGTGTCAGCGCATAGCCGATGGCCGGCGCCATGAGCGGCGCGGTGCAGGGCGTGGCCACAAGCGTGGCCAGAACGCCGGTGAAGAAAGAGCCAGTGGTGCCGTTTTTCCCGGCCAGCCCCTGACCTGCCCCTTCAAAGCCGGTGCGCAGTTCGAAAAAGCCGGAAAGCGACAGCCCCACCAGCACCATGATCACGGTCATGGCCGCGATAAAGATGGGGTTCTGCATCTGGAAGCCCCAGCCCACGGCGGCGCCCCCTGCCCGCAAGGCCAGCAGCGCGCCCACCACCACCAGAAAGCTTGCCAGAATGCCGGCGGTGTAGGCCCAGCCCTCAAGCCGCCGGGCCGCAGGCTGCTCGCCACCGCTTTTAAGGAAGGCAAATGCTTTCAGCGACAGAACCGGGAACACGCAGGGCATCAGGTTAAGCACCATGCCGCCAAGCAGCGCGAACAGCACCGCCTGCCAAAGCGGCAGGGCAGCGCTGGCGCCCGTGGGCAACACCGCCCCCTTGGCCGCTTTCCCGTCTCCCGCGGGGGTGGCGCCGTCCGCCCCCTGTGTTGCCGGGCCATCGGCCTGAATCAGGTCCGGCGCCAGACGCATGGCCTGCCGCGTGCCGTCCTTGAAATCGAGCACTAGGACCCCCGCCGCCGTATCCGGCTCCAGGGCCCCGCGATCGCGCGGCAGGGTCAGTTCCAGCCCCTGTTCGGTGCGCGCCATCGTTTGCTCGGCGGCATAGGTGGTCACGCCCTCCCCCGCCGGGAAGAAGGTGGCCTTTTCCACACGGGCCGCTTCCGCCGCGCCGGTCAGCACGGTCAACCGGCTGGATTCGTCGCCGACCCGCAGCCCGGCTTCATACCAGGACGGGTCGGGCAAACGCTCCCGCGCGGTGGAGAACAGATCCCCATTGGATTCGGCGCGCGCGCCAGCCTCCCCGCGCGGCAGGGACAGCGCCAGTTCGGCGCTTTGCGGAATGCAGCTTTCCTCACAGGACAACCATTCCGCCGACAGGCCGATGCGGGCCGTTTCCGGCACCGTCTTGCCGGGTGTCACCTTCACAAGCAGCGTATTGGGCGCGTCATAGCCATAATTCATCAGCGGGCCGACCGGCAGGCGCTCCGGCACCGGATAAAGCGGGTCCGCCGCCTGCCAGCCATCGGGCAGATCAAAGGACAGAATGGGCGTCATGCCGCTGTCGCCGGGGTTCTTCCAATAGGTGTGCCAGTGTTCCCTGGGCGTGAAGCGCACAGCCAGCCAGAACGGCTCGCCAACGGCCACGGCCCGCACCTCCGAGGCCAGAAGGATGGTGCTGTGGCTCTCCGTCACCTGGGTGCGCAGGGTGGTTTCGGCCTGCGCGGGCAGCCATGCCAGGATAAGGGCGGTAATGAAGACGAGCGGGCGGACGATCCGGCTTGCGGTCATGAGTGGTCCTTTGTCCCATTGAACAGCGCTGCGGCGGGGAGCGGTCCCCCGCCGGGGAGCGGTCCCCCGCCACAGCAGATAGGTGCTGAAAGCGTCCCTGTCAGTTCACAATACGGTTAGCGGGTTTGTGAAGGTCATTCCCCGCCCGTACCGGGGGCCGGTTCGAATGCCCCCATGGGGCCGGGAAACACCACCGGCGTTTCCAGCCCGTCATTGGCCACGGCGGTTACACCAAAGAAGTAATTGTCGATCACCACATTTTCCAGCGTGTGTTCCCGCTTGTCCTTGCCCACGAAATGGCTCCAGCGCCAGTTGGCATCCGTGGTCTTGCGCCAATAGATGCGGAAGCCCCTGAGATTGGCCATCTGGCGTGTCTGCCACGGCATGGACCATTTCACCGTAGTGTCCGGGCTGACCGCCCCTTCGATGGTCACATCCACCGGGAAAGGCGGGCTTCCCGCCAGTTGCGCCAGGGTCGCCACATTCAGTGAGGTCAGCTTGGCGGCATAGTCAAAATCAACATAATCGACGGTGTCGCCGAAATGGCGCCCATTCTCGGTGCGGATGTTCTGATGCTGACGGTCATAATGCTCGTTGGTTTCCATGATGCGCACGCCCGGATAGCCCGCCTCGTTGAACGGGCGATGGTGGCCGCCGCGACGGAAACGATCCAGCCGGTAGATCATCATCACGTCCAGATTGCGGATATAGCGATCCGCCAATGTGTCGATCAGGCGCGCCAGATTGCGGCTGGGGCTGTCCACCTCGCCGCCCCAGAAGCGGCGCTGGCGGGCCTCTTCCTCGGTTTCCACCACGCGGGTGCCCTCGGAAAAGACACGAGCGATGGTATTGTCGGTAATGCCGTTGATGCCGCTGATATTGCCGATCATGTCATTATTGAGCACCCCCATGATCCGCCAGCCGTTCTTTTTGGCATAATCCGCCAGAATGCGGCCACCATAGAGCCCCTGCTCTTCCCCTGACAGGCCCGCATAGACGATGGAACCGGGGAATTTGGTCTGGCACAGCACGCGAAGCGCTTCCATGACACCGGCCATGCCGCTGGCATTGTCATTGGCGCCCGGCGCGTCGGATGTGCCGTCCAGCGGGTCACTGGCCCGGCTGTCAATGTCGCCGGACATCATCACCACCCGGTTCGGGTCCAGAATACCCTTTTGCAGCGCGACCACATTCACCACTTCGGTGGGGTCTGGAATACGGCCCCCCTCCACCGTTTCCGAAACGGTAAAGACCTCCACATCCGCTTTGCAGGTTTCGGCAATGGCTTCCATTTCCCCCTGAATGAAGCGCCGGGCCGCGCCGATACCACGCTCGTCACTGTCCGTCTGCGACAGGGTGTGCCGCGTGCCGAACCCGGCCAGGGTACGAATATCCGCCTCGATCCTGTCCGCATCCACAGTGTTGACGAAACCATGAATGCGGCGCACTTCCTTTGCCGGGTTTTCGTGCAGCGCCTGCGCCGAGGCGGGCAGTGTTGTTGCCGCCAGAAGCCCCAGCCCACCCATGGCGGCGGCGAGACACAGTGATAATGTCCGGTGCATGATACTCTCCCCCTTTGGATATTTTTACTGTTTCTTTTCAGCCTGTTGCAGCTTTTTCTTCACAGCCCGTGACAAGCCGGAAAGACCCGCTTTCCGGCCCAGATCATAGGCGGCGTCCACGCTCATATCCTGAAAATGGAACTGGCGCAGGGCCAGCAGCCCGCCCGCGCGATTGCCGGCCGCACAGTGCAGCAGCACCTGCCCATGCGCTTCCACTTCGGTGAGCGCGGCGTGCAACTGCCTTGCGGTTTCCGGTGTCAGGTCTTCCGCGCCGCTGACGGGAATGCGGATCAGCCTTAGGCCGAGCGCGCTGGTCTCGGCATCTTCGTCCATGCCGGTCCATTCATTTTCGGTGCGCAGGGTGATGACGGTTTTCACCCCGCTGTCCGCCAGCGCCTTCAGGTCGTCCCGGCTGGGTTGGCCGCCAGTGATGATGCCCGGTAGGGGCATGGCGGCATTGGACATGTCCAGGTCCATATCCGGCGCCTGCGCGAGCGCGCCCCGCCCCCCGATCAGCAAACCGCCCAGCAGGAGCAGTCTGGATAACAAGCGGGTCATGGCAATCTCCCTTGCGCGATGGATGGTGTACCTGGCGCCCGCCAGATGCGTGCCCCGACCATAAACCGGTCGCGCCCATAAAAAAAGGCCGCCCCCGAAGGAGCGGCCCGAATTCTGTTCGGCATGGCGGGCGTTGCCCGCTCGCGGCCTTAACGCTTGGAGAACTGGAAGCTGCGACGGGCCTTTTTGCGGCCATACTTCTTCCGTTCCACCGTCCGGCTGTCCCGCGTCAGGAAGCCCGCGGACTTCAACGACGCGCGCAGTTCCGGCTCCGCCAGTTGCAGGGCGCGGGAAATGCCATGCTTGACGGCACCGGCCTGACCACTGAGGCCGCCGCCCTTTACGGTGGCGACCACATCATACTGGTCCACCCGATCAGCAACCTGGAACGGCTGGTTCACGATCAGCCGCAGCGTCGGGCGAGCGAAATAGACTTCCTGCTCCCGCCCGTTCACCGTGATGCGACCGCTGCCCGGCTTGACCCAGACACGGGCCACGGCATCCTTCCGGCGACCAGTGGCATAGGTGCGGCCCAGCGAGTCCTTGACGGGCTTGCGCTCTTCCTGGGTGGCCTCAACCGGCGTGTCGCCGGCGGCGGGCTCGCCCGTGATTTCCTTCAGATCCTGAAGCGTGGCTTTATCTTCTGCCATGACGCTTACCTCTTGTTCTTGGGGTTCATGGCCGCAACGTCCAGAACTTCAGGGTTCTGAGCGGCGTGCGGATGATCGCTGCCCGCAAAGACGCGCAGATTGCGCAATTGCTGGCGGCCCAGCGGGCCGGAGGGGATCATGCGCTGAATGGCTTTTTCCACGACGCGCTCCGGGAAGCGACCTTCGAGGATTTCTTCCGCCGTCTGGGATTTGATGCCCCCGGGATAGCCGGTGTGGCGGTAATAGATCTTGTCCGACCGTTTCTTGCCGGTGAGCTTCACCTTGTCGGCGTTGATCACGATCACATTGTCGCCGCAGTCCATATGGGGCGTGAAGGTGGGCTTGTGCTTGCCCCGGAGAACGGAAGCGACGGCCTGGGCAAGACGGCCCAGGACCACACCGTCTGCATCGACGATGAGCCACTTCTTTTCGATCTCCGACGGTTTGGCGGAGTAGGTTTTCATAATTGTCCTCTTGTCCGGTTTTCTGGTCCGGTTCTTTTGTGCCGCGAGGCCCCCGCCATACTGTATCCCGTGTGCTTGGGGCTCTGCGGCGGCTCCTTTGGCCGCTCGGGCGACGGGACCGTGATACGACCCGCCGGTGCGTGGCGTGCACTATAGTGATGGCGCGGCCTGCGTCAAGCCTTTTAAGTGGCTATATTTTTGTAAAAGTTATTCAAAAACAATGAGATAAAAATGAGGTAAAATAATACCACATAAAAAAGAAGCCTTCGCCCCCCTTGCCGCGCCCGCGCTCGCCACCTAATCTTCTGTACCCAATCGAACATTGTCCAAAAGGGGGAGGACACCCAGATGACCGCAATCCGCCAGATCCTGTTGAACAGCCGGCCCGAAGGCTGGGTCACCAATGACAATTTCAAGCAGGCGGAAGCCGAGCTTGGCGACCCGGCCAGTGGCGAGGTGCAGATCAAGCCCGTTTATTTCTCCGTGGACCCTTATATGCGGGGCCGGATGAACGACATGAAGTCCTACATTCCGCCTTTCCAGATCGGCGAACCGATCGAAGCCGGGCTCGTGGGCAAGGTGGTGGCCTCCAACGGGGGGCGGTTCAAGGAAGGGGCCTATGTGGTCGGCATGGGGCCGATGGCCGATGCCTTCAATCATCAGGCAAGCGACTTCTACGAGGTAGACCCGTCCCTGGCGCCGCTGTCCTATCATCTCGGTATTCTCGGTATGCCGGGGATGACGGCCTATGTTGGCCTGAAGGGCGTGGCGGAGCTGAAAGACGGCGAAAATGTCTTCGTTTCCGCCGCATCGGGCGCCGTGGGCCAGGTAGTGGGCCAGATCGCCAAAAATCTGGGCTGTCATGTGGCGGGCAGCGCCGGGGACGATGACAAGGTTGCCTATCTCAGGGAATTGGGGTTCGACGATGCCTTCAATTACAAGACGGAAGGCAATCTGGTCAAAGCGGTGCGCAAGGCCAATCCCGATGGCATCGATGTCTATTTCGAAAATGTGGGCGGCCCGATCATGGAAGCGGCCATCAACAATCTCAATTTCAACGCCCGGATCGCGCTTTGCGGCATGATCGCCAGCTATAATGCCACGCTGGATGATCTGCCGCCGGGGCCGCGCAATCTGATGGTGCTGATCCAGCGCAGCGTGAAGATGCAGGGCTTCATCGTCTTCAATTACCCGGAACTGACCCGCGAATGGGTCAAGCTGGGCGCGGGCTGGCTGAAAGAAGGCAAGCTGAAATATCGGGAAACCGTGGCCGAGGGCCTGGAGAACGCCCCCCAAGCCTTTATCGACATGCTCAAGGGCCGCAATTTCGGCAAGCAGGTGGTGAAAGTGGCGGACGACTGAGCCGCCGCCCCGCCCCTCCTGGCGCATGGCTTGAAACCATGAAGCGCGCCCCGATCATCGGGGCGCGTTTTTCGTGCCCGGAAAAGCCGATCAGCCGATGGTGCGGGCCAGCCTGGCATTATAGCGCTGCGTAAGCCCCGGAATCAGCAGGGCATCCACGAGCCACCACAAGCCGATGAAAAGCATCCCCAGATGACCGATCAGAATGATCATGGTCAGGAAGGACACCCCGGCCACCGCCAGCATGACGAAGCCGGAAAAAGTGGCCCCCAGATAAAAGCGGTGAACCCCGAAACCGCCCAGAAAGAACCACAGAAGATACGCCACCAGCACGGACTTGCGGCGGCTTTCAAATTCCATCATGGCGCGGGCATCATCTGAAACGCGGCTTTGTCTGTTCATCGGTTCCCCTTCCCCGTTACTGATCCGAAGCATCAAACCTAGCCGCCCGTTTGCACCATGCCTAGTTTGAAACGCGCTTCTGTGGATCGACGGTTTCGCGCACCCAGCCCAGATAGTCGCCCTCGCCCCCTTCAATGGGCCAGATCGTGATGCACGGAACGTCGTAATTGTGCAGTTCCTTGATGCGCGCGATGGCTTTGGCGCTCATGGATCGGGTGGTCTTGGCGATCATCACCACCTCATTGTCGATCTGCACCATGCCGTCCCACTTATAAACGGAGCGCACGCCGTCAAACACATTGACGCAGGCGACCAGATCCTCCTTGACCAGTTCGCTGGCCATGTGGACGGCGACATTCTCGCTCTCCACGGTCACATACAGGCTGACGCAACCGCTGTCTGCGCGCGTTTCGGGTGTTTCGATCCGGTCATTCACCGCAGCCCCCTTTGTTCGGCGGGGAAGCCTTGCCTCAGGCGACCCGCCCCTTGTGCAAATGAAGGAAATACAGCACCGCCGCCAGCAGCAGCACGGCCACACCCTGATGCGCCGTTCCCCAGACCACCGGCACTGCCTTTACCAGAGTGACAATGCCGAGCGCGGCTTGCAACAGCAACAGCACGCTCATGCCCACCGCCGCCACCCGCACCGGGCCGCCCAGTCGCCAGCCTCGCCAGCCGAGCCAGAGCCCCAGGGCCATGAGCACATAGGCACCAATGCGATGATCGAATTGCACCGTGACCGCATTTTCCAGAAAATTGAGCCACCAGGGCGCCATATGCAGCAGGCCGGGGGGCACCAGCCCCTCCCCCATCAGCGGCCATTGGTTATAGATCATGCCCGCCTTCAGCCCGGCCACCAGCGCGCCCAGAACGATCTGAAGCGCCAACACGCCAAGCATGATCCGGCCAAGGCGGCGGGTAAAGTCCCGGCCCATGGCCGGGGCCGGCATCAGCAGGCCGAGTGCGGTTCGGAACAGGGCCGCGAAAATCACCAGCGCCAGTCCCAGATGCGCCGCCAGCCGGTAATGGCTGACCGCGGGTTCATCCACCAGCCCCGATTTCACCATGAACCAGCCCAGCAGACCTTGCGCCCCGCCCAGAAAGAACAGGGCCAGCAGGCGGGTGCCATAGCCAGGTGGGATGCGGCCCTTCAGCCAGAAGAAAAGCAGCGGCAGGGCAAAGGCAAGCCCGATGAGTCGCCCCAGCAGCCTATGACCCCATTCCCAGTAAAATATGGTCTTGAATTCATCCAGCGACATGCCCGCATTTTTCAGGCGATATTCGGGGCTGGTCCGGTATTTGGCGAATTCCGCCGCCCAGGCATCGTCACTGAGCGGGGGCAGGATGCCGGTGACGGGGCGCCAGTCCACCATGGACAGGCCGGATTCGGTCAGGCGTGTGGCGCCGCCCACCACCACCATCAGGAACACCAGCCCGCACATGGCAAGCAGCCAGCCCCCCACGGCGCGGCGATCCCGGTCCCGTGTCAGGGCAGGCATCATGGCGTGGGGGGAAGGTGCGTTTTCAGGCTGGCTGGTCATGACTTTTCAGGCATTCATGCTGTTGGCGGTACCATCCACAGAATAGGCCGTGAAACGCGCCCGTGTAGCGGTGGGATGTCGCAGCACGGGCAGCGTTCAGCCTTTTCTGCGCCGCCGGCTGGCATAGGGGTTTTCGCCCTTGCGCAGCATCAGGCGAATGGGCGTGCCCGGCAGGTCAAAGTCGCGGCGCAGCTCGTTTTCCAGATAGCGTTTGTAACTGCCCGGCAGGTCTTCCGGCATATTGCAGAAAAGCGCGAAGGTGGGTGGCCGGGTTTTCACCTGTGCGCCATAGCGAATCTTGATCCGACGCCCGGAAACCATGGGCGGGGGGTGCTGATCCGTGGTGGCGGCCAGCCAGCGGTTGAAAGCCCCGGTGGGGACGCGGGCGTTCCACACCTCCACGGCTTTTTCCACGGCGGGCATCATCTTCTGCACGCCCTTGCCGGTCAGGGCGGAGAAATTGATCACTTCCACACCGCGCAACTGCGGCAGGCTACGGGTCAACGCATCCTTCACCGACCGGTTCAGCGCCAATCGATCCGTTACCAGATCCCATTTGTTCACGGCGATGATCACGGCGCGGCCTTCATCAATGATGCGCTCGGCGATCTTCAGGTCCTGTTTTTCCACACCGCGTTCGGCATCGATCAACAGCACCACGATCTCGGCGAACTGTATGGCGCGCAACGTGTCGTTGACCGAAAGCTTTTCCAGCTTTTCCATCACGCGGGCACGCCGCCGCAGCCCGGCGGTATCGAACAGGCGCACCGGCAGGCCGTTCCATTCCCATTCGATGGCGATGGAATCGCGGGTCAGGCCCGCTTCCGGCCCGGTAACAAGGCGTTCCTCCCCCACCAGGTGATTGATCAGGGTGGACTTGCCCGCATTGGGCCGCCCCACCACGGCCAGCCTGAGGGGGGCTTCCGCCTCCGCCTGCTCTTCGGGGTCGTCGAATTCGAAATCCAGATCCCCCACATCGGGCAGATCCAGTCCGTCCGTGGGGCCGTCGGCGCTTTTCCCGTCTTCGTCGTCCGACTCGTCCGCATAGGGATCGCCGCCCCCTTCGCGCACCGCATCCACAATGGCCTGGTACAGTTCGGCCATGCCTTCATCATGCTCGGCGGAAATGGCGATCGGCTCCCCCAGCCCCAGGCTGTAGGCTTCATAGAGGCCGGATATCACGGCCCGGCCCTCGCACTTGTTGGCCACCAGAATCACCGGCGCCTTCAAGCGACGCAGCTCGGCGGCGAAATGACTGTCCAGCGGGGTCACGCCGGCGCGGGCATCATACAACATCAGCACCACGTCCGCGTCCTGCATGGCCTTTTCGGTCTGCATCCGCATACGGTGGGACAGGCTGCCCTGATCGCCGTCTTCCAGCCCCGCCGTATCGATCAGGTTGAAGCTGAGATCGGCCAGGCTGCCCTGCCCTTCCCGCCGGTCACGGGTCACGCCGGGGGTGTCGTCCACCAGTGCAAGCCGCTTGCCGACGAGCCGGTTGAACAGGGTGGACTTGCCCACATT
This sequence comes from Yunchengibacter salinarum, assembly GCF_037658235.1. NCBI lineage: Bacteria > Pseudomonadati > Pseudomonadota > Alphaproteobacteria > Kordiimonadales > Kordiimonadaceae > Yunchengibacter > Yunchengibacter salinarum. Next base: position 80,451 of record NZ_JBBJLN010000004.1, on the reverse strand, counting down.
GGGCCGCCCGACGATGGCGAGGGTGAAAGCCATGATTTTTTCCGTTTTGCGCTAAATAACTTAGCGATATGCGATCAGTTCGCCATCATTTGTCTGAACAAGGAAGGTGCCATCCACCACGATGGGCGGAGTCGTGGTGCCGCCGGGAAGTTCGATGCCGCTCAAAACCTCACCGGTATAAGGCGACAGTGACAGGGCATAACCATGACTGCTGGTCACCAGAAGGCGGTCCCCGGCAAGGATGGGGCCATTCCAGCTTATCAGGCCGCGCCGGTCTTCCTGATCGCGGAAACGCTGCAACTGGGTGATCCAGCGCAGACGGCCATCCGCCAGAGAAACCGCGGCCACTTGCGCGTCAATGGTGGTGACGAAAGCGAAATTGCCCGAAACCCAGGGCGTGTTCAGCCCGGCAATGTCCGCCTCCCATGCGCGTTCGCCGGAGCGCATGTCGATGCTGACCATGCGCCCGGAATGGGAAACGGCATAGACACGCCCCCTGTCCATCACCGGCAGCGCATCTACATCGGACAGGGAGGACAGGGGCGTCAGCCGCCGGGCGGAGGAAAGCGCATCCTGCCACAAGACCCGGCCATTATTGCTGAGCATGGCGATCAGTTCGCCGGACGACAGCGCGGTCACGACCGTATCGTCATTGAAGGCCGGGCTGGCGGCACCCAACATGCCCGCAGTCTCCACAATGCCCACCTGATCCCAGGCAAGGCTGCCGTCTTCCTGATTGAAGACCAGAAGCTGGTTATCCTGCGTCAGCGCAAAAACACGCCCGTCGCCCACCGTGGGGGCACCCCGGAACGGCACGAAACGCTCACTGCTCCAGATCACGGAGCCGTCTTCGCCATCCAGAGCGTGCACATACCCATAGCCGGTGGTGGCGTAAATCCGCCCTTTATGGAAGGCCACGCCGCCGCCAAAACCCACATCGGAACGCTCGTTCTCGTCTTCCAGCGAACGGGTCCATTTCACATTGCCCGTATTCAGATCAATGGCGGAAACCAGCGCCTGGGAATCCATGGTATAGACGGTGCCATTGGCGGCAACAGGCCCCGCCGTCATGCGCTCATAGTCCTTGTTGCCCTTTCCGAAATCCGCGCGCCAGGCAATATCCAGCGTTTCATCCAGGGCCAGATGATAAGGGGTATGGCTGGCATTGCCACCGGCCTGCGCCCAGCTCTTGTTGCGATAGGGGCGGGAAATCGTGACCGGCAGGTCCTGAATGCCCGGATCGGCTTCAAGAAGCTGGGTTGAGGTCAAGATGGAAATGCGCTCCTTGCCGCCGTCATCATATTTCTGCCGTGGCCCACTTCCGCCGCAGGCGGCCAGGGACAGGGCCAGGGCGGCTGCCAGAGCGGTGCGGGCCGCGTGACCGGTGGCGGTTTGGATTGTCATCACAACCTTCCTTGTTTGCCTTGTTATCGGGGCGTGTCGGCGCTGGCATCCGCGCCGTCAGCATCGCCCGGCGACTCCGCCGACGCCTCGGAATCGATGCTCTGTTGGTCCAGTTCGCGACCGATCAGCTTTTCCATATCCTCAGCCCGCTGGCGGATGCTGGCCGGGGTTTCATCATCCGCCACCAGGCTTTCCAGCCGCTGGCGGGCGCTGGCCATGTCCGCTTGCTGAAGGTCCAGCAGCGCCAGTTGCTCAAGGCCGCTATGGTGCCAGGGGCGCCCGCCCTGTGCCACGGTGGAGAAACGTTTGCGCGCCGCATCAAGGTCGCGGCCTTCCTGCACCATCACCATACCGGACAGAAGCCGCGCCAGATCATCGATGATGCGATCCGGGCCGCCTTCACGGATCAGAAGATCATAAGCCGACAGCGCCGAATCCACATCGCCCGCATCCAGTGCGGCGGCGGCCATGCGCAGGCGGGCAAGCGCGCCATAGGTGGCGCCAAGCTCCCCTTCCGCGCCCGCCAGCGCGTCCCGCCAAACGGCGACCGGGTCCGCGCCGTCCTCGCGTGCACGCTCCAGTGCGGCGGCGAAAGCACCGGAATGTGCCTCTGCCTGGCTTTGCTCATAGGCCTGCCAGCCCTCGCGGCCCGCCACCAGCAGAACCACGCCGATGGCCAGGGCGATGATATATTTACCAAACCGCTGCCACAGCGATTTCATGCGCTCGCGACGCAGGGCCTCATCGACTTCCTGAAACGCCAGTTCGGATTGATCGTCCGACACGCCAGTCTCCTTAAATGGTCACCGGGCTGACCGGTGCGTTCAGCGCAGCCGCAAGACCGCGCCGCCGAATGCGGCGCGTACCATAGTCAAACCGGTGCGGCATGGCAATCAATGGCTTGCGCGCCATGCTCACCCGGATGACTTCATGGGGTAGGTATGCTCCACCGCCGGGAAGCGCCGTGCGCGCACATCGCCCGCGTAATCTTCAACCGCTTTGCGAATATCGTCGCCTATCTCCGCATAACGCTTAACGAATTTCGGATTTATGGCGAACAGGCCAAGCATGTCTTCCGTAACCAATATCTGTCCGTCGCACATATTGGAAGCGCCAATGCCGATCACCGGCACACTCAGTTCTTCCGTAACCTTGCGGGCCAGCGGTTCTGCCACGCCTTCCAGCACGACGGCAAAGGCGCCCGCCTCGGCCACCGCTCTGGCATCGCGGATGATCGGGTCCCATTCTTCCGCCCGGCGGCCACGGGCCGCATAGCCGCCAGCGGTATGCACACTTTGCGGCATCAGGCCCACATGGGCGAGGACCGGAATGCCGCGCGCCACCAGGAAGGACACTGTATCGGTCATTTCCACGCCGCCTTCCAGCTTGACAGCCCCGGCCCCGGTCTCGCTGAGGGCCCGCGCGGCGTTGCGAAAGGCCTGCTCCTTCGATTCCTCATAGGTGCCGAAGGGCATGTCGATCACCACTAGGGCCCGCTTTGCGCCGCGGGTTACGGCCCGTCCATGGGCGATCATCATGTCCAGTGATACGCCAAGGGTGCTGTCCATCCCATACAGCACCATGCCCACGCTGTCCCCCACCAGGATCAGGTCGCAGTGCTCATCCAGCCGCGCCGCCATGGGGGCGATATAGGCGGTCAGGCAGACGATGGGGTCGCCGCCCTTGGCGCGGGCAATGGCGCGCGCCGTCACCTTGCGTCGCGGGCGTGCATCGACGGCGGTTTCCTTGTTGGTGGTGGACATGTCTCTCCCCCTTCATGCGGACAGAACGTGATGCGCCGAAGCGCTATTCCCATTCGATGGTGCCGGGTGGCTTGGAAGTGACATCATAGACCACGCGGTTGATGCCGCGCACCTCATTGATGATGCGGGTGGAGACCCGCCCCAGAAATGTGTGTGAAAAAGGATAGCTTTCCGCCGTCATGCCGTCCGTGCTGGTCACGGCCCTGAGGGCGCATACCCAGTCATAGGTACGGCTGTCCCCCATCACGCCCACGGTCTGCACGGGCAGCAGCACGGCGAAGGCTTGCCAGATACTGTCATACAGGCCCGCATTGCGGATTTCCTCAAGATAGATGGCATCCGCCTTGCGCAATATATCGCATTTCTCGGCGGATACCTCGCCCGGAATGCGAATGGCGAGCCCCGGCCCCGGAAAGGGGTGACGGGCAATGAAGGGCTCCGGCAGGCCCAGTTCCCGGCCAAGGATGCGCACTTCATCCTTGAAAAGCTCACGCAGCGGTTCCACCAGCGCCATGTTCATGCGCTCCGGCAGGCCACCCACATTATGGTGGCTTTTGATGGTGACGCTGGGGCCACCCGTAAAGCTGACGGATTCGATCACATCGGGATAGAGCGTACCCTGGGCCAGAAAGTCCGCGCCGCCCACGGCTTTCGCTTCCTGCTCGAACACGTCGATGAACAGGCCGCCGATGATCTTGCGCTTCTGTTCCGGGTCCTGCACGCCGCTCAGGCGGTCCATGAACAGGTCGCGCGCGTCCCGGTGCACCAGATTGATCTGATAGTGTTCCCGGAACAGGGATACCACCTGATCCGCTTCCCCCTGCCGGAGCAGGCCGTGATCCACGAAAACACAGGTAAGCTGATCGCCAATGGCCTCGTGCAGCAGGACAGCCACAACGGAACTGTCCACCCCGCCGGACAAGCCGCAAATCACCCGCCCGTCACCCACCTGATCCCGGATCGCCCTGATCTGGCTATCCCGGAAACCGGCCATGCTCCAGGTGCCCGTGCAGCCGCATACGCCGCGCACGAAGCGTTCCAGAAGGGCCGCGCCATGGGGCGTGTGCATGACTTCCGGGTGAAACTGCACGCCGTAAAAACCGCGCGCATCATCGGCGATGGCCGCCATGGGGGCGCCGTCCGAAACACCGACCACCCGAAAGCCATCGGGCAGTGCCTCAACCCGATCACCGTGACTCATCCAGACCTGTTCACGGTCCCCCGCCTTCCAGACACCTTCAAAGAGGGCGCAATCGTCCGTCACATCCAGAAAGGCACGGCCAAATTCGTGGTGGTCGGATGTGCTGACCCGGCCACCGAGCTGATCCACCATGGTCTGCTGACCATAGCAGATGCCAAGCACCGGGAGCCCGGCATCGAACACCGCCCGCGGCGCACGCGGCGTATCCGCCGCCGTTACGCTGGCAGGCCCGCCGGACAGGATAATGCCCTGCGGCGCCATGCGCGAAAGGGCATCCTCCGCCCGATTGAATGGCACGATTTCGCAGTAAACACCCGCTTCCCGCACGCGGCGAGCGATAAGCTGCGTGACCTGGCTGCCGAAATCGAGGATCAGAATTTGCTCTTGCATGGGGCTGCCCCTTGTGCCGATCGCCGGTTCAGGCGCCGCTTTCCTTCTTGGGTGGCTCCACCACGCGGATGTGCAGTTCCCGGAGCTGTTTGGCGTCCACTTTCGACGGGGCGCCCATCATCAGGTCTTCCGCCTTCTGGTTCATGGGGAACAGGATCACCTCCCGCAGGTTTTCCTCCTCGCAGAGCAGCATGACGATCCGGTCAACACCCGGCGCGATCCCGGCGTGCGGTGGCGCGCCATTCTTGAACGCCCCCAACATGCCGCCGAACTCGGCTTCCACCACGTCCTTGCTGTACCCGGCGATCTCGAATGCCTTGTACATGACTTCGGGCCGGTGGTTCCGCACGGCGCCGGACGACAACTCCACCCCGTTGCAGACGATGTCATACTGATAGGCCAGGATGTCCAGCGGGTCCATCGTCTCAAGCGCTTCCATGCCGCCCTGGGGCATGGAGAAGGGGTTGTGGGAAAACTCCACTTTCTTGTTGTCCTCGTCCCACTCGAACATGGGGAAATCCACGATCCAGCAGAACTTGAACTCGTCCGTCCTGACCAGGTCCAGATCATTCCCCACTTTCGTGCGGGCGGCGCCTGCCAGTCTGGCCGCGCCGGCTTCCTTGTCGCAGGCAAAGAATACGCCGTCATTGGGGGCAAGGCCCAACTGGTCCACAAGCGCCTGGGTGCGCTCTTCGCCGATATTCTTGGCGATCGGCCCGCCCGGTTTGCCATCCTTGAAATTGATATATCCCAGCCCGGCGAACCCGGCCTGTTTGGCCCAGTCATTGGTCTTGTCGAAAAAGCTGCGGGCCAGCGCGCCGGCACCGGGGGCCGGAATGGCGCGCACCACGGCGCCGCCCTCGACCATCTTGGCAAAAATGCCAAAGCCGGAGCCCCGGAAAATCTCCGTCACGTCCTGAATTTCAATGGGGTTGCGCAGGTCCGGCTTGTCGCTGCCATATTTCAGCATGGCTTCCCGATACGGAATGCGCGGGAACGGCGCGGGCGTAACCTTCTTTTCGGAAAATTCGCTGAATACGCCTTCCATGACCGGTTCGATCACGCGGAACACGTCTTCCTGGGTGGCGAAGCTCATTTCCATATCGAGCTGATAGAACTCGCCGGGGCTGCGGTCGGCGCGCGCGTCTTCATCCCGGAAGCAGGGCGCGATCTGGAAATATTTGTCGAAGCCCGACATCATGATGAGCTGCTTGAACTGCTGCGGCGCCTGCGGCAGGGCATAAAACTCACCGGGATGCAGGCGGGACGGCACCAGAAAGTCCCGCGCGCCTTCGGGGCTGGACGCGGTCAGAATCGGGGTCTGAAACTCGCGGAAGCCCTGATCCGTCATGCGACGGCGCAGGGAGGAAATGATATCAGACCGCTTCAGGATATTGTTGTGCAGCCGTTCGCGGCGCAGGTCCAGATAGCGGTATTTCAGGCGGATATCTTCGGGATATTCGGCCTCGCCAAAGACCGGCATGGGCAGATCGCCCGCCGCGGAGAGCACCTCCATCTCGTCCACATACAGCTCTACGCTGCCGGTGGGCAGGTCGGGATTCACGGTGTCCTCGCTGCGGGCCTTGACCCGGCCATCCACGCGGATCACGCTTTCCGCCCGCACCGCATCGGCCTCATCGAAGCAGGCGCTGTCCACGTCGAACACGCACTGGGTGATGCCGTAATTGTCCCGAAGGTCGATGAACAGAAGACCGCCATGGTCCCGTTTGCGGTGAACCCAGCCCGAAAGACGGACGGATGCGCCCACATCGGCCTGCCTCAGATCATTACAGCTATGGGTGCGATAGGCATGCATATTGGTTTCAAAGCCCCTGTAAAATGATGGTCGTCATGGCGGGGGCGCCCCCGATTTTCGCTGCGGGAAAAGCGCATGATTGGCCCATAATGTCAAGACCACCCCGCGCGGCCAAGCCATGTTGAAGCGGCCCATGTGTCGCCAAAGGGGTGACGCGGCGCCTCGCCCCATGTATGGATGAAGGGTCGGTGCCGTTAGGCCCGAATGGTTAACAGGATTGCTTCAGCCGGAACACATATGCACGCCATTACCGATACCCAGGAACTGGAAGACCTCTGCAAGCGCCTCGCAAAGGCGGATTTTGTCACCGTGGACACGGAGTTCATGCGCGAACGCACTTATTATGCGCAGCTCTGCCTGATCCAGCTTGCCGACGAAGATGGCGCATTTGCGGTGGATACCCTGGCGGAGGGGCTGGATCTTGCCCCCTTCTGGCACCTGATGAATGAAGAGCCGGTGCTGAAGGTGCTTCATGCCAGCCGCCAGGATCTGGAAATCTTCTATCAGATGTCGGGCCGCCTGCCCCATCCGGTGTTCGATACCCAGGTGGCGGCCATGGTGTGCGGATTTGGCGACTCAGCGGGCTATGAAATGCTGGTCAAGCAGATCACCGGCCATGCGCTGGACAAATCCGCCCGTTTTACGGACTGGTCCCGCCGTCCCCTGAGCGACAAGCAACTCACCTATGCATTGGGGGACGTGACCTATCTGCGAGAAATATACCGCCATCTGGCCGAGCGGCTGGATCGGCGCAACCGCACGCACTGGGTAAAGGAGGAAATGCAGATCCTGCTGGACCCGGAAACCTATCGCATGGCGCCGGAAGATGCCTGGAAACGGATCAAGGTACGCCCCGGAAAGCCGCGTTTCATGGCCCTTGTTCACGCCCTCGCCGCCTGGCGGGAGCGGGAGGCCCAACGCCGCGACATGCCCCGCAACCGCATCGCCCGTGACGACACCCTTCTTGAGATGGCCGCCAATCCGCCAAAAAATGCGGAGGCGCTGGACCATGTGCGCGGCCTGCCCAAGGGCTTTGCCAAGTCCCAGTCGGGAAAGGCATTGCTGGAGGCCATCGAACAGACCATGGCCCTGCCGGAAAGCGACCTGCCCCCGGCGGAACCCCGCAAACCCCGGCTGCACGTGCCGCCAATGGCGGATTTGCTGAAGGTGCTGCTGAAAGAAAAATGCAAGCAGGCGGAAGTGGCGCCAAAGCTGGTCGCCAGCGCCCGTGAAGTGGAGGAATGGGCCGCTCAGCCGGAGCGGGCGGACCTGAAAGCGCTGCATGGCTGGCGGCGGGAGATTTTCGGCGAAGACGCCCTGAGGCTCATATCCGGCGATGTGGCGCTCAAGGTGGACGGCGCCAAGATTCGCGTTGTCTCCCCCGGCGACCCGGTGGACTGATACCGGCGGGGATGCGCTCAATCCTGCCGGGCGATGGCGAATCCCTTTTCATGGGGCACGATGGTCCAGCCCGGCTTCAGGCTAAGCGTCCACTGATCATTGTTCAGCACCAGCGCACCGGATTCATCCGTCACGGCCTCGGCATAGACATAGGGCGGGCGCGGCCCCATCAGGGCGCCGTTTTCGGTCTCGAACCGGCCCCAGTCATTGCTGATGGACAGCACTTCATACACCCGGCCATGCTGACCCAGGGATGTGACCGTGCGCGGGTCCATGGAAAAGCCATTGGCTTCCATCACCAGAACCGGCCCGTCCACGAAGCGGTCCCGATAGCGTTGCTGCCGAGCCTGAATACGGCTGGCCCGCTGCCGTTCCTCGGCCTTGACGGTCGCCCCGTCCAGCGCGGCCAATCCCTGCTGGCGCGCCGCGTCATCGGCAAACGGGGCCTGTGCGCCAATGCGGCGGGCATAATGATCCGCCAACCCGTCTTCCCCGGTCAGACTCCGGCGCCAGTCCGGCCCGGTCTGGTCCAGAAGCCAGCCCCAGGCAGGCGCGGTGAAATAGGCGAAATTGCGGGTGAAACTGCTATGGCCCTCAATCCCCGTGGGGCGGTGCGCGGCATATTCCCGAAATGCGGACGGGCTCCGCGCCAATCGGTTGCCGCTATATTCGGCCAACCCTTCGAACAGGGTCAGATACCGCTCCGACTGGCGGGCCACCGGGCGCCCGCCCAAGCGGTCATGGCGGAAGGCCAGCGCCAGTCGGGCGAAGTGGCGGCGGGTTTCCAGGTCTTCCGCCGACACGGCCTTTTCCAGCGCACGCGCTTCCAGCCGCAGGGAAACCCGGCCTGATTCACTGTCCAGATGTTCGCTGCGCACATCTTCCCCCACCCGGAAATGCATCACGCCCTGGGTGCGGTGGTAGTTCTCATGCAGCACAAGGGCCACCCTGCCCGGTTCGCTGCGGGCCTGCACCGGCCATGTCAGCGTGGCATACTGCACGCCGTTCCAATAGCGGGTGCTGTTGGACAGGCGCATGTTATCCGGCCATTGCACATCTTCCAGGCCATCTTCGGTGATCGGCTGGATGGCGGTGAGGTCCGCCTTCAAGGCGCGCCGGGTTTCCGGGTCGATCAGCAAGGTGGGGCCGCAGAACTGCAACCCCCACAGGGCGCCATCATCCGCAAGGCAGGTCTGTCGGGCCTGTTCCAGCAGGCGGGCGGCTTTTGCCCGGTCCACCGGGTGGGGCGTTTCGGCCAGAAGGGGCGGGGAGAAAAAAACGGCGATCAGCGACAGGCTGGCGAAGGCGGCGCGGAACAGGCGCGCGTGCATGGCGGGTATCCCTTCTTGCTTGGCGTGACCGGGCGATAGCCGGATCAGGACGGGTCGAACAGCCGCACCAAGCGTTCCACGGCGGCCGATGCGGTGATGGAACCGTCCAGCACGGCGGCCTCGGTGTCAACGCGCGCGGCCTTCACATCCGGGTGATCGTTGAACAGCGCCATCACCCGATCGCTCAAAAGGGCGCGCATCCAGTCCAGCCGCTGCTTTCGGCGCCGGGCTTCTCGCTCGCCGCTGTCGGTCATGATCTTCCGGTGCTCCGCCACCTTTTGCCAGAGGCTGTCCAGCCCCTCCCCCGTCAGGGCGGAAACGGGCACCACCGGCGGATGCCAGTTGGGGCTGTCGTCACTCAATATATGAAGCGCCGCCTTGTATTCCCTGAGCGCGTCCCTCAACTTGTCGGGAAACAGGTCGGCCTTGTTGACGGCGATCATGTCGGCCAGTTCCAGAACGCCTTTCTTGATGCCCTGAAGCTCATCCCCGGCCCCCGGCAGCATCAGCACCAGGAAAAAATCCACCATGTCCGCCACCATGGTCTCGCTCTGACCCGTGCCCACCGTCTCCACGAATACCGTATCGAATCCCGCGGCTTCCACGATCACCATGGCTTCCCGCGTGGCGCGGGCCACGCCGCCCAGCACCCCGGCACTGGGGCTGGGGCGGATGAATGCATCGTCATGGGCGGCGAGCCGTTCCATGCGGGTCTTGTCGCCAAGGATGGAGCCGCCCGTGCGGCCACTGGACGGGTCCACCGCCAGCACGGCCAGCCGGTGGCCCTGCTCCACCAGCATCATGCCCAGATTATCGATGAAGGTGGACTTGCCCACCCCCGGCACGCCGGTAATGCCCACCCGCTGGGCCTCGCCCGCATGGGGCAGCAGTTTTTCCAGCAGAGCCTGTGCGGCCTCCCGGTGGCGGGGGCTGGTGCTTTCCACCAGTGTCATGGCGCGGCCAATGGCGGCACGGTGCCCGGCCAGCACCCCGTCCGCCAGTTTTTCCGGGGTCACATCCGGGCTCATGCCACGTCGCTATAGCCAAGGGCGGTGTTGAGTCGGGCGATCAGCCGCACCGCCGCGTCGGGAATCACCGTGCCGGGCGGAAAGATTTCGGCGGCTCCCGCCTGCTTGAGCGCCTCGAAATCCTGCGGCGGAATCACGCCACCTGCGGCGATCAGAATGTCGTCCCGGCCAAGTTCCTTCAAAGCATCGCGCAGGGCGGGCACAAGGGTCAGGTGCCCGGCGGCGAGCGAACTGGCGCCGATTACATGCACATCATTTTCAACCGCCTGGCGCGCGGCTTCCTCCGGGGTCTGGAACAGGGGGCCGATGTCCACATCGAACCCCAGATCGGCAAAAGCTGAGGCGATCACCTTCTGGCCCCGGTCATGGCCATCCTGCCCCATCTTGGCGATCAGGATGCGGGGGCGGCGGCCATCCTGCCGGGCAAAAGCATCCACCGCCTTGCGCGCCCGTTCGATCGCGGCGCTATCGCTGCCGGCTTCCTGCCTGTAAACCCCTGTCACGGCTTTTACCTCCGCCTTGTGGCGCCCGAACACCTTTTCCAGCGCGGCGGAGATTTCCCCCACGGTTGCCTTGGCCCGCGCGGCCTCCACACTCAGCGCCAGAAGATTACCCTCGCCCCGATCCGCGGCCTCGGTCAAGGCATCCAGCGCGCGGGTCACGGCCTGCCCGTCCCGCTGTGCGCGCAAGCGCTCCAGCTTTTCCAGTTGGGCGGATCGCACGCGGCTGTTGTCCACCCTGAGCACATCCACCGAGTCGGTCTCGTCCGGCCTGAACAGGTTCACGCCGACCACGCTCTGACGGCCACTGTCGATCCGCGCCTGGGTGCGGGCGGCGGCTTCCTCGATGCGCAGCTTGGGAATGCCCGCCTCGATGGCGCGGGTCATGCCGCCCTCGGCCTCCACCTCGTCGATATGGGCCATGGCGCGGGCCGCCAGATCGGCGGTGAGGCGCTCCACATAATAGCTGCCCGCAAAGGGATCGATCAGGCGGGTGTTACCGCTTTCGGACTGGATCACCAATTGGGTGTTCCGGGCGATGCGGGCGGAAAAATCCGTCGGCAGGGCCAGCGCTTCGTCAAAAGCGTTGGTGTGCAGGCTCTGCGTGTGGCCGAAGGTGGCGGCCAGCGCTTCGATCGTCGTGCGGGTCACATTATTGTAAACATCCGTGGCGGTCAGCGACCAGCCGGATGTCTGGCTGTGCGTGCGCAGGGACAGGGATTTTTCGTTTGATGGGTTGAAACGCCGCACCAACCTGGCCCAGAGCGCGCGGGCCGCCCGCATCTTGGCGATTTCCATGGTCATGTTCATGCCGATGGCCCAGAAAAAGCTGAGCCGGGGAGCGAACCGGTCCACATCCAGCCCGGCATCCAGCCCGGCGCGGATATAGTCCACCCCGTCCGCCAGTGTATAGGCCAGTTCCAGGTCCGCCGTGGCGCCTGCTTCCTGCATGTGATAGCCGGAAATGGAGATGCTGTTGAATTTCGGCATGTTTTCAGACGTATAGGCGAAAATGTCCGAAATGATCCGCATACTCGGCTTGGGCGGATAGATATAGGTGTTGCGGACCATGAACTCCTTCAGAATGTCGTTCTGAATGGTGCCGCTCAATTTTTCGGGCGAGACCCCCTGCTCTTCCGCCGCCACGATATAAAGCGCCATGATCGGCAGAACGGCGCCGTTCATGGTCATGGATACGCTCATCCGGTCCAGCGGAATGCCGTCAAACAGGGTGCGCATGTCCAGAATGCTGTCGATCGCCACACCCGCCATGCCCACATCGCCGGTCACGCGGGGATGATCGCTGTCATAGCCCCGGTGTGTGGCCAGATCGAAAGCGATGGACAGGCCCTTCTGCCCCGCCGCCAGATTGCGACGGTAAAAGGCATTGCTTTCCTCGGCGGTGGAAAAGCCGGCATATTGGCGCACGGTCCACGGGCGCCGGGTGTACATGGTGCTGTAGGGCCCGCGCAGGAAAGGCGCCTTGCCCGGAATGGTGGCCAGATGGTCCAGCCCGTCCAGATCCTGCGGGCCATAGGCCGCCTTGATGGTCACGCCCTCCGGCGTTTCCATGCCCGCGCCGTCATCAGGGTGCTTTTCCCCGGCTGCGGCCTGAAAGGGCACGGTGGTAAAGTCCGGTATCCGGCTCATGTCTCGCTCTCCCCGTCCCGGATGGTCTTACCCCCGTTTCGCCCGGCCTCAAGGCTTGAAAGCAGGGCATCCAGCACTGTGACCAGATCACAGCCCGCATGGATGAAATCGGTCGCGCCTGCATCCCTGATGGCGGTAATCTCCGGCCCGGCCAGAACCACCCTGCGCGCGCCCGCCTGCTTCAGCGCAGCGGCCATATTGGCACCCGATTTCTCATATTGGGCATCGTCACCGGCAATTACGGCCAGGTCCGCCCCGCTTTCGCCAAAGGCTTTTGCCGCCTCCGACGGGGTGTCGAATCCATCCGTATCCAGAACACGAAATCCGCCAGCGGCCAACGCATTGCGGGCAAATCCGGCCCGTGCCGTGTGGCGCTTCAGCGGCCCCATGGCGGCGAGAAAGACGTGTGGCGGCGTTTCCATGCCATCGGCCCGATCCCGCAGGGCCTCGAATACGGCACTGTCCCGGCGTGACACCAGCCGAGGAACGGAAACGGTCAGGTTCGGGGGGGCAGCCACCGGCGCCAGCGGGGCGCCCGTACCTTCGGGCAGTGTTTCTTCCACCAGGGGATAATCCGATACGCCGATGATCGCCGTGCGGCGATGGCGAATATCCGAGTCCCGCTCGGCGCGATCCTCAGCCGTGGCGGCGTTCAGCCCCCCATCCATGATCCAGGCGGCCAGACCGCCCGCACTTTCAATGGCCTGAAACCGTTGCCAGGCCGCCTCCGCCAAGTCCGTCGTAAGTGTTTCAAAGGCATAGGCGCCGGCCACCGGGTCCGACACCGCATTCAGGTGCGATTCTTCCTGCGCGATCACCTGAACATTGCGCGATATCCGCCGTGCAAGCGGGCCCGGCGCGCCCAGCGGACTGTCAAAGGGCGGGATCATCATGTGGCGCGCGCCCCCAAGCGCCCCGGCCACGCCCGAAAGGGTCTGCCGCACGATGTTCACCCAGGGGTCCCGGCTTGTGAGCATGGCCATGCTTGCCACCGCGCCGACCGGGGCCGGGCCATCCAGCGGAGCGCCCGACGCCGCCGCCACATGGTGCCAGAGCCGATGTGCCGCCCTGAGCTTTGCGATACCGGTGGCCATGTCCGTATCCAGCGCCAGGCTGAAGGCGATGGCCCCGACGGCCTGTTTCAGCGGCACACCCGCGGCTTCCAGCCCGCGCAGATAGGCCACGCCCGCACCCAGCATCACGGCCAGTTCCAGAACCGGGCCGCCACCTGCCAGCCGCACCGGGTCCAGCATCACATGAAAAGGCCGCAGGTGCGGGAAACGACTCAGCCCGTCCGCGCCGAGATAGGCATGGTCCGCAACCATGCTGTTCAAATCGGTGGGTGCGCCGCCCATGCGGGCCGCGATCAGAAGGGGGTCCAGCCCCAGCGAGCCGGTTACGGCATCGCCGTCCAGACCGCGGGATTCCATCCAGGCCAGCGCGTCTTCCGCCGCCCTGTCCCCGGCTACCCCGGCATCAAGCCAAAGCGCCGCCATATCCAGATGCACGCCCTTGAGCGCCCGGCTCATCCCGTTCAGCGGCACGCCACCCTGAACGCCGTCATCCAGCCGCAGCACGAGCCCGGTGGCGCCCCGTTCCAGCCCATCAAGCGCCATTTCATTGGCCGTGGCGCCATCAGCCGCCGAGACCGGTTCAAGAATATGCCACCCGTGCGGCATGGCGGGCTGCGGCTCGATACGGGCGTTTTCCGCCATATAAAGCGGCTGAACCGGTATGCCGCCCACCAGCCGGGTGACAAGGGTGTCGTCCACGCCGCGTCCATTGAGGGTGGATTCCGCCAGCGCCCGCCAGTCCGCCAGGTTGGCCGCGTCAAACCCCTCGGCCAGACTTTCCGCCGATCGGGTATGTCGGGATGTCTTGGTCGCCTCTGCCATGGTTCCCCCTCAATGGCGGCGGTGCCGCCCCCGCGCAATCAGTGCACGGCCACTAAAAGCCGCACGGTGGCGGCGATCAGAAACAGTCCGAAAACAACACTCAGAACAGCACGCGGCAGGGCATGGGCGGCGCGCGCCCCGATGGGCGCCATCAATGCCGCCGCCGCCGCCACAACCAGCGCCGCCGGCCAGTTGACGAAACCGATCTGGCCATCGGGAAGCCCGGCCACATCCAGACCGCCCAGCAGATAGCCCCCGCCCCCGGCAACACTGATCACCAGGCCAAGCAGAGACGCGGTGCCCACGGCGCGATGAATGGGCACATCATAAAGGGTCATATAGGGTACGGACAAGCTGCCGCCACCAATACCCATGACACTTGAGAAGAATCCGATAACCCACGGGGCCGCATATCCTTTGGCACCTTTTGGCAGCCCGGTTCCCAGGCGCCAGTGCTGAATTGGCAGCACCATTTTCAGGGCCAGAAGGCCGGAAAGGGTCGCAAAGACATAAACCAGTTCCGCCGTCTTGAGATGCTTGGCCGCGACCGACCCCAGGATCGCGCCGATCGCCACCAGCCACCACCAGCGGCGGACAATGCCCCAATCCACCCCCTGTCGGCTGTGATGGGCGCGCACGCTGGACAGATTGGTGGCAATGATGATGGCAAGGGACGTGGCGATGGCCACATGCATCCGCCATTCAAGGGGCACACCCAGGGGGTCCAGCGCCAGAAACAGGGCCGGAATGGTCACCACACCCCCGCCAATGCCAAGCAATCCCGCCAGAAATCCGGCCAGAACCCCCGCGCCCAGAAGGGCGGCCACAACGGGCCATAGCTCGCTTCCCAGGTCCATGCACCCCCCTTGCCGGTGTTATGGGCCGGTTCGATCCGGCGGATCGTCGGCTCCTGCGTGGTTCCGTGTCTAGCCGCCCCTGATCAAGGGCGCAAGGATCGCACCGTCCCAAAGGCCGTCATGCTTACCGGGACGATGAGAAATCAGGGCCGAAAGGCGCGCAAACCGCGCTTCCGGCAAGGGCGCAACATGAAAAAACCGCCGGTGGCCATCAGGCACACCGGCGGTTTCCCTTTGGTCGGGGAGACAGGATTCGAACCTGCGACCCCTAAGCCCCCAGCTTAGTGCTCTACCAGGCTGAGCTACCCCCCGATCATCAAGGTGGGCGGACTATATCGCCGGGTTTTCCAGTGTGCAACGGCCTTTTTGGCGAAATTTTCACAGCCCCGGAAAAGGCAAAAAAGCGGGCCTGCGCCCCCCCTAATCCAGCCTTGCCCGCAGCTTTTTCAGTTGATCGAGCACGCCGCGCAGCTCGCTTTCCGCCTTGTTCGGCAGGCTTGTCGGCGCCGGGGAAGGCCGCGCGGTCGATGCCACGGACGTGTGGGGAGTGGTTGCGGACTCAAGCGGCGGCGCGGGCTTTTCCCCTTCCGGCGCCGGGTCCTGCGCCTTTTGAAGCGGCGTTTGGCCGCTCAGCGCCTGTTCCACCGTCACACGGCTGCCCTGCTCCTTGAACAGTTTCTGCACACCGCGAATGGTATAGCCTTCTGTATGAAGAAGAAGCTTGATGGCTTTCAGCAGCTCGATGTCCGACGGTCGATAATAGCGCCGGTTGCCGCCGCGCTTCAAAGGCTTGAGTTGTGTGAACTTGGTTTCCCAGAAGCGCAACACATGCTGCGGCAGGTCCAGATCTTCCGCCACTTCCGAAATGGTGCGATAGGCGTCCTGCGCCTTGCCGCGGCGCCGGGCCTCGGCCTGCTGGTCTGCTTGCTGGTCGTCGTGTTCCGGCGTCTGATCCGTCATGAGCCTGATCCCGCACCTGTCCCCATAGGGGGCATTTAGTCAGCTTTTGGCAGGATTGGCAAGAAATCAGTTGCTTACCGCACTTTGTTGATGCGGTCTTTCATCACCTGACTGGGCCGGAAAACCAGCACGCGCCGGGGGTTGATGGGTACTTCTTCCCCGGTTTTGGGGTTGCGCCCCATGCGGCCATTCTTCTGGCGCACCAGAAAACTGCCAAAGGAGGAAATCTTCACATTCTCCCCACCCACAAGTGTGGAGGAAAGCTCTTCCAACACCGCTTCCACCAGATCAGCGGATTCATTGCGCGACAGCCCCACGGTTTCATAGACCGATTCCGTCAGGTCGGCGCGCGTCAAGGTCTTGTCGCTCATGTCCCGTTCCCCTCTTGTGCCGACGGTTTCGCATCATCTATCGTGATCAGCGATGTCCCCGCCGGGCACGCCACAACCAACACCATGAAAACGCTAGCGAAAGCGCGCGCTCAAGTCAATTCACTTGGCAGAATTTCCCAAGCTTCCAGAGGCACTTAACAGACAACAAATAAAACGACTTCAAAAAACCGGCTCAAGCCCCGCCGTTTTCATCGTTTTCCGGCGCATCTTCCACAATGGCGGTCAACTCGTCCCCCACCAGAGAAATAAGATTATTGCGCGCCATTTCGCGTGCCGTGGATACGGCGGAAGCAATCCCATGCACATTTGCGCCGCCATGGCTTTTCACCACAAGGCCGTTGAGTCCCATAAAGACGCCGCCATTATGGTTGTTGGGGTCCAGATGATCCCGCAGCGATTGAAGCCCCGGACGGGCCAGCGCATAGCCCAGCTTCGTCATAAGGGAAGACCGGAACGCTTGCTCCAGCAGAGTGCCGATGAAACGGGCCGTGCCTTCGGTGGTCTTCAGGGCCACATTGCCGGTAAAGCCGTCCGTAACGATCACGTCCACCCGACCGGAGGAAATGTCCGTTCCCTCCACAAAACCCTGGAAATTGATGTTCAGGTGGTTTGAATGGCGCAGAATCTGTCCGGCTTCCCGGATGGCTTCCTTGCCCTTTAGCTCTTCCACGCCCACATTCAGCAGCCCGACGCTGGGCGTGCTGAGCCCCAGCACGGTGCGCACATAGGCGGCCCCCATTACAGCGAACTGGGCCAGATTATGGGCGTCGCACTCCAGATTGGCGCCTAGGTCCAGCATCACGCTTTCCCCCCGCAATGTGGGGATGGGAGAGATCAGGGCGGGCCGATCAATGCCCTGCTGGGTGCGCAGGATGAACTTGGCCAGTGCCATCAGCGCACCGGTATTCCCGGCGGACACCGCAACGTCGGCCTCCCCCGACTTGACCGCCTGAATGGCGCGCCCCATGGACGAATCCCGCCCTCGGCGCAACGCCTGAGACGGTTTGTCGTCCGCGCTGATCTGTGTTTCGGTTACATGGACCGTGCTGCATCCCTCAAGCGCGGGGTGGTCGGCCAGCGCTGTATTCACGCTGTCGTCCCCGTAGATCAGGAAGGTGATGTCGGGATACAGGGATCTGGCTTGCGCCAACCCGGCCAACACGGTATCCGGCCCGTGATCGCCTCCCATGGCGTCCACGGCAATCGTGATGCTCTTGCCCACAGGCATACCCAATTATTTTGTTCTCAAACAGGCAATCACCACCCTTACGGACGATGACGCCACTGCCCCTACTCTGAGCGACCATAACGCATTCCCGAGCCACTTCAAGCGTCAGCCGCCCTTACCCCGGTTCATTTGCCGTCGTCATTGCCTGTAAGGCCAAGGCCCGACAGCGCTTCAAAGGGATTTTTGCGCGCCGGGGTTTCCTCCGCAACAGGAGCGTCGAATGTCACCTTTTTCGGCGGATTGGCCACCGCCAGTTGGCTCAATGGCGCGTCGGATTTGCGGGGAAACGGGTCCATCACGAGGGCGAGGGTCTGGGCGACAACCTCCCCCACGGGCAGAACATCCCCTTCCAGGGCTTCATATTCCGGGGCGTCAGGATCCATCAGCATGTCTTCCTCGTCCATCCGGGCGGCTTCCTTTGGCGTGACAAGCCAAAGCTGGAACGGACTGTCGATGGACTCCGGCACCGGCTCAAGGCTGACACCGCAGCGCTGCGTGATGGTGGCCCGCACCTGCCCCCGGATTTCCACCCCGTCGGCGATGGACGGGGCCAGCCGCATGACCGAAACATCCGCCGAAAGGGCCGCCACATCGATCAGCGACAGGCGCTCGGCCAGATTCAGGCGTTCCGCCTCCCGGGCCTCCAGATGATAGGTGCGCGCCTCCCGCTCCGCCGCCTGTAACGGTAGGGTGAAGGAGAGCGAATATACGCGATCGTCGCCTTTTCGTGTCATTGGGAAGGGTCTCCGCTACCGGTGTCAGGAAAGGAATCGGCGGGCGGAAAAGCGGCCTGAAGCGCCCCTGGCCGGGCGGTCAGGTCCGCCAGCGGCATCTGATCCAGGGCAGTCGCGGCCATCGCCATATAATGGGCGATCGGCTCCGCGCCGGGGGCGTTATCGCCACGATACAGGTTCCGCTCCAGCGCCGCCGCAAGTGGCCCGGTTCCCGCGTCAAGCGCTTCGGAATATGCCTGAAGGCGGCCGAACCAGGCCTCCCCCATCGCCTGAACCTGCTTGCCGATGCTCATGTCGCCAACACCCATTTCGCGCAAGCTGCGGTCCATGTCCGTGACGAAAGCCTCCTGCACGTGGCGCGTGAGCCGCTGCGCGTGTCGCCCGGCGCGCCGCTGATCCCCTGACGCACCGCCTTCCCGCCCAAGACGGCGCACCATCAGCGCCAGATGTATCAGGATCATGTCGAATCGGCCATCCAGTGTATCGGGAACCTGAAAGCGGTCATGGAATACCGGTTGTCGCGCGGCGGACACCAGTTCCGTATAAAGCCCGAATGCCTGGCGCCTTGCCAGAAAACGGTTCCTGATCGCCTTGATGGGGGGCATTGTCCTGCCTGTCTTGTGATATGGTGCCTGATCATCGCCCGCTCATGAGACGATATCGAGGGCGATATTGGGCGGCATGTAGCACGCCCCCTTGCGCAGGACAACGGGTCCGGGTTATGTAATCGGGTGATTTTGCGCTTGAGCGCGACCCTTATGCCAGAAACGGGACAGCCACCAATGACCACCACACCCCATTTTGCCGCCGCCATGAAACCGCTGTTGCTTGCGGGCTGCGCGGCGCTCGTGCTTGGCGCCTGTTCCGATCGGCGCATGAGCCGCGGCTACATCTTCGACGAGGAACTGGCCGGCGCTATTCAGCCGGGCGTGGATAATGAGCGTTCGGTTCAGTCCACGCTGGGCACCCCCACCCTGAAAAGCGCCTATCGGGAGGGCGTGTGGTATTATGTCTCCACCAAGGTGCGGACCCGGCCCGTCTTCTTCCCCGATGCCAAGGAACACCGGGTCATGGCCGTTCGGTTCGCCGATAATGGCACCGTGGCCAATGTGAACAATTACGATCTGGCGGATATGAAGCATGTGGAGCCGGTGGGCGGCAAAACCCCCACACGGGGCCGCGAAATGGGCTTCTTCCAGCAGATTTTCATGAATTTCGGGCGTTTCTCCGGTCAGGCGCCGGTTGGCTCCGCCGGGGGTGGCCCCAATGGCAGCCGCCTGCCCGGCCCGAACGGCAGTTAAACCACGCCTGGGGTGCAGCCCTCTCAAGGCGCCCTTTTATGGATGACACAAAAAGACCCCGGCGCCAGCGCGGCGCCGGGGTTTTCGTTTATTCGCCCGGTTGGCGGGCTTAGTGGGCCAGGATGGCCAGCAGCAGCAGGGCCACGATATTGGTGATCTTGATCATGGGGTTCACCGCAGGCCCCGCGGTGTCTTTATAGGGGTCGCCTACCGTATCACCGGTAATGGCCGCCTTGTGCGCGTCCGACCCCTTGCCGCCATGGTGGCCGTCTTCGATATATTTCTTGGCATTATCCCAGGCGCCACCACCGGCAGTCATGGACAGGGCCACGAACAGCCCGCTTACAATGACACCCAGCAACAGGGCGCCCAGCGCGGCAAAAGCGGCCCCATCACCGCCCACCAGCCGGACGAGGAAGAACACCGCCACCGGCGCCACCACGGGCAACAGGCTGGGCACCACCATTTCACGGATTGCCGTTTTGGTCAGCAGGTCCACGCTGCGGGCGTAATCGGGCCGCTCGCTGCCATCCATGATGCCGGGTTTGTCACGGAACTGGTTGCGCACTTCCTGAACCACTTCCGCCCCGGCCCGGCCAACAGCGGTCAGGCCCAGGGCACCGAACAGGTATGGCAGCAGCGCGCCCAGCAGAAGGCCGACGACCACATAGGGATTGGCAAGCGAGAAATCCACAACCACATCGGAGAAGTATGTCGCCAGATCAGCGGTATAGGCGCTGAACAGCACCAGCGCCGCCAGCCCGGCGGACCCGATGGCATAGCCTTTGGTAATGGCCTTTGTGGTGTTGCCCACGGCATCCAGTGCGTCTGTCTTTTCCCGCACATCCGCGTCCAGCCCTGCCATCTCGGCAATGCCGCCCGCATTATCGGTAACAGGGCCGAAGGCATCTAGCGCCACCACCATGCCCGCCAGCGCCAGCATGGCCGTGGCGGCAAAGCCCAGGCCAATCACACCCGCCAGATTATAGGCGCCGATAATGCCCACACAGATGACAATGGCGGGCAGCGCGGTGGATTCCAGCGATATGGCCAGCCCCTGAATCACATTGGTGGCGTGGCCGGTTTCGGATGCCTTGGCGATGGACCGCACCGGGCGGAATTCCGTACTGGTGTAATATTCCGTGATCCAGATAATGAAGCCCGTCACCAGAAGGCCGATAACGCCGGAAAAATACAGGTCATAGCCAGTGAACCGCATGTCCCTGGAGATGAACTGGCCGGCGAGATCCCCGCCGAGCGCCCAGTGCAACGCGCCATAGATAAAGACGAGCGATAGCAGCGCCGTGACCAGAAAGCCCTTGTACAGCGCCCCCATGATGGATTGCTTGCGCCCCAGCCGCACAAAGAAGGTGCCGATGATGGATGCAATGATGCAGACCCCGCCGATCAACAGCGGCAAGGCCATGATGGTCACGGCCCCCGCATCGATGAACAGGGCGGCCAGCACCATGGTGGCGCCCACCGTGACCACATAGGTCTCGAACAGGTCGGCGGCCATGCCGGCACAGTCGCCCACATTGTCGCCCACATTGTCGGCGATCACGGCGGGGTTGCGGGGGTCATCCTCCGGGATGCCCGCTTCGATCTTGCCCACAAGGTCGGCGCCCACATCCGCCCCCTTCGTGAAGATGCCGCCGCCCAAACGGGCAAAGATGGAAATGAGCGAGGCCCCGAAGCCAAGCGCCACCAGTGAGTCGATCACGGTGCGGCCCGTGGGGTCATATCCCAGGCTGAAAGTCAGCACCGTATAGTATCCCGCCACCGCCAGCAGGGCGAGGCCCGCCACCAGAAGCCCGGTCACCGCCCCGCTCTGGAACGCGATGGTCAGGCCCTTTTGCAGGCTGGTGCGGGCGGCCTCGGCGGTGCGCACATTGGCTTTTACCGAAATCAACATGCCGATATAGCCCGCCGCGCCGGACAGCACCGCCCCGATCACGAAACCGACCGCGGCAAACACGTTCAGCACGAGCACCAGCAGGATGGTGACCACCACGCCCACCAGCGCGATGGTCTTGTATTGCCGGTTCAGATAGGCACGCGCGCCTTCCTGAATGGCACCGGCAATTTCCTGCATACGCTCGGAACCAGCGCTGTTGGCCAGCACGCGCGCCCGCGTGACAAGGCCATAAAGTACAGCCAGCAGGCCGCACCCGATGACGACTGCGAGTATGGTCATGGAACCTCCCCCATTTCCCCAACTTGAAAAAGAGCCAGGTGCCCGGCCACGGGCCGGAACACCGGGGAAGGCGCCCCCTCTCCCAAGGCCCCTTTCCCCGAAAAAAGCCTACGGAGTGTGGCAATTGGACGCAAGGCAGGAAATGACGGCGGGCGCTGAGGATGTGCCCGATGCGTTTCGGGCAAGGGGGTATGCTGGATTGTCAGCCGGGCATCCGAACGGCGTTGATCACCTCAACGGAATGAATCAGTTTCTCCGAAAGAAGTGCATTCACTTCTGCCTTGAGAAGGTCGGCCACCTTATTGGTGTCCAACTCCACCTGGGAACCGTCCTTCATCACGTCATGATTGGTCAGAACCGTGATCATGCGATGCTGGATGCGGGCGGTACGCGCTTCCACCCGTGCTTTGTGGCCTTCCCCGTCCACGATCATGTCAACATCGATGAAATAATTACCGGCGAACCGGCTGTTGCCATTGCGGCGGGTATAGACAGGCACACTGATCCGCCGGAACTGCACGGCCACGGGATTGTCCGGCCCTTCCGGTTCCGCCGGTTTTGCCGTTTCCTCGCTGGTGCTTTTGTCGGGAGTCTTGCCACCCCCCGCCAGCCCAAGCTGGGCAAAGGCGATATAGCCGCCCCCAATACCAATGGCGAGGCCCACCAAAATACCCAGAATAATCAGCATCTTGGTATTCGGGCCGCTGTGCAGCTCCTGTTCGGACATGGGGCCTCTCCGGGCTCAGGGGATATGCATTTCAGAAATGGCGATAGCCGATGGTGTCAGTTTGCATCACCGCGCCGCTGCGATCAAGCAGGCGCACGGTGGGGCCGTCCGTTTCCACGCTGTGCTCCAGTTCACCGATATCGGTAAGCTGAATGCCAAGTGCTACCCCGGCCCGCATGAAATCAGGGGCCTTTTCCGGGCGTACCGCCAGAAGCGGGGTATAGTCATCGCCGCCAGACAAGAGCGCCAACAGGTCTTCAGGGTGATCATCCAGGTGCGCGCGCGCCGCATCCGAAAACGGGATCAGGCCCACATGAAGGCTGGCGCTTTCGCCGCTGGCGCGGGCCAGATGGGCGCTGTCCGCCAGCAGGCCATCGGAAATATCCACCCCGGCGCAGGCCATGCTGGCTATGGCACCAGCCAGCGCCACAGGCGGACAGGGGCGTTGATAGGCGGCAAGCAGGGCATCACCGGGCGCCGCGCCTTTTTCAAAGCGCTTCAGGGCAAGCGCGGCATCGCCTATCGTTCCCGCCAGAATCAGCCTGTCCCCGTCCCGCCCGCCTTGCCTGCGAACGCCCGTACCGCTTTCCGGCGCGCCGAAGGCGGTGATGGTGATGGTGGTCGGCCCCGTGATCACGGTGGTATCCCCGCCCACAAGCGACGCGTTGAAAAAGGCGCCCGCCTCCGCCAGCCCGGCGGTGAAGCTCTGCATATAGGCGTCGGCATTGTCCCGGTCACGCTCGCCAAGGGCCAGCGCCAGTGTGTAACGGCAGTGCCCCACCCCCTTTGCCAGAAGGTCGGACACATTCACCGCCAGCGCTTTCCAGGCCACGCGATCCGGTGGGTCCTCGCCGCGGAAATGGGTGCCGCAACTGATGGTGTCCGTGGTCATCACGAGCGGCGCCGAGCCATCCACCACCATGAAGGCGGCATCGTCCGTCAATCCCAGGCCCGCTTCATCGGCAAGCGGGGCAAAATAGCGGTGTATCAGCTCAAATTCGTCCAATCGGTCCTCGTCTGGCGCTCGGCGGCACGCGCTTCAGCGCACGTCCCTGGCAATGCGATCCAGCACACCATTGACGAAGCGCGCTTCCGCCCGCTCCACAAAGGCATGGGCCACATCCACATATTCAGTGATCACAACGGCGGTGGGCACATCGGGCCGCGCCAGCAATTCATAGGCGCCCGCGCGCAGAACGGCCCGGATCAGACGCTCCAGCCGATCCAGCGGCCAGTCCGCGCTCAGGGTGTCACTGAGAAGGGGGTCGATCTCGGCGCGGCGCCCCCAGGCGCCTTCCACAATGTCCCGGAACAGGTCGGAATCCGCCTCCACATACTGCTCGCCCTCGATCTCAGCGCCGAGACGGTGGCTGATATATTCCTGAATTGCCGTGGTGGGCTTCAGGTCCGGGTCCATCTCAAGCTGGTAAAGCGCCTGCACCGCCGCAAGCCGGGCGGCGCTACGCGGCCCGCCCTGTTGGCCGCCGCCTTTTCGCGCGGTTGCGTTCATGCCGATTCCCCAAAAAAGCGCTGCTTCAAGGCAGCCATGGCCATGGCCGCCTCGGCGGCATCGCGGCCCTTGTTTTTTTGCGCCCGATCGGCACGCGCCCAGGCCTGTTCACGATTTTCCACCGTCAGGATACCATTGCCCAGCGCCACATTGGAGAACAGCGCAATATCCATCAGGCCACGGGCGGATTCGCCACACACATAATCATAATGGCTGGTTTCACCCCGGATCACGCAGCCCAATGCCACATAGGCATCGAAATGCTCCAGATCGCCATCCTCGGCCATCTGGATCGCCGCAGGTATTTCCAGCGCGCCGGGCACCTGCACCCGCTCCACGGTGCCGCCAGCGGCTTCCACCGCGGCAATGGCACCCGCCGCCAGTTCATCGGCAATATCGTCATAAAAGCGTGCCTCGACGATCAGCACGCGCATCGCATTGGACATGATCTATCCCTTTTGGCCGTCGGCGAACCGGGTGGTCGCCGGGATCGGGCGCTGTTCTACAATGTCCAGGCCGAAACCTTCAAGGCCGATCACATGGCTGGGCGTGTTGGACAGCAGAATCATGTTGCGCACGCCCAGATCCCGCAGGATTTGCGCGCCGATGCCATAATCCCGAAGCGCGCCATCGCCGCCCCTGCCAGTGCCTTCTTCCAGCAGTGTGCTGGGCCGCTCCGCCATCATGCCGGGCAGCAGCACCAGAACACCGCGCCCTTCGGCCTCGATACAGTCCATGGCCCTTTGCAACTGACCGCTGCGGGGGCTGTCCTGGCCGAGAATATCCTCGAACGGGTTGAGCGCGTGCATCCGCACCGGCACCGGCGCGGTGCCCGAAACATCCCCCAGCACCAGCGAGACGGTTTCACGATTATCAGCATCCGCCCGGTGGACGGCCAGTTGCCAGTCTATGCCGCTGGCACGGGTAAAGGGCGCGGTGGTCACGCGCGTTACCATATGGTCATGCTTGAGGCGGTAAGCGATCAGATCCCGGATGGTGGCCACCTTCAGGTCGTGATCGCGCGCCACTTTGACCAGATCGGGCAGGCGCGCCATGGTGCCGTCATCATTCATGATCTCGCAGATCACGGCGCTGGGGTTGAGCCCGGCAAGGCGGGCAATGTCCACCGACGCCTCCGTATGCCCTGCGCGCACCAGAACACCCCCATCCCGCGCCTGAAGCGGGAACACATGGCCCGGCGTGGCGATATCGTGTTTACCCTTGGTGGCATCGATCGCCACGGCAATGGTGCGCGCCCGGTCGGCGGCGGAAATCCCGGTGGTGACGCCCGTGCGGGCCTCGATCGAAACGGTGAAAGCGGTCTGGTGCCGGCTTTCATTATGGCTGGCCATCAGGGGCAGGCCCAGTGCCTCGATGCGTTCCGCCGTCAATGTAAGGCAGATCAGCCCCCGGCCATGCTTGGCCATGAAATTCACCGCATCGGGCGTGGCCATCTGGGCTGGAATGACCAGATCGCCCTCATTCTCCCGGTCCTCATCGTCCACCAGAATGAACATGCGCCCGTTTCGGGCGTCGGCGATCACATCCTCGATCGGTGACAAAAAGCGTTCCGACACGATACGTCAGCCCCTTTCCCTGAGCCGCGCCACATAGCGCGCAAGCACATCAAGTTCCACATTTACCCGATCCCCCGCCTTTGTGGCACGGAAGGCCGTTACCTCCCGCGTGTGGGGAATCATGTTGATACTGAATACGGTGGCCTCTGCGCGGTCCTCCACCGTGTTGACGGTCAGGGACACGCCGTCCAGCGACACGCTGCCCTTGGGCGCGATCAGGGCGCCCGATGCAGCGGGAATAACCACATCCATTCTCATGCTGTCGCCCACGGGCTCCCACACCTCGATGGTGCCCACACAGTCCACATGGCCCGCCACGATATGGCCGCCAAGCTCATCCCCCACCTTCAGGGACCGTTCCAGATTGACCAGGCTGCCTTCCCGCCAGCCCCCAAGCGCGGTGACCCGCAGCGTTTCGGCGGACACATCCGCGGCAAACCACGCTGCCTCAGCGCCGGGGCCGCTTTTATCCACCACGGTCAGGCAGACCCCGGAACAGGCAATGGACGCGCCGATCTCCAGCCCGGTCAGGTCCTGCCCGGTGGCGATGCGAAGGCGGGTATCGCCGCGTTGCTCCACTGAAAGCACGCGGCCCACATCGGTGACAATGCCGGTAAACACGGGGTTATTCCTCCCTCGTCATGGTCCATTTCAGGTCTTTGCCGATCGTCGCGGGCGGTGTGCCCGTGAAGGTGGGGGCGCCGTCCAGATTGGCAAGGCCCAGCGGGCCCACCACGGGTCGTCCATCCGCCCCGATCACCTTCGGCGCCTGATACTGCACCAGATGATCCACCAGACCGGCCTGAATGACACTGGCCACAAGCGTTCCGCCGCCTTCCACCAGCAGGCGGGTAATGCCACGTTCCGCCAGATGCGCCAGAACGGTTCTGATGTCGCGGGTGTCCGGCACGGAGATGATATCCACTCCGGCGGGCATGGCGAGGCGGGCCGTCGCCACATCCTTTCGGGGTGCATCCGTGATCACCCAGGTGGGTACCTGCCCCGCCGTCTGCGCCAATCCACTGTTCACAGGCAGTCGCAAGCGGCTGTCCATCACCACGCGCACCGGGCTGTAGGGTGTGCGCCGCGGCAGGCCCGGCAGACGGCAGGTGAGCGCCGGGTCATCCTGAAGCACGGTTTCGGACCCCACCATGATGGCATCATGGTGAAGCCGCAAGCGGTGGCCGTCCTGGCGCGCCTGCGGCCCCGTGATCCACTGGCTTTCGCCGGACGACAGCGCGATGCGCCCATCCAGGCTGGATGCCAGCTTGCAGGTAACCAGTGGCCGGTTTTCCGTTTTGGTCAGGAAAAAACCCCGGTTGAGCGCCGTGGCCTCCGCCGCCAGCACGCCCTTGCTCGCGGCGATTCCGGCGGCGATGAAGCGATCCTCACCCTGGCTCCGCATATCGGGGTTGGGGTCGTCCACGGCAAAGACCAGCCGGGCGATGCCCGCCTCCACCAGTGCCTCCGCGCAGGGGCCGGTCTGCCCTTCATGGGTGCAGGGCGCCAGCGTCACATAGGCCGTGGCGCCGCGGGCGGCTTCCCCCGCCCGGTCCAGCGCCACCCGCTCCGCGTGTGGGCGCCCCGCCTCGGCGGTGACACCGGCGGCGATAAGCCGCCCATCCTTCACCAAAACGCATCCCACGCTCGGATTGGGCGCGGTGAGCCCCAGCCCCTGTTCGGCCAGCGCCAAAGCGTGGCGCATCCAGCGCACATCCTCTCCCGATGGGGCGGCGGGCATTACATGTCTCCGTCGGAGCAATGGGAAACGGGCTGTGTGGCGGTCAGGCCCTCGATCACTTCTTCCCTGGTGACCACGCTGCCCAGACCACCCAGGAATTTCTCGAAATCGGATGCTTCCCGGAAATTGCGATACACGCTGGCATAGCGCACATAGGCCACCTGATCCAGCGAGGCGAGCCCCTCCATCACCAGGCGACCGATCTCGTCGGACGGCACGTCGCCATCCCCGGTACTTTCCAGTTGCCGCACAATGCCATTGATCATGCGCTCCACATGATCCGGGTCCACCGGGCGTTTGCGCAGCGCGATGGACAGCGAGCGCTCCAGCTTGTCCCGGTCAAAAGGCGCACGGCGGCCATTTTTCTTCACCACGGTCAGTTCACGCAGTTGCACCCGCTCAAAAGTGGTGAAGCGGGCGCCGCAACCGGGGCAGAACCGCCGCCGACGGATGGCGGATCGGTCCTCGGTGGGCCGCGAATCCTTTACCTGGGTATCTTCATGGCTGCAAAACGGACACCGCATGGCCCCCTCCCCCCTGTTTCGGCGTCAGCGGTAAATGGGGAACTGCGCGCACAGGTCCGCCACCCGGCCACGCACATCCTGCTCCACCGCCGTATTGCCGGAGTCGCCATTTTCCTTGAGCCCGTCCAGCACTTCAGTCATCCAATCCGCAACCTGCCGGAATTCCGCTTCCGTGAACCCGCGCGTGGTGGCGGCGGGGGAGCCGACCCGGATACCCGATGTGACGAAGGGCTTTTCCGGGTCAAAGGGCACGCCATTCTTGTTGCAGGTGATTCCGGCGCGTTCCAGCGCGGCATCCGCCGCCTTGCCGGTCAGGCTCTTGGGGCGCAGGTCCACCAGCGCCAGATGAGTATCCGTGCCGCCGGAAACGATATCGAAGCCGTTTTCCTTCAAGCGGTTCGCCAGCACCTGAGCGTTAGCGATCACCTGGCTGGCATAGGTACGGAAGCTGTCGTCCAACGCCTCGTGAAACGCCACGGCCTTGGCCGCGATCACATGCATGAGCGGGCCGCCCTGCAAGCCGGGAAAGATCGCGGAATTGACCTTTTTCGCCAGTTTTTCGTCATTGGTGAGGATCATGCCGCCACGCGGGCCGCGCAGGGTCTTGTGCGTGGTGGTGGTAACGATATGCGCATGGGGAAAGGGGCCGGGATGCGCCTTGCCCGCCACCAGGCCGGAGAAATGCGCCATATCCACCATCAGCCATGCGCCCACTTCGTCGGCGATGGCACGGAAGCGGGCAAAGTCGATCTGGCGCGGATAGGCGGAACCGCCCGCAATGATCAATTCTGGCTTGTGCTCCCGTGCCAGGCGCGCCACTTCGTCAAAGTCGATCAGGCCGTCTTCCCGACGCACACCATATTGCACCGCATTGAACCATTTGCCGGACAGGGCCGGCGGGGCACCGTGGGTCAGATGGCCGCCCGCATCCAGGGACATGCCCATGACCGTCGCCCCCGGCTGCAACAGCGCCAGCATGACCGCGCCATTGGCCTGCGCGCCCGAATGGGGCTGCACATTGGCAAAGTCGCAGTCGAACAGTTTGCAGGCCCGCTCGATGGCCAGATTTTCCGCCACATCCACGAATTCGCAGCCCTGATAATAGCGCTTGCCGGGATAGCCTTCGGCATATTTGTTGGTCAGCACCGAGCCCTGGGCTTCCATTACCGCGCGAGAGGCAAGATTCTCCGAAGCGATCAACTCAATCTGGGTTTGCTGCCGGTGCAGTTCCCGATCAATGGCGCCCTGGATTTCCGGGTCCGTCTCGGCGATCGGACGGTCGAATGCGCGACGTTCAGGTGCATGGTTCATGGCGATCTCCCTGCCCCGGTCAGAGCTTGGCCACGCGATCCGCGTGGCGCCCGCCTTCGAACGGGGTTTCCAAAAAGGTGAACAGACAGTCTTCCGCCACGGCGGGGCCGATCAGGCGGGCGCCGAGGCTCAGTACATTGGCATCATTGTGTTCCCGCGACAGCCGGGCGCTCACATGGTCGTGAACCGTGGCGGCCCGCACGGCGGGAAAGCGATTGGCGGCGATGGCAATACCGATTCCGCTGCCGCATACGATCACGCCGCGGCCCGCCTTGCCTTCGGTAATGGCGCGCCCCATGGCGGCCCCGTAATCGGGATAATCCACCCGGTCCTCGCTATGGGTGCCCAGGTCGATCACGGCATATCCCGCCGCTTCCAGCGCGCCGCGAAGCTGCTCCTTCAGGGCAAAGCCCGCATGATCGCTGGCAAGAGCGACGGATTCGGTAATGGTGGTCATGGTTCTAGCCCCCACAGTCCTGATGGCTGCCGACAGCCCCGGCGGGCCGAACGGATCATCGTCTGGCCACGGGTCTAACCCATTTTTATGCCCCGATGAAACGCTTAAGTGACCCCCTTGGCGGGCAACCACAAAAATCGGACGGAAAATCCCCGTCAGCGCCGACCGCGCGGGGACTCCGCCGCCTTTTTCGCCTTCACCCGCTCCAGCTTGCGCGCGGCAATGGTGCGCAGAGTGTTATCGCTCGCCATGGCATCGCCCACAATGCTCACCTCAACACCGGTGCGGGTGCAAATGGCGCTGACCTTCACATAAAGCCCCCGGGGAATGAACTCGAAAATGATTCCGCCCCGCTCTTCCATGCCCTACCTCAGGAAACCGCGCTGATGGCGCCCGGATTGCGCGGCAGGCCATGGCGCTCCCACACGGTTTCCAGCGCGCGGATCAGGTCGTCCATCGCGGCATCGCCGTGATAGGGGCCGGGCGTGAAGCGCAGGCGCTCGGTCCCGCGCGGGACGGTTGGGAAATTGATCGGCTGCACATAAATGCCGAATTCGTCCAGGAGATCATCCGATACCTGCTTGCACAGAACCGGATCGCCCACGAACAGTGGCACGATATGGCTCTGCGAGTCCATGACCGGCAGCCGGGATGCAGCCATTTCGGCCTTGAGCCGGGCCGCCCGCTCCTGATGGGCGGCGCGCTCCGCGTCCGACTGGCGCAGATGGCGGATGGAGGCCAGCGCACCAGCCGCCAGCACCGGGCTCAGCGCCGTTGTGAAAATAAAGCTGGAAGCATAGGAGCGGATCACATCCACCAGAGCCTGCGAACTGGCGATATATCCGCCCATCACGCCAAAAGCCTTGCCGAGTGTGCCCTCTATCACGGTGAGGCGATGCGCCACGCCGTCCCGCTCCGCCACGCCGCCGCCCTGATGGCCATACATGCCCACAGCGTGCACTTCGTCCAGATAGGTCATGGCGCCGTACTTGTCCGCCAGGTCGCAGATGCGGCCAATGGGGGCGATGTCCCCGTCCATGGAATAAACGGATTCAAAGGCGATCAGCTTCGGCGCGGCCGGGTCCGCCGCTGCCAGAAGCTCTTCCAGATGATCCAGATCATTATGGCGGAAGATATGCTTTTCCGCGCCGCTGCCGCGAATACCCTGAATCATGGAGGCATGGTTCAGCGCATCGGAAAAAACGATGCAGCCCGGCAGCACCCGCGCCAGGGTGGAAAGGGTCGCTTCGTTGGAGATATAGCCGCTGGTGAACAGCAGCGCCGCTTCCTTGCCGTGCAGCTCCGCCAGTTCCTGTTCCAGCAGCACATGATAATGGTTGGTACCGCTGATATTGCGCGTGCCGCCCGCGCCCGCGCCGGTTTCATCCAGCGCCTTGTGCATGGCATCCAGCACATCCGGGTGCTGGCCCATGCCCAGATAATCGTTCGAGCACCAGACCGTGACGGTTTTCGCATTGTCGCCCGCATCATAGCGGTGCGCACGGGGATAGTTCCCGCGTTCCCGCTTGATATCGGCAAACACACGATAGCGGCCTTCCCGCTGGATGGCCTCGATAGCGTCTGCGAAAACCTTTTCGTAATCCATGGACTCTCTCTGTGTTAGGCGCACAGCATAAACCGCCGGTCCCGGCCCCGGCAAGCGGGGAGACCCGATCAGTGTGATCGCTTCAGGCCCCGGTTTCGCGCCCACATGAATAGGGACACTGCCGCGCCGGGTCCAGAGTTGTTTTGTCGCACAGGCTCCGGCCTAGAGGCCGAAATGCAGTTTGTCCGACCAGAAACGCTCCAGATTGCGCAGATTGCGGCGCAAAACCTTGAGGTCTTCGCTGGACATCAGTTCGTCCGCCAGTAATTCATCAAGCTGCTGCATGTACAATTCGTCGATTACATCGCGCACGGCGCGGCCCTCGTCGGTCAGGGAAATGCGCACGGCGCGCCGGTCATAGTCGCTGCGTTCATGGGACAGATAGCCCATTTCCACCAGCTTCTTGAGATTATAGGACACGTTGGAACCCTGATAATAGCCGCGGGATTTCAGCTCCCCCGCTGTCAGGTCGCTTTCGCCGATATTATAGAGCAACAGCGCCTGCACCGGGTTCAGGTCTTCCCGGCCCACCCCTTCGAGATGCTTCTTGAGCACGTCCAGCAAACGCCTGTGAAGGCGCTCCACCAGCGACAGGATGTCGAGAAAAAGGAATTTCGGCTCGTCGAAGGTATATGTGGTCATGGCCCCTGCCCTCAATTGTTACCTTTTGGCTTGCCTGCGAGTGTGCCACCGCATCTCCTAAGGCTTGGTTAAACCAAATTGCCGAAAATTTCATGCTTTTTTCTCGACAGACAGGGCCCGCTTCCATAATCGAAAAGGGTGGATTACCCTGCTTCGCCTGACAAAAAAGGAGACTCCATGGCCATGCGCTTTCCCCACACCCGCCTGCGCCGGACCCGCGCCCATGACTGGTCCCGCCGCCTCGTGCGTGAAAGCCGCCTGAGTGTGGACGACCTGATCTGGCCGCTTTTCGTGCGTGACGGCGAAGGAGAGCGGGAACCGGTTCCCTCCATGCCCGGCGTGGCGCGACTGAGCATCGACCTGCTTGTGACTGAAGCCAGAAAGGCAAGGGATCTGGGCATTCCCCTGATCGCGCTGTTTCCCAACACGCCATCCGATCGCCGCAGCGAACGGGGCGATGAAGCACTCAACAGCGACAATCTGGTGAACCGCGCCCTGCGCGCGGTGCGGGATGCGGTGCCCGATATCGGCCTGATGGCCGATGTGGCGCTGGACCCCTATACCAGCCACGGGCAGGACGGGCTGGTGGAAGATGGCCGGATTCTTAATGACGAAACCGTGGGCGTTCTGGTGCAGCAGGCAGTGTTGCAGGCCGAAGCCGGGGCGGACGTGATCGCACCCAGCGACATGATGGATGGCCGCGTCGGGGCCATTCGCACGGAACTGGACAAGGCCGGGCACCAGCATGTGCAGATCATGGCCTATAGCGCCAAATATGCGTCGGCCTTTTACGGGCCGTTCCGGGATGCCGTGGGCAGCGGCGGTGTGCTGAAGGGGGACAAGAAAACCTATCAGATGGACCCGGCCAATCTGGAAGAGGCCCTGCGCGAAGTGGCCATGGATATTGACGAGGGCGCCGACTGCGTGATGGTCAAACCCGGTATGCCCTATCTGGATGTGGTCCATGCGGTACGCGCACGGTTCGGGGTTCCCACCTTCGCCTATCAGGTGTCCGGCGAATACGCCATGATGATGGCGGCCCATGAACGGGGCTGGCTGGATGCGGACAGCGCCTTTCTGGAAGCGCTGGGTGCCTTCAAGCGCGCGGGCGCCAGCGGCATATTGAGCTATTTCGCGCCGCGCGCGGCGGAATTGCTGTCCGGGGATTGATCGCCGCTATCACGGTCCTCCCCCTGCCCTTCGCCGCCCTTCTCCTGGTCTGCGCCAGTGTCCGGCTGGTCCGGGTCCGATTCCGGGTCTTGCTGCGGGAATTCCACCAGCATCAGCCGCTGATTGGCGTTTGAGCGGGTGACACGCCAGCGGGTGCCGAATTCGCTCGGCTCGTAAAACACCGGCAGCCGGGTCCCCTCCGGGGCGCGGTCACACAGCGTGCGTGCCTGTTCGCGGGCGCCGGCTGCCCAGGCACGAAAGGGGGATTGTGACAGCGGTTCCCCGCTCACCCATTGAAATTCGATCCCGCGCCCGCATTCGCCCACAAGGCCGATCCAGGCCGGGGCGCTGCGCAAAACCGGAAATTCCACCATCAGGAAATAGTGGGTGTCCGCCTGCTTGATGCGCGCCAACTGGCCCGGCACGCCCTTGTACTCATAGCCCGGCACCATGGCCGATGCGTGGCGCCAGCTATAGGGCTGCGGGCCATAGAACTCAAAAAGCTGGAAATAACTGCCGCTGGTGGGGTCCTGAACGGCCTGCCCCCGCGGTTTGGCCACTGCGGTCCCCGTGGAATCCACCCCCTGCCCCACTGCGCCGGATGACAATGCCATGCCGACGGCAAAAAAGGCCGCGATCAACAGACTTGTCAGGCGTGGAATGGCGTGCATACCCGTTTCCTTTGCACCAACCCGGTACATCATGGTCGGATCGGTAGGCTACAGTGTGAACCCCCAAAGCTAAACTGCGGCTGAACGGACTTGTCAACGCTCGGGCCGTGGGCGCACCAGTGTCTTGATGATCCCACGCCATGTCTGCACTTCCTGGCGGGTGAAGCGGCCACTTTGCAGCAGATTGCGCAACATGCGCCGCTGTGTGTCCCGCCGGTCCACGCTGCGATAAAAGCCGCGCGGCACCAGCTCCGCTTCCAGATGCGCCATGAGGCCGTCCAGTTCGTCCTTGGTGGCCACCTCCCGCTCACTGGCGCCCGGTGTCGCCGCCAGGTCTCTGCGATGGCGGGAAACATCATAGGCCACCAGAATCACCGCCTGCGCCAGATTGAGGCTGCCAAAGGCCGGGTTCACCGGCACGGTCAGAACCCGATCCGCATGGCTCACCTCGTCATTGTCGAGCCCCGCGGATTCCCGCCCGAACAACACCGCGGATCGGCCACCCCCGCTGGCGGCTGTGGCCATGTGAACGGCTGCTTCTTCCGCCGTGACCACGGGCTTGGACATGGCGCGGCTGCGCACCGTGCTGGCATAGACATGGGCACAGTCCGCCACCGCATCCGCCACGCAGGTGAACACCCGCGCCTGATCCAGCACACTGTCGGCCCCGCTGGCGGCGGGGCGTGCGCTTTCATTGGGCCAGCCGTCGCGCGGCGCCACAAGGCGCATGTCGGTAAGGCCGAAATTCAGCATGGCGCGCGCCGCCTTGCCGATATTCTCGCCAAGCTGCGGGCGCACCAGCACAATGGCGGGGCCCGTGGACGTGTCTGGTGCGACGGCGCCCATCAGTCCGCCCGGCGCCAGGTGGTGCCATTGGCGCCGTCCTCCAGCGCCACGCCTTTTGCCAGCAGATCATCGCGGATCCGGTCCGCGCGGGCAAAGTTCCGGTCCCGGCGCGCCTGATTGCGCTCTTCGATGGCGGCGTCGATGGTGGCCACGTCCAGCCCTTCCGGCGCGGCCTGAAACCAGTGCGCGGCGTCCTGATTCAGAAAGCCCATAAACTGTGCCCCGGCCTTGAGCTGATCGGCGGTTTCCGGCCTGGCCAACGCATCCAGGGCGGCAATGGCCTCCGGCGTGTTCACGTCCTGCGCCAGCGCCGCAAGCACGCTTTCCGGCACGGTGGGCGCCGCCTCCACGCCGTCGGTCAGCCGGTACCAGCGATCCAGATGGCGGCGCTGTTCCGACAGCGACTCCATCGAAAAATCAACGGGCTGGCGATAATGGGCTGCCAGCAACACCATGCGGATCGCCTCGCCCGCATGATCCTTCAGCAGATCGCGCACGGTGTGGAAATTCCCCAGCGACTTGGACATCTTCTCGCCCGCCACTGTCAGATAGCCATTGTGCATCCAGGTGCGCACAAAGGGCTTGTCATGGGCGCACTGGCTCTGGGCGATCTCGTTTTCATGGTGGGGGAAGATCAGGTCCTGGCCGCCGCCATGAATGTCAATGGTGTCGCCCAGATGCTTTTCGATCATGCAACTGCATTCCAGATGCCAGCCGGGGCGCCCCCGCCCCCATGGGCTGCCCCAGCCGGGCTGATCGTCGCTTGATGGCTTCCACAGCACGAAATCCGCCGGATTGCGCTTATAGGGTGCCACTTCCACGCGGGCGCCCGCTTCCAATTCGTCCTGGCTGTGCCGCGACAGGGCGCCATAATCCGGCATGGAGGAGATGTCGAACAGCACATGCCCTTCCGCCTCATAGGCGTGACCCTTTTCGATCAGGGTGCGGATCATGGCGATCATCTGCGGCAGATGCTCGGTCGCCCTGGGCTCTAGGTCCGGCATCAGGGTTCCCAGGGCGGCCATGTCCTCCCGGTAGGCATCCGCGAAACGCCGGGTGAGCGCCTTCACGCTCTCCCCCGCTTCCGCCGCGCGCTCCATGATCCTGTCGTCAATATCGGTGATATTGCGGGCATAGGTCACATGATCCGATCCGTAAACCTGCCGCAAAAGGCGGTAAAGCACATCGAACACCACCACGGGGCGGGCATTGCCGATATGGGCAAAATCATACACGGTGGGGCCGCAGACATAGAGCCGCACATTGGCCGGATCACCGGGTACGAAAGGCTCCCGCCTGCGGGTGAGCGTGTTGTAAAAGGCCAGTTCCATAACGTGCCCCAGATCCTCGATTAACGTTCCTCGCCCGCCAGCCGGGCCAACACCTTGTCCCGCCCGATCAGGGGCAGGATCGCGGCCATGTCCGGCCCATGACTCTGGCCCGTCAGCGCCTGGCGCAGCGGCATGAACAGGCCACGGCCCTTGGCGCCGGTTTCTTCCTTGATGGCATCGGTCCACTGTTTCCAGCTTTCGGCCGTGAGCGGGCCATCAGGCAGCAGATCCCGGCAACGGGCGATGTGCTCCGCGTCCTCGATCACCGGTGTCACCGGGCCCTGAATGAGCCTGTGCCAGTCACCGGCTTCATCCACACGGGCCAGGTTTTCCCGCACGGCAAGCCAGAAATCCCGGTCCACGCCTTCCGGCAGGCGGTCCCGCACCGCGTCATAGGGCATTTCATGAACGATACGGGCATTCAGCTTTTCCGTATCCTTCGGGTCCAGCCGGGCGCTGGCGCGGGAGAATTTGGCGAAATCGAACCCTTCGATCAGCGGCGTGATTTCGCTTTCCGCCTTCACCGGCTCGCTGCTGCCAAGGCGGGCCAGGTGGGAAAGCACCGCCATGGGCTCCAGCCCCGCTTCCTCGCGCACGTCCTCGATCGCCATGGCGCCGGTGCGCTTGGACAACCCCTCTCCCTTCGCGCCGGTCAGCAGCGCGAAATGGGCCATGGCGGGCGCTGTGCCGCCCACCGCCTCGAAAATCTGCATCTGCACGGCGGAATTGGTCACATGATCCTCCCCGCGCACGATATGGGTGATGCCATAATCCACATCATCCACCACGCTGGGCAGGGTATAAAGATATGAGCCATCCTCCCGGATCAGGATGGGATCGGACACGCTGGCCAGATCGATGGAGACATCACCCCGGATCAGGTCCGTCCACCGGGCGCGGGCGGGCGTGTTCAGCTTGAAGCGCCAATGGGGCCGACGGCCCTCGGCCTCATAGGCAGCCCTATCGTCATCGGACAGGGCCAGCGCCGAGCGGTCATAGACCGGCGGCTTGCCCCGCCCCATCTGAATCTTGCGCTTCATGTCCAGCTCTTCCGCCGTTTCATAGCAGGGATAGAGCCGCCCTTGTGCCTTCAGCTTTTCCACCACCGCATCATAACGGGCGAACCGGTCGCTCTGGTTGAAGGTATCGTCCCAGGTCAGCCCCAGCCAGGTCAGATCGCGCTTGATCGCCTCTTCATGGGCCTTGCTGGACCGTTCCCGATCCGTGTCATCGATGCGCAGAATGAACGTGCCGCCCTGCTGGCGCGCGAACAGCCAGTTGATCAGGGCCGCGCGAATATTGCCCACATGCAGCTTGCCTGTGGGGCTGGGGGCAAAACGTACCGTAACCGTCATCTGGGAAATCCCCGTTGTTTCAAATTGCCAACCCGGCAAAGATTCTGGCGTTAGGCCGGGCGCTGGCCGGTTCGATAGGCATTGACCAGTGGATAGCGCCGGTCACGCCCGAAATTGCGCCGGGAGACTTTCGTGCCCGGCGGCGCCTGATGGCGCTTGTACTCGGCCATGTACAGCAGCTTTTCCACCCGCGCAAGGTCGTCCCGGTCAAAGCCCCTGTCCGCCAGGTCGGCGACGCTGGCTTCCTCGTCCACAAGGCCGCGCAGCATGGCATCCAGCACATCATAGGGCGGCAGGCTGTCTTCATCCTTCTGGTCCGCACGCAGTTCAGCGCTGGGCGGCTTGGAAATCACCCGCTCCGGCATAACCGGCCCGTCCGGCCCCAGAAGGCCATCGGGCCGGTGCCCGTTGCGCCAGCGACAAAGCGCCATCACCTCGGTCTTGTACACGTCCTTGATGGCATTGAAGCCGCCATTCATGTCGCCATAGAGCGTGGCATAGCCCACCGCCAGTTCCGACTTGTTGCCGGTGGACAGCACCATGTGCCCGAAACTGTTGGACAGCGCCATCAGCACCACGCCCCGCAGTCGGGACTGGATGTTTTCATCCGTAACGCCTCTCTCGGCGCCCGCCAGCACATCGCCGAGCATGGTGTTCATGGCCTCCACACCCGGCTCGATCGTCACCGTGTCGCAGCGGATGCCCAGCAGGTCGGCCACGGCGGCCGCGTCCTCAAGGCTTTCAGCGCTGGTGTAGCGGGATGGCATCATCACCGCCCGCACCCTGTCGGCGCCCAGCGCATCCACCGCGATGGCGGCGGCCAGCGCGCTGTCGATACCGCCGGAAAGGCCCAGCACCACACCGGGAAAGCCGATCTTGGTCACATAATCACGCAGGCCCAGCACCAGCGCGTAGTACATGGCCTCATCCCCGTCCGGCTGATAGCCACTGAGCCGGGTTGCCACGCTCCAGCCGTCGTCCGTGCGGTCAAAGGCTACCACGCACCCGCCGCTGTCCCAGGCATCCAGCCGAACGGGCATATGGTCCGCGCCATCCGTGACGAAACTGGCCCCGTCGAACACAAGCTGGTCCTGCCCTCCCACCTGATTGCAGAACACCAGCGGCACGCCGCCCGCTTCCCGGCTGCGGTCATGGGCATGGGCTTCGCGCTCCGCTTCCTTGCCCATGGTGAAAGGGCTGCATGTGGGCACCAGCAGCATATCCACGCCCGAGCGCCCCAGCGCCGTGGCACAGTGCGGCAGCCACATATCCTCACAGGTCATCAACCCCAGAGACAGCCCGCGAAAGGCCACCGGTTCGGGCAACGGGCCGGGCGTGAAATGGCGCATTTCGTCAAAAACGCCGTAATTGGGCAATTCGTGCTTGGCACGCACCGCCTGAATTTCACCGTCCGCCAGCAGGATCGCCGCATTATAGAGCGTGTCGCCATCCGCCCAGGGCGCGCCAACGATCAGGCCGGGCTCCCCCTCGCCCGCGGTGATGGCGGCCAGTGCCGTCACCGCGCGGCGGGCATCCGCCACGAAAGCGGGCTTGTTCACCAGGTCTTCGGGGGGATAGCCGATCACCGACAGTTCCGGTGTCAACACCAGATCGGCGCCCGCCATCAGCCCCGCCGCATAGGCTTCCGTAATGCGCTCGCAATTGGCCTGAATGGCGCCGAGCGTGGGGGCAAGCTGTGCCAGATATAGCGTGAAACCCGCGGCCATTGGGCTGTTCTCCCGTATGTATCGACAGGGTCTGTCTGGTTCGTGTTCCGGGCCAGCCTTGTAGCCCAGCCAACAGCACACCACAAGCATATGGCTTTGTGTGAAACCGGCTTTTCCAGAACGAGAAGCGCCGCCGACGGGCTGCGTCGGCGGCGCTTTCATTCAGGGTCACATCAGGGACCGGGGCGGACCATCAGGCCGCGTGCGTGTCTTTCATCGCGTCCCGTTCCTGTTTCAGGCAGTCCGCCACCTGAAATGCCATTTCGATGGACTGCATGGCATTGAGCCGCGGGTCGCAGTGGGTGTGATAACGGCTGGCAAGCCCGTCTTCCGTGATCGCCACGGCGCCGCCGGTGCATTCGGTCACGTTCTGGCCCGTCAGTTCCAGATGAATGCCACCCGCATAGGTGCCCGCCTCCCGGTGGCAGGCAAAGACCTGCTTCACTTCGTCCAGCACACGGTCGAAGGGCCGGGTCTTGTAGCCGTTGCCGGTCTTGATGGTATTGCCGTGCATGGGATCGCAGGACCAGATCACATTGCGGCCTTCCCGCTTCACGGTTTCCAGGATGCGCGGCAGATGGTCGGCAACCTTGCCCGCGCCGAAACGGGTGATCAGGGTTAACCGGCCCGGTTCATTGCGGGGGTTGAGAATGTCGATCAGGCGCAGCAGTTCATCCGGGTCCGTGCTTGGCCCGACCTTGGAGGCGATGGGATTGGCGATCCCGCGCAGAAATTCCAGATGCGCGCCATCGATCTGCCGGGTGCGATCCCCCACCCACAGCATATGAGCCGAAGTGTCGTACCATTCGCCGCTGGTGCTATCCACGCGGGTCATGGCCTGCTCATAGCCCAGAAGCAGCGCCTCGTGCGAGGTGTAGAAGTCCGTCCCGCTCAGTTGTTGAACGCTTTCCGGGTCCACGCCGCAGGCTTCCATGAAGGCCAGCGCTTCCGAAATGCGGCTGGCCAGTTCCTGATATTTCTCGCCCGCCGCGCTCTGCTCCACGAAATCCAGATTCCAGCGGTGCACGGAATGAAGATTGGCATAGCCGCCCTGTGCGAAGGCGCGAATCAGGTTCAGGGTGGCGGCTGCCTGGCTGTAGGCTTTGAGCAGACGGTTCGGGTCCGGCTGGCGGGCGGCATCGGTGAAATCGATGCCATTGACAATATCCCCGCGATAGCTGGGCAGTTCCACGCCGTCCTTGTTTTCCATGTCGCTGGAGCGCGGCTTGGCGAACTGACCCGCCAGGCGCCCCACCTTCACCACGGGGCAACTGGCCGCGAAGGTCATCACCACAGCCATTTGCAACAGCACCCGGAAGGTGTCGCGGATATTGTTGGGGTGAAATTCGGCAAAGCTTTCCGCGCAGTCACCGCCCTGCAACAGGAACGCCCGGCCATTGGCCACATCGGCAAGCTGACTGCGCAACTGGCGCGCTTCCCCGGCGAACACGAGCGGCGGATAGCTGGACAGCTCGCTTTCCACATTGGCCAGCAGCGCCTTGTCTGGATAGTCGGGAACCTGCCGTACCGGTTTGGTCCGCCAGCTATCCGGTTTCCAGTCACTCATCGTCAACCTCAATCCTGTTTCGCGCGGCCCATGCCGAGCCTGGCGCCTCATATCTTCCAACCCATGGCCAACATACCGGCGCGATCAAACCGGTCTGCAAAATCGCGCCCCTTTAAACATGGGGCTTTTTCCATGACAAGAAAAAAGCTGCGCAAACCACCCTGAAAAAAGCAACATTGTTTCACGGGTAACGGCCCGCCTTCGGCCTTGCCAGACCATGTGGCAGCCCCTAATGCTATGGCGGAAATTGCCATGATCAAGGGACCGCACCATGCCCCACACCCCCCCGTTTCCGGCTCGCATCATCCTGCTGGACCTGGACGGCACCCTGGTTGATACCGCGCCCGACCTGCATCGGGCAACCAATCATGTGCTGGAAAGTCTGGATCGCCCGCCTGTGTCCCTGGATCAAACCCGGCATATGGTGGGTCAGGGGGCAAGAAAGCTGATCGAACTGGGGCTCAAGGCCACTGGCGGCGACAGTGATATTGGCATGGAAACCCTGCTCGATCGCTTCCTGACCTTCTACGGCGCCCATCTGAGCGAGGCCAGCACGCCCTATCCCGGTGCCCACACGCTGCTGGGCGATCTGGCGCAGGCGGGATACTGGCCGGCGGTGTGCACCAACAAGCCTGAGGGGCTGGCCCGCCGCCTGCTGGCGGAGCTGGAGCTGGACAGGCATATCCGCACCCTCAGCGGCGGGGACAGCTTCACGTTCCGCAAGCCGGACCCCCGCCACCTGAGCGAAACCGCACGGCGGCTCGGCCCCGATCCGTTCCTGCTGGTGGGCGACAGCATCAGCGATACCCGCGCCGCCACCGCCGCCAATGTGCCCTGTATCGTTGTCAGGCACGGCTATTCGGATCGCCCGCCGGAAGAACTGGGCGGCAGTTGCCTTGTGGCGCATCTGGCGGACATTCCGGCCCTGTTGCGGCCAGTCGGCTGAGGTCGGCTCATCCCCTGATCACAAGGTCGGAACTCAGGGGGTTGGAATTCAGGGGCGCAGGCGCCGGGCCAGCTTCACGGCGGCGTGCCGCGCCAGCGCCAACAAAGGCATACGCAGCCAGTGCGCCCGGCCCCACAATACCGCCGCCGCCACCCACCCGGCCAGCCGGTAACCCGGCCCGGCGCCGGGTATTGTGGCGGCAAACCGCGCGCGGGCCAGCCGGGGCACACACCGCACCGGATGGCCGGTGTGCCGCCGCCGACCAAACAGCGCCAACAGGGCCATGGCATCCTTGTGGACACGGGCAAGCCCCACCTGCTCGGCCCGCGCGGGCAGCGCCGCCCGATCTTCCGGGTCAAGGCTGTCAAACAGGTGGGCCAGTTCCAGCACGCGGCGCACCGGCGTGTCCATCTGACCATCGCCCAGATGATGAAGTGCCGCATGAAGAAACCGGTCCACCGGCGTGAAAACGCGCACATGCGCCCCGCCCCAGCCGGGCAACGGAATCGCCGCCGCCATCATGGCTTCGTGGTCCACGCGGATGCGCCCCCGGCGCGGCGTCAGCCGGAAGTGCACATCCAGCAGGGTTCCCCTTGCCTCGTGGCGCAGGGGCGGCAATTCATGCATGTGCTGGCGGTAATAATGTTGGTCATAGGCCCCGGCGGCATGGCTGTCGATCATCCAGCCCGCCGCATGAAGGGCCGCTTCCGCCCGTCGCAGGTCCGCCGGATCGACCAGTATATCCAGATCGGACACACGCCGCCCGAAGCCCGCAGCAGCGCCAAGGGCCGCATGGGCGCCGCCTTTCAGCACCACAAAGGAAACATCCTCCGGCACGAGTATCTGCGCCACCCGGTCCAGTTCAAACAGCACCATGCGCTGATCCGGCGCCACGGCGCGCATGGTCTCCGCCAATTGATCCGGTGGTACCGGCCCATGGCCACGAGCGTGCCAGGCATGGGCCGCCTCTCCCTGTGCAAACTGCTGCCCCGCCCAGTTCCAAAGCGCCGCCGCCCGTGAACCGGACCATTGGCCCTGGCCGTCTTCCGGCGCCTCCCCCATCAGAAAGGCCAGTGCTAACGGCGGCGTAACCGGCTTCATGACAAACCTTCCCCGGTTTCACTTTCAGCGCGCGCCACCAGCGCCAATGACTGATCCGCCGTGCCATAGCGCAGTTCAAAGGCCGGGGCGCCGTCCAGCAGCGCTGTCAGGGCGGTGAAGCCTTCCTCCCCTAGCCGGTCCAGATTGGGGGAGCCGGTCATCAGCCGCATCATGGCATCGGCCTTCGGCACGGGGGTCAGGCTCCCCTCGTCGCGGCCCTGCTCAAAGACCGGGAACAGCACCCGGCTGATCCGCACCGGGCGCCCGGCGTCGGCAATGTCACTGGCGCGGGGGCGGCGATAGGCAATGCGGCCCTTGGGTGTATCGTGTAGAACCGCGGACAAGGCCCCGGCCCCGACCACGGCGCGCACCACCGGGATGGACTCGTTCTTCAACGATACCGGGCGCGGATACGGGTAAACCCGGCCCGCTGCGGCGCCCAGCGCCATCAGCGCGAATTCGTCGGACAGCAGCCGATAACCCTTTTCCATCAAAAGTGCCGTCAAGGTGGATTTCCCGCCCCCGGACGTGGCCGCCAGAAGCAGGCCGGACTCGCCCCTTGCCACCACCCCCGCATGGAACAGCGCGAACCGGGCGGTACGCAACGCCACCTGAAGATTGA
The DNA here is from genome assembly GCF_037658235.1 of Yunchengibacter salinarum. NCBI lineage: Bacteria > Pseudomonadati > Pseudomonadota > Alphaproteobacteria > Kordiimonadales > Kordiimonadaceae > Yunchengibacter > Yunchengibacter salinarum. The sequence continues at coordinate 36,972 of NZ_JBBJLN010000004.1, read as the reverse complement.
ACGCCATTTCGATCGCCAGCGGCGCCTGTGTGCGGGGCAAAGGCACGATATCCAGCCCGCCGCCATCCAGCGGCGTAATCTGCGGCCCGGCGGGCACGCCCGGAAGGCCGCGCAGTACCCGCGCCAATCGGCCACCGCCAGAGCCCAGCCGCACATGATGATCGCAGAAGCCTGTCTCGCCATGTGGCAGGGTGTGGATCGAAACGGCGCCATAGGCATCCTGCATATGGGCAATCCCCTCCCGGAAAGGCATGGTCAGGCGCTGGCGAAACGGGCCGAGGGTCAGCACCAGGCGGCCACTGGCCAGACGGGCCGCCAGATCGTCACGGCTGAGGCTGTCCAGCCTTTGCCCACCCGGTTGCGGCGGGGCCGTTAAAGACGGCGGCGGGCCTGGCCAAAGGGGCATGGCGGGCGGCGGGATGTGCTCTGGTGCCAGCAGCCCGAAGCGGGCCAGATCCCGCACGGTACGCTCGACCAGGCTGTCGGGGCACAGGCCATCGTCCGCGCCCACAGCGGCCCGCACGCGCGCGGCCAGTGCGGGTACCGTGTCCGGCTGTTCCCGCGCCGCATCCACAATGGCAAGCGCCAGAAAGTTCAGGGCGTGCACATCCCCTGAAACCCGATGACAGGCGAAGGAAACCTCCCCCATGGCAACATGCCGCACGGGCACATCGCGGGCCGACCAGCGCACGGCTTCAGTCACCGGCAATCAACCGCCGCGAACATAATTCAGGATGGACACATAACAGGACAGGCCCGGCAGGCTGCCGCTCTGGCCATAATGATACACATAGCGGCTCAGGATCAGGGCGAACAGTCTTTCGTTGCGGCTGCCGGGGGCGATGGCGCCGTCTTCGCTGAACAGATCGCCGATCACCGTGCCGTCCAGGCTTGACAGGTCGGTCAGCGCATAACGACATTCCAGATTGCGGGGTATGCCGCCATTGGACTCGAACTCGTCATCATCATCGTCATCATCATCCCGGTCGTCTCCGCCGCCGGGATGCGGGATTCCCTGCCGTTCGTCCTCGTCCCCGTCCTCATCCAGCGGGTCGTTCCAGAAGGCTTCCGCGTCCAGACGGTCTTCGGCATCGCACCCGCCGGGGCGAAATTCCTCGTCCACGCTGCCCTCCGGCAAATGAATGCCGAAACGCTTGAACCGGTTGACCAGCCCCGGCGTGATCTTGCCGCTGCCAACATTGATTGTGGCAACCCATGCCTGACCGTCAGAGGCCACAAGGGCATAGAAGCTGTTGGGCACATTGATCGCGCAATCCACCGCGGAAGCCAGCGCATTGGCGGCGGACGCCCGCACGGAAAACACCATGGGCGCCCCGGCCAGGCCCAGTTTCAAAAGCTGGCGCCGCCCGGCGCCCAGTTGACCGCCCGCCTCATCGGGGGCGACCACAGGGGGTTCGCCGGATCGGGGTGCGTTGCTGTGCTGGTCGTCCATGCTGGTTCATCTCCCGGATCAGCCTTGCGCTGCCATGCTTTCAATCTAGAGGAAAGAGAGAACAGACGCCACCCTTTATCATTGCATCGCGCCGGGGCTTTGCCCACACTGGTCCGGCCTTGTCGCGGTCCTGCAAAGGCGTGTTTCAAGGGAACAATCCGAAATGAGCCTTTCATGAAAACACCGTCAAACAAGCGCCTGGAATCATCCCTGTTCAATGAATATGCCCTTGCGGCGGCGGTCACATTGCTGGCCGCACTGGCCTATGCCCTGGGGGATGCGGCGGTGTGGCTGCCCATCACGGTTGCCGTCCTGGCTTTCTATATCGCCGCGCGACTCGTGATTCGGCGGCGATTTGAGACCCTCCAAGGGCATCGGGAACAAATGCGCGCTGGCCGGCCCGGCCAGAACCGGGCCGTGAAAGCGGTTCGCGCAAAGGCCCTGAACGCGCTGCCCTCGCCGATTCTGGTGGTGGCGCAGGATCATCGCATCGCCTTTGCCAACAGCGCGGCGAAGGCATTGCTCGGCGCGGACGTGGTGGGCAGCGATGCCTTTCTGCACCTGCGCCAGCCGAACCTTGTAGCCAGCCTTGAATCCGCCCTTGAGGGGGAGGCCGACCGGCTGGACGGCGTACAGTATCATACCACATCGGGCCGCGCCTTTGATGTGACCATCGCCCGTGTGCCCGGCGCGAACAAGGGCGATGCCCCGCAGGTAATGGTGTTTTTCTATGAAGTAACCAGCCTTTTGCGCACCGAGCAGATGCGGGTGGACTTTATCGCTAATGCCAGCCACGAACTGCGCACGCCGCTGGCGTCCATCATGGGGTGCATCGAAACGCTTCAGGGGCCCGCCGCCGACGATACCGAAGCGCAGGCACGGTTTCTCGATATCATGGGGCGGGAATCCACCCGAATGACACGGCTGATCGATGACCTTCTTTCCCTGTCGCGGATCGAGGCCGCGCGCCATGTGGACCCGCAGTCCCGCGTGGATGTGGCACAACTGATCCAGCATACCATCCGCGCCGTGGAAGCCATCCGTTCCGAACGGGGTATCACTATGACGGCGGATGTGGCACCCGATCTGCCCCCCGCCGTGGGCGACGCGGACCAGATCGCCCAGGTAATGACCAATCTGGCCATGAACGCCGCCAAATATGCCACGGAAAACACCCGTGTCACGCTGCGCGCACGCCTTGGGGAAAGTGGCCGGCAGATTCATCTGAGCGTGCGGGACGAAGGCCCCGGTATCGCGCCCGAACACCTGGCCCGGCTGACGGAGCGGTTCTACAGGGTCGATGCGGCCCGATCCCGCAAGATGGGTGGCACCGGGCTTGGCCTTGCCATCGTCAAGCACATTCTGCTGCGTCATGACAGCCAGTTGGACATGCGCTCCGAGCCGGGCAAGGGGTCGGTCTTTTCCTTCAAGCTGAAAGTGGCGCCGAACGCACGGGGCGAACGGAGCGAACGAGCGGGCGCAAAGGCGGAGCAGAAAAGCGGTGCGGACGCAAACCGCGCGGCCACTGAAACAAAGCCGCCTCAATGATGGCATGGCGGGACCGGCCAGCATGAGCCGAAAGCGGAATGACGGGGCGACTCCGCGCCGTTGTAACATGTCCATTGACGAGCGAGAGGGCTGAAGCGCGGCCCTTTCAGGCGAGCATCCCTATAAAAATGCGGCCTGTCATGAGTCTGTCATAAAGGATCGATAGGCAGTGTCCGGGCGCCGCCGCAGGGCGACGCACCCTTCATCCCTGTTGGAGTGTCATAATGCGCAAGCGCCAGACAGGCTCCCCACATCCCGCCCGAAACGCCAGCCTGACCGGTTCGCGGGCAAGCGCCCCGGCATATCGCTCCGCCCCCGGTATTGTCCGCCTGTCCTGCCGTCTGGGGGCATTGATGGCCGCCATGCTGACCGGCCTCGTTTTTGGCGCCGAAAGCGAGGCCCAGAGTCGCAATCAGATGCGGATTACCGGGTCGTCCTCGGTCTTTCCCTTCTCCACGCTGGTGGCCGAGGAATTTGGTCGCTCCACCCGATTCCGCGCGCCCATTGTGGAAAGCATCGGCTCTGGCGGCGGCTTGCAACAATTCTGTCAGGGGCTTGGAGCCAACACACCGGATATTGCGAACGCATCCCGGCGGATCAAGCAGTCGGAAGTGGATCTGTGCGCCAGCAACGGCGTACGGGACATTGTGGAAATCCGGTTCGGCTATGACGGAATCGTCCTTGCCAATACCAAGGCGGGCGATGCGTTCCGACTCAGCCTGCGGGAAATCTATCTGGCCCTGGCCAAGTCCGTGCCCGCCCGGCTTGCGGGCACGAAATCCACCCCGACGGGTGACGCCGCATTCATGGAAAATCCGTTCGACAACTGGACGGACATCAACCCGGACCTGCCCGATCAGGAAATCATCATACTCGGCCCGCCGCCCACAAGCGGCACGCGGGATGCCTTCAATGAACGCGCCATGGAAGCCGGCTGCAACATGATCCCGGAAATCCGCGCGCTGGAGCATGATCAGCCAGGCCGTCACAAACAGCTCTGCCGGGCTTACCGGGAAGATGGCCGCTATGTGGAAAGCGGCGAAAACGACAATCTGATCGTGCAGAAAATCCAGGCGGACCCGGATGCGATCGGCATTTTCGCCTTCAGCTTTCTGGACCAGAACAGCGACATTCTTCAGCCCATAGGCGTGCGCAACAAGGCGGGTGAACCGATCTATCCCACATTCGCCAATATCGGCGAGGGGCGTTATCCGATTTTCCGCTCCCTGTTCTTTTATGTGAAAGCGGCCCATGCGCAGGTGATCCCCGGCGTGAAGCCCTTCCTGCTGGAATTTACGCGCGAACGCACCTGGGGTCCGTTCGGTTATCTGGTGGATCGGGGTCTGATTCCGCTGTCTGAAAAGGATCGGAAACTGTACCGGCTGACGGCACGGGAGTTGATTCCACTGGATCTGTCTGTCAACGGGCCGGCGCCCGAAGCGCGGCGCCTGCTTGAACAGAGGCGCAAGTCGGATATGGCCCAGGACGAGGAGCCGACCGGATGACCAATGCGGCAATCTTCATCCTGATCATCATTCTGGCACTGGCGGGCTTCACCGTCGCGCGGGAGCGTGCCATCCGTTCGGCAACTGCGGCGGGCCGGGCACTGCATTCCCTGCCCCGGCATTATGGCTATCTCACCGCCACGGCGGGCTTTCTGCCGGGCCTGATGGTTCTGGTCGCGTGGCTGCTTTTCGGCGAAGGCGTGATTGAAAAGCTGGTGATCCAATCCCTGAATGCCGCCACCCGGGGCGAGTTGGCGGAAACCCGCGACCTGCTGATCAACCGGCTTCAGGTGGCCGTTCGGTATGGTGAAAAGCTGGAATCCGATCCCGTGATCCTGAACGCGGCAGAGCGGTACCGCGCCCTTTATACCCAGGGCATCTGGGGCACCTTCCTGCTGGCCGTGGGCAGCGGCATTGCTGGAACGCTGTTGACCCTGAGGCGGATCAACCCGGATTTCCGGGCCCGCAACCGCTTTGAAAGCGTGCTGATGTGGGTGCTGATCCTGTCTTCCGGTATCGCCATCCTGACCACTGTGGGCATCGTGGCATCCCTGCTTTATGAAAGCGTGCGCTTTTTCCAGGATGTGCCGATCCACGACTTCCTGTTCGGCCTGAAATGGAGCCCGCAAACGGCCCTGCGTGCGGATCAGGTGGGGTCGAGCGGGGCGTTCGGCGCGGTGCCACTGTTTGCCGGAACCTTCCTGATCAGCCTGATCGCCATGCTGATCGCCGGGCCGATCGGCCTGATGGGGGCAATCTATCTAACCCAATACGCCTCGGCGCGGATGCGCAATATCGCCAAACCGCTACTGGAAATCCTCGCCGGTGTGCCAACGGTGGTTTACGGCTTTTTCGCCGCCATCACCGTGGCGCCTTTCTTCCGTGAAAGCGGCGATTTTTTTGGCCTGCCCATCGCCAGTGAAAGCGCGCTGGCCGCCGGGGTCGTCATGGGTATCATGATCATACCCTTCGTTTCCTCGCTGTCCGACGATGCCCTGACAGCGGTGCCACGCCCCCTGCGGGACGGGTCCTATGCCCTGGGCGCCACCAAATCGGAAACCATCATCAAGGTGCTGCTTCCCGCCGCCCTGCCCGGTATTGTGGGCGCCTTCCTGCTGGCCATCAGCCGCGCCGTCGGGGAAACCATGATCGTGGTCATGGCTGCCGGTATGCGTCCGAACCTGACCGCCAACCCGTTCGAGGCCGTGACCACCGTAACGGTACAGATCGTTGCCCTGCTCACCGGGGATCAGGAATTTGACAGCGCCAAGACACTGAGCGCCTTCGCGCTGGGGCTGGCCCTGTTCGTCATCACCCTTGGCCTGAACATGCTGGCGCTTCGCATCGTGCGCAAGCACCGTGAAATCTACGAGTGAGGCCGCCCATGGAAGACCATGACATGCCATCAAGGGAAACCGGGCGCGACGCCCGTCACCCAACCGACTGGATGGGTCCGGCCATGCAGGCACAGCTCAGGCGGCGCTATCGCCGTGAAAGGCTGTTCCGCGGAATCGGGCTGGGCGCGCTGCTGGTGGCCGGGCTGTTTCTGGCCACCCTGTTGTTCACCATTGTGCGGGATGGCGCGGGCGGCTTTTTCCAGACCGAGATCGCGCTCGATGTTCCGATACAGGAAGATGTGGTGGGCGATCCCGAAAGCATGACCCCAAGCGCTTTCGCGGATCGGGTGAAAAAGGCCAATATGCTGGACCTGATCATGCCGGCCCTGCTGAACCAGTTTCCCGAAGTGGAAACGCCCGCCATGCAGCGCCGCCTGCGCAAGATCCTGAGCCGGGGTGCGCGGATGGAAGTGCGTGATTTCATCCTGTCCAACCCGAAGAGCGTTGGCGAAACCCGCCGCCTGTGGCTGCTGGCGTCGGACGACCTGGACCAGGTGAACAAGGGCAATGTGGATATCTCCCTGCCCGAAAGCGACCGCCCCATCAAGGATCTGGAGCTGGGCTGGTTCAACGACCTGGAAAGTGCGGGGCAGGTGGACACGCGCTTCCATACCCTTTTCCTGTCCACCGGCGCCTCGCGGGACCCGGAACTGGCCGGCATCTGGGGGGCGGCTGTGGGCTCGTTCCTGACCCTGTTGGTCACTTTTCTTGTGGCGTTTCCGCTGGGGGTGCTGTCCGCCATCTATCTGGAAGAATTCGCCCCAAGCAATCGCATCACCGACTTTATCGAAATCAACATCAACAATCTGGCCGCCGTGCCCAGCATCGTTTTCGGCCTGCTGGGGCTCGCGGTCTTTCTGGGGACGTTCGACCTGCCGCGTTCCGCGCCGCTGGTAGGGGGGCTGACCCTGTCGCTGATGACGCTGCCCACCATCATCATTTCCAGCCGGGCGGCAATCAAGGCGGTGCCCTCCTCGCTTCGGGATGCGGCCCGCGGGCTCGGCGCCTCGCCCATGCAGGTGGTTTTCCATCAGGTGGTGCCCAGCGCCATGCCCGGTATGCTCACCGGCTCCATCATTGGCATGGCACAGGCGCTGGGTGAAACGGCGCCGCTGTTGATGATCGGCATGGTCGCCTTCATCGTGGATGTGCCCACGGGCATTACGGATGCGGCCACCGCCCTGCCCGTTCAGATATATCTATGGGCGGACAGCCCGGAACGGGCCTTTGTGGAAAAGACATCCGCCGCCATCATGGTGCTTCTGGCATTCCTGATCTTCATGAATGCCATCGCCATCTGGCTGCGCAACAAGTTCGAGACCAAGTGATAACCGGTTCGGCTGACACAGGGCCGACAAGTATGAGACCGTCATGACCCAGAGAGGCAACACCAAGGTATCCGCGCGCAACGTTCATGTGCACTATGGCGACACCCATGCCATCAAGGGTGTGGACCTGGACCTTCACATGGATGAGGTGACCGCCCTGATCGGCCCGTCCGGTTGCGGCAAATCCACCTTTCTGCGCTGCTTCAACCGGATGAACGACGTGGTGGAAAACTGCCGCGTCACCGGCACCATCACGCTGGATGGTCAGGACATTTACGATCCCAAGATCGATGTGGTCCAGTTGCGTGCCCAGGTGGGCATGGTGTTTCAAAAGCCCAACCCGTTTCCCAAGTCGATCTATGATAATGTGGCTTACGGCCCGCGTATTCACGGCCTGGTGGCCAATCGCGCGGAACTGGATGAGGTGGTCTCCACCTCGCTGGAAAAGGCGGGTCTGTGGGATGAAGTAAAAGACCGCCTGGATGCGCCCGGAACGGCCCTGTCCGGCGGGCAGCAGCAGCGGCTGTGTATCGCCCGCGCCATCGCGGTCAGCCCGGAAGTGATCCTGATGGACGAGCCCTGTTCGGCGCTGGACCCGATCGCCACTGCCAAGGTGGAAAGCCTGATCGAGGAACTGAAAGGCCGGTACGCCATCGCCATCGTCACCCACTCCATGCAACAGGCCGCCCGAATTTCGCAGAAGACGGCCTTTTTCCACATGGGCCACCTGATCGAAGTGGGGGATACCACGGAAATTTTCACGTCTCCCACCGAGGAAAAGACGCGAGATTACATAACAGGTCGATTCGGCTAGAATCTGATGGTTCGGATTTGAACCTTTGAGGAGCAGACATGAACGAGCATATTGTGCGGTCCTATGATGACGAGTTGCAGCAATTGCGCAGCATCGTCAGTCGCATGGGCGGCATCGCTGAAAGCCAGCTTGCCGGCGCCATGGAAGCGCTGGAGACCCTGGATGTGAGCGCGGCCAACACGGTGCGCGCCACGGACAAGGATCTGGACAAGCTGGAAATGGAAGCGGAAAAGGCCGCCATTTCCATGTTCGCCCGTCGCGCGCCCGTGGCCGACGACCTGCGCGAGGTGGTTTCCATTCTGAAAATGACGGCGATGCTGGAGCGCACGGGCGATTATGCCAAGAACATCGCCAAGCGCATCACCGCCCTGAGCGCGGTGTCACAAGACCCCATGCCAGCCGTATTGGCGCGCATGTCCGGGGAGGCGCGCTTCATGATCAACCGGGTGATGGACGCCTTCGTGCACCGGGACAGCGATCTGGCCGTGGATGTGTGGGAACATGACGAAACGCTGGATACCCTGCACAACGAGGCTTACCGGCAGCTTGTGGCGCACATGAGCGAAATGCCGGACCAGATCGGCGCCCTGACCCATTATCTGATGATCGCCAAGAATATCGAGCGTATCGGGGATCAGGCCACCAACCTGGCCGAACTGATCTTCTACATCATCGAAGGCGACAAGCTGGATCGCAGACCGAAGAACGACATCACCTCGGAAGACCCGTTGGATTCCTTATAGGCCCCGACCCTTATGGGATCAGGCCCTGCTACGGAGATCGGCACGTGAAAACGCGCATTCTGCTGATTGAGGATGACGAAAACATCACCGAAATGGTGCGCTACAATCTGGAGCGTGCTGATTTCGAAATAGAGACCGCGCTCGACGGTGAAGAAGGCCTGATGCGCGCCACCGAGGAAGTGCCCGACCTGGTTCTGCTGGACTGGATGCTGCCAAACCTGTCGGGGCTAGAAATCTGCCGCCGTCTGCGCCGCACACCGGAAACCGGCAATGTGCCCATCATCATGCTGACGGCCCGCACCGAGGAATCAGACCGCGTACGCGGCCTGGATACCGGCGCCGATGATTATGTCACCAAGCCCTTCTCGCCCAAGGAACTGATCGCCCGGATACAGGCGGTTCTACGGCGGATGCGCCCGGTGCTGACCGGGCAGCAACTGACCTTCAATGAAATCACCCTGGACAATGTTTCCCATCGGGTGGACCGGGGCGGGCGTGCCGTTCATCTTGGCCCCACGGAATACCGGCTGCTGCGGCATTTCATGGAAAATCCGGGCCGGGTCTTCAGCCGGGAACAATTGCTGGATGCCGTCTGGGGCCATGATGTTTATGTGGAACCCCGCACAGTGGATGTTCACATCCGCCGCTTGCGCAAAGCCATCAATGAAAAGGGTGAACCGGATTATATCCGCACCGTGCGCTCGGCGGGCTATGCGCTGGATAACCCCTGAAGCGATGGCCTGAAGCGATGGTCTGAAGCGCACAGTTCCGCAAAGCCGCCCGCGATCGCCGGATCAAGGCCCCGTCTGGTCGGTCACGCCGGGGTCAACCCTGATATCCAGCGCTTTGGCGCAGCGATCCAGCACCAGCAGGGACCACAATATCTGGCCGTGATCCCCGTGGCCCGCCTTGTGGGCGCGCACCAGATCGGCGACCCGCCCCGGATCGAACAGACCGCTGGATGCCAGCCAGCCTTCTTCCGACAACAGGCTGTCCAGCGCCGGGGCCATGGCACCGCGCAGCCACTGGCCCAGCGGCACATCAAAGCCCTTTTTCGGGCGGTCCAGCACACTGTGCGGCACAAAGCCGCGAATGGCACGGCGCAGCGGCCATTTGCCCTGCCCTTTTGCGATCATGCCGTCAGTGGGCAGGGTCAGGGCCCAGTCCACAAAGTCCCGGTCCAGAAACGGCACCCGCACTTCCAGCCCACACGCCATGCTGGCCCGGTCCACCTTGGTCAGGATATCCCCCGGCAGCCAGGTCTTCAGATCGATGTGACGGGCGCGGGCCAATGGCGGCAGAGAGGCCGCTTCCCGATCCAGCCGCTCGAACCGGTGAACGGCCCGGTAATCCCCCAGCCGGTCGCGCGCATCCCGGCTGTAAAGCGGCAGGCGATCCCGATCCGGCCCACGGGCAACACTGTTGAAATACGCCTGGGCGCTGGTTCGGGCCAGCCCTTCCAATGTGGCCTTGGGCCGCAGCCAACGCGGCGCCCGATCCAGCTTCGGCATCAGGCGAGCCAGCGGCGCGATCACGCCTTTTTGCAGCCAGCGGGGCAGCCAGCGGCGCAGCCGCTCTTCCATCCCATGCATCCGATAACGGCGATAACCGAGGAACAGTTCATCGGCGCCGTCCCCGGAAAGGGCCACGGTCACCCTTTCGCGCGCGAGCTGCGACACCCGGAAGGTGGGCAGCGCGGAAATATCGGCCAGCGGCTCCCCGTAAAGCGCGGGGATCAGATCGAGCAAGGCGCCGTCCGTGGCGGTGGCGGTGCGCGCCTGATGGTCAGCGGCGAAATGGGTGGCTACCTCCTGCGCGGCGGCGGCCTCGTCATGGGCGGGATCATCACTGGCGATCACGCAGGTTTTCACGCCCGGCCCGTTCAGTCGCGTCATCAGGCCCACAATGGTGCTGGAATCAAGGCCGCCGGACAGAAAGGCCCCCAGCGGCACATCCGCAATCAGGCGGCGTTTCACACTGGCGCTCAGCCGGTCCAGCAGCGTGCCAGCATCAGGCCGGGCATCATCGGGCCGGGCATTCGGGTCTGGCGGTGCCACAGCGGGCGCCCAATGCTGCTGACGCCGGGCCGCACCGCGCACCGGTACGGATATCATGGACCCCGGCGGCAGCTTTTCCACGCCTGCCACCAGACAGTCCGGGTCCGGCACATAACCAAGCGCCAGATAGTCTTCCAGCGCGGTCATGGACAGCACGCGCGGGCCATTCCACGCTTCCAGCAGGGCGGGCAGTTCGCTGGCAAACAATAGCCTACCCTCATCCAGGCTGAAATAAAGCGGCTTGATGCCCAGCGGATCGCGCGCCAGATGGCAGGTCTCGCTGCGGCCATCCCACAGGGCAAAGGCGAACATGCCCCGCAGGCGGTCCACCACCGACAGCCCCCAGGCCAGATAGCCCACCAGAATCACTTCCGTATCGCAATGGGTGCGGAAGGTCCAGCCGTCCCCTTCCAGTTCCCGCCGCAACTGGCGGAAATTATAGATTTCGCCATTATAACTGATGGCCACCCGGTCGCTGTCATCCACCATGGGCTGAGCACCGGCTGCCACATCCAGAATGGCGAGCCGCCGATGGGCCAGCCCCACCGCCCCCCTCAGATAGCGGCCTTCACCGTCCGGCCCGCGATGGGCCAGCTTGTCCGCCATACGGTCCAGCACGGCGGACTCCGGCGGGGATGCATCGCCAAGGGCCAGATATCCGGCAATTCCACACATGGCTACCCGCCCCCCAGGAACGACCAGTCAAAACCCGGCGGGCCGAGCATGGGCACCGGCCAGTCCGGCAGCGTCAAGGCACCAAGGGCGAGCAGCGTAACAAGGCCGATCAATGGCCAGGGAGACACCCGGCGCGACGGCGGCAGCGCCAGATCGCACGGGGGCCGGAAAAGCAGCGCGTCCCGATCCCGCATCCACAAGGCCACGGCCACCATGGCCAGCAGTACAAGCGACAGAAAGGCCCAGCCATAGATCAGGTGATCCACCCCCTTCATGGCGTCCTGCCCTGCCGCTTCACCCAACAGGATCAGGCCGTAAACCCTGACACCATTGGCCAGTATCGGCACGCCGAGGCCCGCCAGCACAAGCGCCACCCGCTTCATCGGCCGCGTTACGGCCAGGTCCGCCAGAAACAGTCCGATCACCACGCTGGTATAGAGAAACCGAACCCCCGCACAGGCTTCGGCCACTTCGTAAAGCCCGCCGGGAAGCCGGATCAGCATGGCATCCACAATAGGGTTGAACCCGCTGAAACGGAGCGCGCCAATAACCCATTCCGCCGTCAGATGCTGAAGGGGAGTCACGATACCGGTTCGCACCGGTACCATCAGGAACAGGAACAGCAACGGCACCAGCAGGATACGCGCCGCCCGTGGCCCCAGCGCTGCCCATACCACGCCCTGACAGGCCAGCACCAGGCTGATATGGGCGGGCAACCGCGCATCCATGCCGCGCGCCGTGGCCAGCAACACCAGGGCCAGGGCGAGCAATGCCAGCCCGCCACCGCCCGGCGCCGGTTTGACCCGGATCAGCCAGGGCCGCCGCAACCACGCCATCCAGCCCGCCATGAACGGCACCGCCAGACCATAGGAATGCAGGTCCCGTGTCAGCCACAGGCCGACCATGTGCACCAGCGTATCCCGCCAGACAATAAGCACCAGCAGCACCAGCAGGCCCAGAAACCAGAGCCCGCGCGCCCAGTCATAGCGCATGGTCATGCCGTCGGTCATGCGGGTTGATCCCCTGTCAATTCCGCCACGAGGCGGTCCACATTTTTCAAAATGGCGGGCCAGGCATGATGGTGGTGCACAGCCGCCCGCGCGCGTTCACCGAGGGCCCGCGCCCTGCCGGGCTCCGCCATCAGGCCAAGCAGGCTGTCCGCCATGTCAGCAGGTGCATCCACCACCATCAGATCCTTTCCCGCCACGGCCAGAATGCCTTCATGGGCGGCGGATGTGGCCACCACGGGCCGGGCCATCGCCATGCCCTCCAGTACCTTGTTCTGCAAGCCCCGCGCCGTCTGAAGCGGGGCGATCACAATGGCCGCGGCGGCGATATGCGCGGCCATATCTTCCACCGCACCGGTCTGGCGCACATCGCCGGGTGCACGGGCCACAACCGGCCCAAGCGCCGCGCCGCCCCGCCCCGCGATCACCAGCCGGGCGTGTGGCCGGGCCGCCACCACGGTGGGCCACACATGGGCCAGAAACCAGCGCATGGCTTCCTGATTGGGGGCATAATCCATATCGCCGGTAAAGACCAGATGATCAGGCGCGTCGGGGGCGGCGTACCGATCCGGGTCAAAGGCCGACAGATCCACGCCGTTGCCGATGGCCACCACCCGATCCACCGGCACATCGGGCAAGCGCTGCCGGGCGAGTTCCGCTTCGGGTTCGGATACCAGGCTGACCCGCCGCGCCGCCGCGCTCAGGCAGGCTTCCGCCCGCGCCACCCGTCGGGCTTCAAGCCGGTACAGGGCCGCCATGAGCCCGCCCCCGGCGCCATAAGCGGCCCATTTGGCGGAATCCACATCCACCATGTCGAACCAGACGGGGCATCCATTCGGCACAAGCGGCATGGCCAGATGGGCGCTCACGCCCGAAATGCAGAGCACCAGATCAGGTGGCCGGCTGCTTAATCGCCGACGCACCCAGCGGCGCATCGCGCGTGCCGGATAGGCCCCGAAACTGAGCGGCCGCCCGGTAAACAGGGCCATCAGGGCGCCCAACCACCGGGTGGACTTCGACACCTTCACCACCTTGAGCGCGGCCAGCGCCGGGCGGAGCCGGGCCTTCAATGGCGCTATCTGTACCGCGTCCGCCGGGTCGTCCATATAACAGCCAAGGTCCAGACTGTGACTTCGGGCCAGGTGGTCCAGCAGATGGAAGGCGCGAATCTTGTCCCCCTTGTTCGGGGGGTACGGCAAGCGATGCACCAGAACCAGAATATGCGCCATCACCCTACCCCAAATGCCGCGCCAAAGGGGGGCCGAGCCGGTTCGCCACCGTCAGGGGCAGATGGCGCCATATCCGGCTGGCGAGCGCCATCAGGCCGTGTTCCCGATCCGGAGCCAGTGGCGTGGCGCCGGGCGCCAAATGCCAGGCTGTGGCCAGTGGTTGCGGCGTGAAGCCCCAGTGTTTCTTGAAGTGATAGGGGCCGCTGCCCACCCGGCTGCGGCCAAAATCAAAGCGCGTGAAGCCCCTTTCGGCGGCCCGGTTCATCAGGTCGAAATACATGAAATCATGGGCGCCGAGGCGCCGTGCCTCCGCCACGCTGCCCGCATAATAGGGCATCACCGTATGCCCGTGATAAAAGCTCATCAGGCTGGCGACGGGGCGATCATGCCGATCGCGCACCAGGGCGATTTCCACATTGTCGGGAAAGGTGCGGAGCAGCATCCGAAACAATGTTGCCGGAAAAACCGGGGTGCCCAGCCGGTGCACACTATCGGCATAGAGGGCGTAGAAGCTGTCCAACTGATCGGGCCCCAGCGTAACCCTGAGCCCGGCCTTCAGCGCCTTGCGCACCACGGCGCGCTGCTTGCGGGGAATGGCGGCAAGGCGGGCGTCTTCGCTTCCGGCCAGGGGGCCCACAAAACTGGCGCTGGTCCCGTCATCCACATGCCAGCCCGCCCGCCGGGCCTGATCCGCCGCCACCCCGCGATATTCCAGTGCCCGCCCGCCAATGGCGCGGGTGCGGCGCCACGCCTCCTCGTCCAGCGCGCGCAGGCTTTCCCCGTCGTCCGCCACCGGCCCGGCGGCGACGCAGAAGGGCAAGGACACCCCGCTGCGCCCGAAAAGCACGCTGCGCCTGAGCGCAAGCGGCAGGATACCGCTAAGGGAGCCGTTTCGCTCCGCCAGCAGGAAAGGCGTATCATAGCCGGTGGTGCGGCTCACCACATCCTGCCAGCCGGCCCTGTGCAGAAAACCCGCCTGGTCACTGGCCGCCACATAGGCATCCCAGGCCACGCGATCCGCCGATACCATGGGGCGCACGCGAATGCTCACGATGCACCCTCGCCCGGCCCATTCAGGTGAGCCACATAGGCGCCCATGGGCGACCAGACCAGCGCCCGCATCAGGCGCGGCACCTTGGCGCGCATTCGCCTGAGTCCGATGCGATGGCGAAACCGCGACTTGAGCGGCGCCGCCGGAACCCTTGGCTGGTCGGGGTCCACTTCCCAGGGGTGCATGTAAAAAATGCCCGGCGTGCCATTCTGGCGCGCCCCCGCCAGAAACAGCGCCTTTCCCAGCCAATACGGCATGAGCCGGAAATACCCCCCGCCGGATACGGGCAGATTGCGCCCCAACCAGTGCAGACGGGTCATGGGAATTTCCAGCAGCTCAGTTCCGGCCATAGGCTTGAAGGGCCGTGTTGGCGCCTCCGCCATACCATAATGGTCGGTGGTCACGGGGTACAGGCTGCTGGAATAGCTGAAGCCCTGACGGGACAGTTCCTCATACACCCACCACTGGGCGCGACCGAGCGAAAAGCTGGGCGCGCGGTAGCCCGCCACCCGCGCCCCCGTCACGTCTTCAAGCCGGCCTTTCGCGGTCTTCAGATCGGCGGCAAATCCAGCCGGGTCCAGCGCGGTCAGTCGGCGATGATCATTGCCATGACAGGCGATTTCGTGCCCCGCCTCGGCGATACGGCGGATCAGGTGCGGCTGGGTCCGCCCCACCCAGCCCAGGCAGAAAAAGGTGGCCTTCACATGGGCGGCGGCCAGGGCATCCAGCAGAAAGGGGACCTGTTCATCCAACCGACTGGAAAGGCCCGGCCAATCGGCGCGATCAATCGTGGTTTCATAAGCACCCACCTGAAACCAGTCTTCCAGATCAATGGTGAAGACGTGACCGGAAAAGGCAGCCGGGTCACCGGGTGGACGGTCAAAGCCCTCATTCTGCCCCACAGCCGCGCCCGGTTCAGGAATCATCCTTCTCATCCGCCAGACGACCCATCAACTGGGTGAGTTTGTCCAGGGTTTCGCTCTGTCTCCGCAATGTGGATTCCAGATCACCGATCCGCCCTTCCATCTCAGAAATGCGGCCCTGCTTTTCGTCCTGATCGTCCCGATTGCCGCCGCCGCGACCGATACCGAGCGTTTCGCGCCGTGGTGCGCGTTCCAGTGGCACCGTGCCGTCATTATAGGGATTTACCGGCCCGTCATCACGGCTTTTGCTGGCCTGGGCGGAGGGTGACGCCTGTTCCCCCACGGGGCGCACCTCTTCGGCCATGTCCTCGATCACCGTGGCCACAACACCCTGATCGATCTCGTGAATGTCCTCAAGTGCCCCGAAAAGCAGGATACGGGAACACAGCGCATTGAGCCGCCGCGGCACGCCGCCCGAAAAGTCATAAATGGCCTCAACGGCTTCCGGCGTGAAGGTGGGGTCATCGTCCCAGTCCACCAGCCGCAGGCGGTGCTCGATGTAATCGGCCACCTCTTCCGGGTCCATCGCCTCAAGGTGGTGGGTGGCGATCACCCGCTGGCGGAATTGTTCCAGCTCCGGCGCGGAAAAGACCCGGTCCCGAAATTCCGGCTGCCCCACAAGGAAACTTTGCAACAGCGCCATGTTGTTTTCCTGATAGTTGGACAACATGCGCATTTCTTCCAGCGCCGCATTGGACAGGTTCTGCGCCTCATCCACCACCAGAAGCGCGCGACGCCCGGCGCGGGCCTGTTCCCTGAGATAGTTTTCCAGCATGGACAGCAGCGCGCCCTTGTCCGCCGCCTTGGTGGAATCCAGCCCGAACGCCGCCACCACGCTGCGCAACAGGTCTTCCGCATTCAACTGCGTGGACACGATCATGGCGGCCACGAATTCCCGCCGGTCCAGGGTTTCGAACAGATGGCGTACCAGCGTCGTCTTGCCGGTACCGATGCCGCCCGTGACGATGATGAAGCCTTCACCCTGGCTGAGACCATAAGTCAGATAGGCCATCGCCTTCTTGTGGGTCTTGGAACCAAAGAAAAAGCGCGGGTCGGGCGTCAACTGAAACGGACGACCGGAAAGGTTGTAGACTTCTTCAAACATTCAAACCTCTAAAAAAGGGCTGTCATCTGGAATCTTACAGCGTTTTCCAACAAGTCTCCACCCGGTGTATTGGAAAAACGCTGACTGAAATCATAAGACAGGCTCATTCGTATATTTTCATAGACCCGTTTCTCCAGGCTGAGGCTGGCCAAAAGGGTTTCATCCACCCGGTCGGACCCTTCAAAGGCATTCCGCCGATAATTGCCGGAGGCACTGAACCGGGTCTGCCTATCCAACTCACGGCTGTACCGCGCACCCACGCCCCAACTTTTGGCCGTGCCGGTTTCATTGTCAAAGGTGCGGCGCTCGGTATCCGCGGAAAGGCTTACCCGATTCCGCCGATCCCGCCAGGTGAGCGATCCATTGATGGTGCGGCGGCGAAAGTCCACGTCCGACAGGGTGAAGTTGGGCTGGGAGTTTCGCACCGGCTCCCCGTCCGTCCCCAGAACCCCATCCGAAAGATTGCTCGACAGACCATCCAGACGGTCCAGGATCACGCCGGTATTGCTGGCCACGCCGTCGCTGACTTCCCCGTTCAGTGTCAACCGCGAAGACAGCGTATAGCGCAGATTGCCCCGCCAGGTGGTCCGGTCCCCCTCGGCCCCGCGAAACAGCTCCAGGCTCAGCTTGCGGCCCGGTGTCAGCCGCACACCGCCTTCCCAGGCAAAGCCGTCTTCGCTCAGGGTCGTTCGATCCAGATTGTTGTCCGACACCCCCGCCACGGCAAACAGCTTCACCATGCGGGACAGTTCCAGCGACACTTCCCCCACCGCGCGGGAACGGCGAAAATCGGTTACATCCAGCGAGCGATAAACCTTCTCAAACTGACCGTCCAGCGCAAATCCCAGATGCCCGAAGCGCTCCCCGGACTCCAGGCGCAAGCTGGCCTGATTGGAAAACGTATCGGAAAAACGCTGGGTGATGGTGTCGTCATCCAGATTGTCCGCCGGGCTCAATGTGGCGCCGAACCGGTAGGACGCGGTCCAGTCCATCAGATTGGTGAGCCGCCCCCGCACCCGCGCCGTGCCCGAATAGTTCTGCACCAGCCGCCGATTGTCGGAAATATTGGCACTATTGCCGGACAGGCTGTCCCGCTGGTTCAGAAAGGTCTGCTGCACACTGGCCCGCCCGCGCAAAAACAGGCGCCGCTTGATGGGCTCGGCATTCAAGACCCCGAACAGACGATGCCGCACATCGTCCACCCCGGCATCCAGAAAACGCAGATATTCCGCGCTGTAATCCACCGAAGCGCTGAGCCGGGGCCGATCGGTGGTGAAGCGCAGGCCCGGTTCCACGGTCAAAACGAAATCCCGTTCCCGCAGGCCCTGTCCATCGGGCTCGATGGATACATTATCGGTCCAGACACCGGCGGCGGACACCCGCACCTCCAGTTCTTCCCGCGCCTCGGCGGCTGGCACCCACAGCACGGACAGCACCACCAACAAGCCCAGCAGCACCGGCACACCACGCCTCACCGCTTCAATGCACAAGGTGGAGACATCCGGTCTCACCGGCACAGCCTAGCCCCTGCCATAGCCATAATAGGCGGCGAACTTCTTGTTGCTGCCGCTATGGCGGGTCTTGTTCAGCAGCAATGAGATATGCTCGCACCCACTGATCATGGACAGGCTTTCCTTGATCTGCGGCTCGGTGGTTTTTTCCGCCTCGACCACAAAAACGATCTGACCCATGTAAAGGGCCATGACCGAGGCGGCGGAACTGGCAAGCACCGGCGGGCTGTCGAAAATAATGATCCGGTCGGGATAACGCTCGGCGATCTCTTTCATGATGCGCTCCATCCGCTCGGAAGCCAGCATTTCGGTGGTCAGATTGTGCTGCCGCCCGGCGGGCAGAAGCACCAGATTGCTGATATTGGTGCGCACCAGGCAATCCCCCACATCCAGAGTCTTGTCCGCCACCACATCCATCAAACCCTTGCCACCCCGGACCCCCAGCCGGTTGAGCACTTCCGGCTTGGAAAAATCCGCGTCCACCAGCAGCACGGTCACATCCTGTTCGGATGCGATCGACAGCGCCAGATTGATGGCGCAGAAAGACTTTCCCTCACCCGGATTGGCGCTGGTGACAAGCACCAGATTGCCCTTCTCAACACGGCCTTCGCTTTTGGAAAAGGCATTCAGCAGCAGGCTTCGCTTGATGATGCGGAATTCCTCCGACATCAGGCTCGGCGGCATATCCGGCGTGATATAGCCCGCTTCCCTGAGAGCGTTCAGGTCCACGTCTTCGTGCAAAGGCGCAGGCCCGCCGCCTCGGCCAGTGGTTTTGGCCGGTGAGTCAGGCCGGGTGGCCGCGGAAGCCGGGCCCGGCCTTTCATGGACGGTGCCAGTGGTCCGCGCCTTACCGATCTCTCTGCCCGATCCGCGCGGCGGCGTGGACCGTGCGGCCCCACGCCCAGGAAAGGTGAAGGCATCCGCGCTGGAGCCGATAATGCCTCCCTCCCGTCGCCGTTTGGTGGCATCGGCGGCAACGCCCATGGCGCTGGGATCACGCGGGGAATCGTCATTGAATCGGGGCTGCTTGCCCGCCTCAGACTCCGTGGCGGCGCCGGATTTCTGTTCGGGCCGGTCCACACTCTTGTCCGACGGGCCTTTTCCGCGCCCCTTGCCGGGCGAACCGATGCCGCGCGTCTGCGCCTGCCCGGCACTGGTGGAGCGTTCAACCGCACGCTCCACAAGCGAAGGGCGTTTTTTCGGATCATTGGTCATAGACACCACAACAATTCCAACCGCCAGTCCGGGTCACTTAACGCCCCCCTATGGTGGGCGCGCCAAAGATATCCAGCGCGACAAACCCCACATATGCCAGAAAAAGCCCTCCGGCGATCAAGCCGAACACCAGAAGTTCCATACTTTTCTGGCGACTTTCCTCATCCGACAGAACACGGGTCACATTGCCCAGCACGGGCATGTCGAAGCTGGCGCGCAACTGATCGACGGTCACCACCACCGGGCGGATCTGACTGGCGATCAACGCCACCCCAAGACCACTGGCCAGCGCCCCGACCAGAACGAAGGTCAGATACAGCAAGCGCGGCGGACCACTGGGAAGCTGCGGGGTTACCGGCGGCTCCACCACGCGCATGGACACGGATTCATCCGCCCCTTCCACTTTCTGCTTCAATTCCAGATCCTGCTGTTCCTGCAACAATTCCGTATATTGGCGGCGAATGGTGGCATAATCCCGTCGCAGGCGTTTTTCCTCGGCCTCGATTTCGGGCACCTTCTTCGCCTTTGCCTCCATTTCCTGAACCACCAGGATCTGCTCTTCTTCCCGTTTTTCAAGCTTGGCGAGCTGGGTCCTGTTGTTGATCAGTTCCAGCATGAGCTGCTCATACAGGCGATTGGGGCTTTCCGTGCCGGACGTGGATGCCGCCCCCGCATCGGCGCTGCCTTCCAGTTGTGCGCGGGCTTCCTCGCGCTTGGCGGCCAGTTCCTCTTCCAACTGAACGATCTGGCGCTGCACATTCTGCACGTCCGGGTGCTTTTCCTTCATGCCCCGGCTTTTCAGTGTATCATACTTCTTCTTCAGTTCACTGATGCGTTCTTCCAGCGGATCGCGGTCATCCGCACCGCCCGATTGACTCGATCTGGCCTGGCGCACGGTGGGCGGCACATTCTTCAACTGCTCTTTCAACGTGTCCACGGTCACCTGAAGCTCAGACAGTTCCGAGCGCGTTTCCGACAGGTTGCGCCGCGCTGTCTCGAGGCGGGACAGAAAACTTTCCTGACCGCCCAGATATTGCATGTTTTCCTGCTTGAATTCGGCGTGGATGCGCTCGCTTTCCTCCAGCTTTTCAGTATATTCACGAATCTGGCTGGACAGAAAATCCACCGCACCGGCGGACTTGCTCTCCCCGCCACGGGAATTGCGCTCCATGAAAAAACTGAGCAGATTATTCACCACGGATTTGGCCACTTCCGCGCGCTGGCGATCGCTCAGGCGGCCATCGGCAATCTCGAACTTGATGCGGAACATGCCGCCTTCCAGCGAGATCACCTGAATATTGCGCTGAAGCATCCGAACCATCTCATCCATTTCCTTGCCTGTCTGGGCAAAGCGGTCCAGATAATCGGACCTTCGGATGATCTTTTCCAGATTGGGGCGCGTGACCAGCGTTCGGCGCACCACATCCACCTGGCGCATCACATCGATATTGATGCCCATGTTCTGCGCGATACGCGGAAGGATCGTCTGGGTGTCCACAAAAACCTGGGCCCCCGCCTCGTATCGATAAGGCATGGTGGAAACGGTACCCCACCCCACCAGACTGATGAACCAGGCCGTTGTCAGCAGGTACCAGCGCTTGCGCCAGATCCCGTAGGCAATGGACATTACCTGCTGATAAAGTTCATGTAAGCCCAGCGTATTCGCCATTACTCCGTCGCCTTTTCGGTACACGCCACCACGCGCACCCTTGTTCCCTTACAGGAAGCTTTCGGGAATGATCAGAACATCGCCTGGCATGATCTTCACATTCTTGTTTATCTTGCCGTCCCGCAACAGGCTGTCGATCTTCACCCCATATTCCCGCTGCTCGCCGTCCTCGAAACGCACCAGTGTGGCACCGTTCCCGTCAGCGAATTCCGTAAGGCCGCCCACATCGATCATCACATCCAGCAAGGTCATGTTGGCCCGATACGGGATGGTCTGCGGATTGGCCGCCTCCCCCACCACGCGCACCTGCTGGCTGAACGGCCCGGTAAATCCCTGCACGATCACTGTCACGATCGGCTGCTGCAAATAATCGCCCAGCCGGCTTTCAATATCGCGGGCCAGTTCGCTGGGGGTTTTGCCTGTCGCGGGCAGGTCATCAATCAGCGGCATGGACAATCGACCGTCGGGTCGAACGGTGACACCCACCGACAGTTCAGGATTACGCCAGACAAAGATGGATAGATCATCCAGCGGTCCCACAAGATAGCTGGGGCCCGGCCCTTCATCAGGCGCCACGAAGGGCGCCGAAGGTAATTCCGGGTGCGATCGGCCACATCCCGCGACCATCAGCAGCAACAGCGCCACCAGGAAAAATCGCCCGAAGCCAGCCGCAAAACCCGGCCATCCAGCTTCCCTTTGGCGGGTTTCCAGATGGGATGCCCCATCAGCCGTTACAAACATCGTCATCAGGTCGATCCTCACCCTTTCTGGCGCGGGGGCCGCCCAAGCAAGGCGGCCACTCTCTACCCACTGAATGAATAGAATTTTACAGAAAAGCAAGCCTGCGGCCTAAGAAAAAGTCGCGCCGCAGCGATGATGGCCATCGATATTTCAGCGGTATTCCCATTATATTTCAGTGATATTAGTGCCGACCGCCCGCCGCGCCATCACCCCCGGTGCGGTCAGGGGGCACAGCCTGATCCCTGTGGGGCATATCCTGATCCCTGTCGTCATTATGGCCCCCGCCATGCCCCCTGCCGGGGTCGTCACCTTTCGCGGGGCGCCAGCCACGGGGGCGGAACCCTTTTTTCTCAGTGGCTTGTTCGAACCGGCGCATGTCATCTTTAAAGAACCCCCAGGCGATGATGGCCACGATACCCAAGCAGAAAAACGCGAAATAAAGGGTTTCAAGCATGACTTTTCAACGTGCTGTCTGCGTTGTTTTGTCTCGCCCCGTGTTCGCCGTCACAATATCCGGCGGCCAGGCCACTTGCCTTCAGCCAGGACAGGCTGTCGGACAGAATACCATCCAGCCCGCGATGGCGGCCCTGCCAACCCAGCGCCGCCGACAGGGCACCCGGATCGGCAATCACGGAAGCCGGATCACCGGCGCGGCGGGCCACAACCCGGTGGGGCACCGCCCGGCCAAGCAGGGTGCCCACCGCATCCACCGCTTCACGCACCGATGTTCCCGCGCCATAGCCCAGATTGAACAGACGCGGCGCACCCGTTTTCAGCAGGTCTGCCAGCAAGGCCAGATGGGCGTCGGCCACATCCATCACATGAATATAGTCCCGCACGCCCGTGCCGTCGGGGGTGGGGAAATCATCACCGAAAATATCCAGCGGCGGCGCCAGGTCCAGCCCCGCCGCCAGAGCACGGCCCAGCAAGTGCTTGGGCACCGCCTGCCACTGGCCATGGCGCTGTTCCTTGTCCGCGCCCGCCACATTGAAATACCGGAACGCCCCGACGGCCAGATCGCTGGCCCGGCCCGCATCGAACAGGCAGGCTTCCGCCTGAAGCTTGCTCTGCCCATAGGGGTTGATGGGCCGGGTGGGGGTATCCTCGTTGACCACGGGGCTGTCCGGCTCGCCATACACCGCTGCGGTGGACGACAGCACGCAGGCGCGCACCCCCGCATCCACCGCCGCCCGCAGCGTGGCCATGGTGCCCAGCAGGTTATTCTCGTAATATTTCAACGGGTTTTCCAGGCTTTCATCTACCCGGATGGAGCCCGCGAAGTGCAGCACGGCCACCACATTTTCCCGCTTCATGAAGGCGCTCAGCCGGTCGCTGTCCTGCACACGCGCCCGCAGCACCGGCACATCGGACAGGAAATCCGCCTCCACACCGGTGGAAAAATCATCCACCACCGCCACAGGCACCCCCGCGTCCATCAGGGCAAGCACGGTCTGGCCACCGATATAACCAGCCCCGCCGGTCACCAGAACGCGCCCCTCACCCACCTGCTGCTTCAAGGTCCAACTCATTTGACTGTCTCCACACCTGATCCGCATTCCTGTCCATGCCTGTTTATGGCGTCCCGAAAAATATCCGCCTGTGCGCGGCTGATGCGGGACCAGCCAAAACCCGCCGCATAGGTGCGCACCGCCTTGCGGTCAATGGCGCCGTCGCTCAACAGATCGCGCACGGCGGCGGTCAGGCGGGCCACAAGCGCCTTACGGGGCGCGCCCTCTGGGCCTTCGACCATGCGCCCGGCGCGCGGGTCTTTCATCAGGTCCGGGGCGCCGCCCACATCACGGGTGACCACCGGTGTGCCACATGCCATGGCTTCCAGCAGCACATTGGCCCAGCCTTCCCGTTCGCTGGGCAATATCAACAGATCAGCCGCCGAGTAAAGCTCCGGCATGGCCTCCGGCCGCTGCTGGCCAAGAAAGCGCACCCGGCTCTGCAAGCCGCGCCGCGCCGTCTCCCGCTCCAAACCGGAACGCAAAGGTCCATCCCCGGCCAGAAGGACGGACACATCCGGCAAAGCCTCCGCCAGGTCCAGCATCAGGTCCGGCCTTTTGCGCGGGATCAGCCAACCGGCAAACAACAGCACCTGCCCCTTCAGCGCCAGCCGCCGCCGCACGGCAAGCCGGTCCCGCGGCTGGAAATACCCGATATCCACCCCGTTGCGCAAAACACTGATGCGATCAGCCGCCACGCCCATATCCATCAGTTCGTTCGCCAGAGCGCGGGAAACCGTTATAATCCTGTGCGCGGCCTGCGCGGCGGCAAGAATCCGGGCGCGGGCACGTGGATAATGGCGGGCGATAGTGGTCACGTCGCTACCCCGCGCGGTCATGACAAAGGGCAGGTTCAGCCTTGAGGCCATCCGACACGCGGCCACCCCGTCGGGATACAGGTAATGGCTGTCCAGAAGGTCGGGCACATAGCCTTCCGCCTGCAAGCGCCGCACGGCCTTCAGGCCGGCATGGGCCAGAAAGGTCGGCGTCAGCCCCATGCCCACGCGTGGAAGAACCACAAATCTGGGATGCTGCACATCCAATCCGTGCCGTTCCTCCCGACCGGGGGCCGCCGCCATGCGGCCATAGCGCCCGAACAGCGGGCTTGCCACGGGAAACCACGGAACCGGGGCCACCACGCGGGCGGTCACGTCCGTATCCTGCACCAGTCGGCGCAAGCGGTTTTCCACGAACACCCCCAGCGAAGGTTCCGCCGCATTGGGATACAGGCTGGAAAAGGTGACGATACGCACGCCCTAGTCATCCGACAATTGAATAAGCTGGCGCCGGGCCACATCGGCATCAGCGAAATCCGGGTCCAGTGACAATGCCTGGCTCAGGGCCGCGCGGCCAGCATCCCTCTGGCCATCCGCCAGATAGGCCATGCCCAGATGATACCGCACCAACGGATCGCTGGGGGCGCGCCGGGCAGCCTTTTCCAGCGCTGGCAGGGCCGTTTCCACATCCCGCGCCGCCTGTAGCTTCACCCAGCCATAGGTGTCGAGAATGAACGGATCATCCGGCAGCATCAAATAAGCCCGCTCCGCCAGGGGCACGCTGTCCCGGTCACCGATTTCCAGATAGGCACGGGCCAGTTTCGCGGTCAGCCGGGCATCGGCAACTCCCTTTTGCAGAATAGCGAAATAATGCCGCGCCGCATCCCGGTGCTGGTCTGCCTGTTCATACAGTTCCGCCAGATGCACCCTGAGTTCGCGGTCCTCGCCGCCCGCTTTCAGATAGGCTTCCAGGGTTTCCCGCGCGGCCTCGGCGCGGCCCAGGGCCATATGGGCATCCGCCAGTGTCCGGCGCAGGCGCGGCCCGTCCGCGCGGGCGATGGCGCCTTCAAGATGATCCACCGCCTTTTCCGGCTGCCCACCCGCAAGATAGGCCCGCCCCACCAGCGCGCGAGATACATCCTCCGGGCGGCTGTCGGGGTCCAGTTCCGCCAGCCGGGTCAGGGCATCGTCGGCCCGGCCCGCCGCCACATCCGAGGCAAACAGCAACCAGCGCGCTTCCATGCGCGCACGACCGTCCAGGTGTTTTTCCGCCCGACCAAAAGCCTGCCGGGCACCGGTGTGCAGACCGGCGCGATACAATGCCAGGCCGTGGTCCAGATTGGCCTGCCCGTTCGCGGGATCAAAGGCCACCACACGGGCGAACAGGCTGCTGGCCGCCCGCGGCTGCCCAATATCCATCAAAAGCCGCCCCAGACGGGCAAGAGACGCGGGATTGCCAGAGGCTTCACGCCGCAGACGGCGAATCTGGTCCACCGCTTCGGCGGTTCGGCCCGCGGCGGCCAGGCTTTCCGCATAATCCAGCCGCAAGGGGGTCTGATCCGGCATGGCGCGCAAGGCTTCGCCGAAATAGCCAGCGGCCTCCCCCGCCCGGTCAAGCCCCATCAGCGCCCGGCCCAGAAGCGCCTTCGCCCGGTTGTCCCCCGGCGACCCGGACAACAGACGGATCAGGTCATCCGCCGCGATCTGGAACCGGTCAAGCGCTAGCGCCGCCAGCGCGCGATTGCGGCGCGCGGAATCGTAATCTGATTTCATATCAACAGCCTGGTCGAATTCCTTAAACGCCTGATCGAATTTTTCCTGGCGGTAAAACACGGTTCCAAGCATGTTGTGGCCCAGCGCCCGATCGGGCGCCACGGCGATCAGGCGGCGGGCACTGTCCGCGGCCCCTTCCAGATCGCCACCGCGCAACTGCATACTCGCCAACAGCCCCAAAGCGCGGATATTGCGGCTTCTGGCCACCCCTTCCCCGCCACCGGAAAGATGGGCAAGGCGGTCGCGGGCCTCATCGGGCCGCCCGGCCACAAAGGCCGCCAGCGCCTGATTGATGGCCCGCTCCACGGCCACGGTTTCTTCCGTCCCCCCCGCACCGGATGGCAGGCGGTCATAATAGGCACGGCCCCGCTCCCGGTCCCCGGCGGCCATGGCGGCGGACGCGGCAATCGCCAGCGCGCGGGGATCGTCCCCTTCCAGAAGCGGCTCTATCGTACCGAGCGCACGGGCCGCCTGACCGCTTTTCAGCTCCGCCGCCGCCAGCGTCAAGCGCGCCGGACGGTTACCGGGCCGGGCCGACAGCACCCGCCGCAGCCGGGTCACGGCATCCAGGTGATTGCCGATCTGATAGGATACCAGCCCCTGCACATAAAGCGCCGGAAGATACCGGTCTGTCAGGCCGCGCGTGCGCAGCAGCAGGCTGTTGGCGTCCTCGAAATCCCCGGCGCGGGCCTTCACCACGGCGGCCAGATACAGCGCCATGGGATGGTTCGGCATGGCCGCCCGTACCCGCTGCAACTGCGCCTGGGCCGCGCCGGTCTCGCCCGCATCCACCATCAGGGCCGCCAGTTCCAGCCGGGCCAGGTGATTGCTCTCCTCCTGCGAGAGGGCCTGTTCGAAAAGATCGCGGGCCTCATTGGTGTCGCCCTGATACCGGGCGATCAGACCCTTGGTATAGGTCACCATGGTCTGATCCGGGTTGCGCTCAAGCGCTCCGGTGGCCCATCGATCCGCCTTTGCCAGGTCGCCGCTCTGCAGGGCGATCCGGGCCAGCCCCAACCAGGGTTCATAACGCGTATCGTCAGC
Source organism: Yunchengibacter salinarum (assembly GCF_037658235.1). Lineage (NCBI taxonomy): Bacteria > Pseudomonadati > Pseudomonadota > Alphaproteobacteria > Kordiimonadales > Kordiimonadaceae > Yunchengibacter > Yunchengibacter salinarum. Next base: position 9,900 of record NZ_JBBJLN010000004.1, on the reverse strand, counting down.
AGCCCGCGCGGTTTCATAGGCATCCGACGCCGCATCCAGCCGGCCAAGGGCAAACAGGGCATCCCCGCGCACCACCTGCCTGGTCACGGCGTCCTCAGCGGACAGATTGACCCCCTGCATGGCATCGAGCGCGGCCCGGTATTGGCCTTGAACCAGCAGGGATCTGGCATAGACCAGCGCCGACCCCGCATAATCCGCGCCCAGCTTTCGGGCCCGGTCCACAGCGGCTTCCGCCGCCACCCCGGCACCATTGCCCACATGCGCCTCGGCCAGCAACAGATAGGCCCGCCACCCCGCATCGCCCCGCGCCTGAAGGGCACTGAGCCGCTCCACCGCCTGTTGGTATTGTTCCTGCTCGATCAGGGTGCGTACGGAAGCCAGCTCCGGCCCGTCCTGCCCGTGTGCCGGCAGCGGCATGAACACAAGGCTGTTCAGCAGGGCGCCCGCCAGACCGGCGGCCATGATATGGCGGCGCCGGGCGCTTTTCGTGGCCGGTCGGAACGCATCAGGAAACGGCACGGGTGACTCCCCTTTATTAACGGGCACCACCGGGAAACAGAATTACCCGGATGGTTTGCAACAGGATCAACACATCAAGAAACACCGAATAATTCTTCACATAATAAAGATCATACTCAAGTTTTCGGCGTGCGTCTTCAACAGAAGCACCATAAGGATAACTGATTTGCGCCCAGCCGGTAATTCCCGGTTTCATGGTGTGGCGCTCATCATAGAACGGGATCGCCCCCGACAATTCACGCACAAAACCGGGCCGTTCCGGGCGCGGCCCCACAAAACTCATCTGCCCGGCCAGCACATTCAGCGCCTGCGGAAATTCATCGATCCGCAGGGTGCGGATGATCCGCCCCACCGGCGTGACACGCGGATCGCCCTCGTCGGCCCAGCGTTCCCCCGTCTTTTCCGCATCCATCACCATGGAACGGAATTTCAACAGGTTGAACGGCACACCGCCGCGGCCGATCCGCGCCTGCCGATAAAAGACCGGCCCCTTGCTGCTCAGCCCGACGGCAAGCGCCGCCAGCGCAAAGATCGGCGAGGTCAGCACCAGAAACAACAGCGACACCACCACATCGCCGCCCCGTTTGACCAGCCGCTCCGGCAGCGTGCCGCCCTGAAAGCCATCGCTCATCAGCAGCCAGTCGCTGTCCAGATCATTGACCAGAACGCGCCCGCCGATCCGCTCCACAAAGGACAGGGCATCCAGCACCGCCACGCCCTTCAGGCGGCACTGAATCAGGCTGTGCAGCGTCTCGCCCCCCAGCACGGCACCGCGCGCCACCACAATCACATGCACGCCGCTGGCCAGCGCGTCCTGAATGGCCGCCGGGCCGGGGTCTTCGGGTATATGGCGGGCCAGTATCATGCCAAGGGGCCGCCTGCCGCCAGCCTCAAGCAGGGTCCGCACCATATCCACGCCGCCGCTCTCCCCCAGCAACAGCACTTTCTGGCTGATCCGGCGGCTGCGCAACAGCCCCAGCGCCAGCCAGCGCCAGACAACCATCATGGGCAGAACCAGCACCAGCATCAACGCCATCACCGAACGCCACAATGGCAGACCCGGCATCAGGAACAGCATGGCCGAAAGGATCACCAGCCCCCCGAAAAGCCCCACCAACACCCTCAGCATATGCTGGCGTCGATCCGCCAGTGTGGTGGGTTCATAGGCACCAACCGCCACAAGCCCGGCGCCCATTACAATGGCTGCCAACAGGGACGACAGGGCCAGATAGCCGGGCTCCGGCGGGGCCAGCGCCGCGAAATCGTGCCGCCAATGGGTTGCCAGAACCGTGGCCAGCCCCACCAGAGCCATATCCCCGGAAACGAGAAGCAGCTTCGATCCGGCCACATAATGTCTGAAAATGCGCGCCATGGGCGGGTCCTCTCACCGGGTCATGGGCTGGGATACAGCACTGACGCTACCTTTTGCTGAAGAACAGGTACCACTTCTTCTTCGAAAAAGCGATTTCGTTTCAGCCATAGCCTGTTGCGCGGCGACGGGTGCGGCATGGGCAGGATACCATTGGCCAGATGGCTGCGCCAGTTCTGCACCGTATCCGCCAATGTGCGGCCACGCGCGGGGCCGAGATGATAGGCCTGTGCATAGGCCCCTATGGCCAGTATCAGGGCCTGCTTCGGCAATGTGGCCATCAGCCGGTCGTGCCACAGCGCCCGACAGGCGGGATGAGGTGGCAGATCACCGCCCCCGCCGCGGCCCGGATAGCAGAACCCCATGGGAATGATATTGATGCGGCCCGGATCGTAAAACACCTTCCGGTCAATCCCCATCCAGTGCCTGAGCAGATCGCCGGACGGATCATCGAACGGCAGGCCGCTGGCATGAACACGGGTGCCCGGCGCCTGCCCCGCCACCAGTATCCGCGCCCGCGACCCCACCTGTATCACGGGGCGCGGGCCCAGCGGCAAATCCGCGGCGCAGTGGGTGCACGCCCGCACCTCGGCGGCGAGTGACGCCAGCGAGCGTGCCGGTTCCGCCGGGCGACGCGGCTGGGGCATGTCCGCCTTACGCGCCATCCACCAGATCGAAAAGCGAAACGGCCTGTTCCAGAATGCCCGCCGCCAGGGCCAGGGCCGCGCCCGGCCCGGCGCCGCTACCCGCATTGGTCAAGGGGCGATGGCCCAGCCGTTCCAGCGCCGTGGCCTGCACCCCCTCGTCGGCACTGGCCACCAGGCAATGGGAAATGGCATCGGGGCTGAGGGCGTGCAGCACCGCCGCCCCCGCAAGCGCCGCCCAGCCATCCAGAAGCACCGGCAAACGGGCACTGCGCGCCGCTATGATGGCGCCCACCATGGCGGCAATGTCCGGCCCACCCAGGCGGCGCAGCGCATCCAACGGGTCGGCGGGTGTGCCCGCCTGCTCCAGCGCGCGATATAGCGACAGGCCCTTCGGGTCCAGCATATCCGGCCCCATGGCGAGCAGATACACGATCAGGGCCGATGCCGCCGCCTGGTTGCCAAAGGCCAGATCGCCAAGGCCGAGCACATCGCCGCGTTGGGCGGTGGCCTCCATGCCGAAGGCCACGGCGGCCATGCAGTCCTTTTCCGACCAGGCCGGATTGGCCGGAGTGACGCTGTGCGGCATGTCCACGGCCATTTCCAGCACCCTGAGGCCCAGCCCCTGCCGCACCGACAGCAGATTGACCGGCGCCCGCCCGCGCGCCGCCAGATCAACCCAGGCGCGAATGTCCTGTGGCGGCGGCCCGCCCTGATAGCTGGCGGCGAACAGGCAGTTGTGGGTTTCCCGGACCCCCGGCACCTGCCGCCCCTGCCAGGCGGCGAGAAAAGCCGCCAGCCCCGGCAGGCCGTGCGGCGACAAGCCGGGCGGCACATCCAGCGTGCCCTTGGCCGTCAGCGCCGCGCGGGCGGCATCGAAGGCGCTGTTATCCGCACTGGGCAACTGGGCCAGCAGGCTGCGCAGGTCGTCGAAAGGTGCATGATCAGTCAAGAAAGGCCTCCGGTACAGGGGAAAGAATACTGCGTTACAAGATGACAAATACGATAAAATGCGACAGAATAAAGAGTGATGTTCGGCTAGCCCCGATTTTGTCCGGTGGCAGACCGCTCATGGTAAGGATGGAATGGCTCTGTTTTCCTCTGCAAAATCCGTTGCGATCGCAACTCTGCTGGGTGGCACGGCGCTGGCTGGCGGCGTAATGCTGTATGGCGCGCTGAAAGAACCGGCGCCCCTGCCGGTTCTGAATACGGACCTGCCCCCCGTGGTCGGCGAGAATCTGTTGCCGCCGCCGCCCACCTATCTGATGCAGGAAGAACCGCCCAGCCTGCCCGGCGTGCGCAAGCTGAAGGTGATCCGCCCCACATTGAGCAATGATCCGGTCTCTGGCGATCCGGCAGTGCCCGGCCAGACGGAGGCAAAGCCCTCTGCCGATTTCTACCTGACCGGCACGCGCAGCGCCGACCTGATCCGCGAACCCGTGGAAGCGCGGCTTGAAACCTTTCCCACCGTGGACCTGGATCAGGCCGTGGAAGGCGCGCTTTCCGTGGATGAGTGGGGCTTTCAGGTGGTGCAGGCCTATTTCAACCAGGCGCTGGGCGACTCGGATGCGGTCAAGCAACGGGTGGAAGCCCTGCTGGCCGGGATTGAGGCCAAGGCGGGAGAATTTGACCTGACCACCATTTCGGATGCGGTCAATCTGGTGGTGGAAGCGGGTGCGCGCACCTATTGGTCCGCCTATATGGCGCCGTTCGTGCTGGACCAGAATTTCAAGCTGACCGGCGGCTATGGCTGGGACCTGGGGCCATCCACCAGCGAGCCGTATGAAGATTTCGTCCGCGTGGGCGCCAACAGCAAAATGCTGGTGGGTGAAAACATGCAGGAGCTGACCGACGGCAGCGGCTCCACCATCACGTCCGACGGTATCCGAAACATGGCGGAATTCGTCGTCAACAATATGGAAAACGGTCAGTATCGCATCATCATCGTGACTGCCCCCAAGCCGGATGGCGAGGAAGTGCTCTATCCCTTCGGCGTGGATGTGAAACGCAACGGGGCCAATATGAATCTGGTGGACACCCGCGCCACCGACGATCTGGTGCCCGTGATGCGCCTGGCCAGCGAGGGTCTGGGCCGCCTTGGCGCGGACGGTGCGAAGATAGACCCCGATGAGAAAATGGAAACCGGGCATATCCTGGCGACGCGCGCGGAAGTGACGGATGGCACGCTGCGCATCAATTTCCGCCAACTGGGCGGGCAGGACACCTATGTGACCGCCGTGATGGCCTATCCCGAGCCGGCCAATGTAATCGATCAGGAACTGGCCCTGACAGTGGCGGATTTCCTGCAACGGGTCGCCCCCGCGGCGGGCGCGGACCTGACCCCGGAACAGATACTGGATGTGCAACTGCCCGTGGTGGACCCGGTGCAGGTCTTTGCGGACAATGCGGGCGGACTGCCCACCAATGAAGGCATCGCAGCCACGCCCCGGCCCGGCCCCGGTGTGATAGACACGGGCAGCCCGGACCCCGGCGCCGACACCCCCACTGGCGGTGGGGGCAATCCCGCTGACCCGGATGCCGGGGAGCCTGACGGCGGCGGCGATACCGGTGGCGGCGACACCGGTGGCGGCGACACGGGCGGCGGTGATACTGGCGGCGGTGATACTGGCGGCGGTGATACCGGTGGCGGCGATACTGGCGGCGGTGATACTGGCGGCGGTGATACCGGTGGCGGTGATACCGGTGGCGGCGATACCGGTGGCGGCGACACGGGCGGCGGTGATACTGGCGGCGGTGATACCGGTGGCGGCGATACCGGCGGCGGTGATACTGGCGGCGGCGACACGGGTGGCGGTGACACGGGTGGCGGTGATACCGGCGGCGGTGATACTGGCGGCGGCGACACGGGCGGCGGTGATACTGGTGGCGGTGATACTGGCGGCGGTGATACCGGTGGCGGCGATACCGGTGGCGGCGACACGGGTGGCGGTGACACGGGTGGCGGCGACACGGGTGGCGGTGACACGGGTGGCGGCGACACGGGCGGCGGTGATACCGGTGGCGGTGATACTGGCGGCGGCGACACGGGCGGCGGTGATACCGGTGGCGGTGATACCGGTGGCGGTGATACCGGCGGTGGTGATACCGGTGGCGGCGACACGCCGGAACTGGTCGCCGATGCGGGTGTCTATGACCCCATCCCCCTGGGGGAAGATTTCACGCTGGATGGCTGTGGCTCCACCTTCGCGGACGAAGCCATTTGCAGCCTGACGGACACAACGGAATTCGAGCTTGAATGGCTGCTGGATGGGGTCAGCCTGGGCACCGGTGAAACGCTGCTGGTTCAGACCGGCGAAGGCACGCTGTTCCCCACCACGGGCGACTTCGAAGTGACCCTTCAGGTGCGCTTTGACGGCAGCATCATCAGTGGGGACAATCTGGTCAATCTGGCCGGGGGCGGAACGCTGCTGCTACCCGGTGATCTGCGCCTGACCAGTGTGCCCTCAACGGCCACTATTCGAATTGTTGCCGCCTCGGTTCCCGAACCCGCGGGGCTGCTGGTCATGCTGCCGGGACTTGCCTGGCTGGCCTATCGCCGGCGCCGCACAGCCCGGCGCCGCACAGCCCGGCGCGCCTGAAAGGCCGGTTCCGCCAACCCCTGCCGCCTTGAGAAAAAGGGCGGCAGGGCATAAAAAAAGAATGCGCCGAAAGCACATTCTGACAGAGCACCATCATCAGCCGGGACAAGGCCGGGATCAAACCGCCCGCCCAGGGCTGCCCATACAGGGTGCGATGCCCTGCCAGGCATCGCCAGACCCCGTACCGCAGCTTCACATCCCGTATTCGTCCACGCCACTGGACAAGAGCCGGGCCAGCCCCAAAACCTTTTTGCGGATACGCGGATCGGCAATCCGGTAATAGGCTTCCACCAGTTCCTGCGTTTCCTGCTTTTCAAAGGTATCGCCGTCAATCCCTTCAGGCACCGGATCATAGCCGGGCATCTTGGTTTCGGCACCTTCGAAGAAATAGGAAACCGGCACATCCAGCGCATTGGAAATTCTGAACAGTCGGCTGGAGCCAATGCGGTTCGTACCGCGCTCGTATTTTTGGACCTGCTGGAAAGTGACACCCAGATCCTTACCCAGTTGCGTCTGGGACATGCCCAGCATCTTCCGGCGCGCGCGAACGCGCTGCCCCACATGGATATCAATGGGATCGGGGCCTTTCGCTTCTTCCATCGTCATAGTTCTACCTGTTATTGGTGGTTAATATGTCGTGCCTTGGGACACCAACTCATTCACCCGGAACAAAGCCAGAATTGTAAGCGGAACAACCTCACGCCTCATAATATAGGACGCTGACCCAAGAATCACAATCACCCATGTCGGCAAAAACATCAGAAATCTGTATTTTTCGCAAGAAACTTATCGAAACCTGACAAATTTCGCCCGGCGCGCGGCACCGGGCGATGGTGTTGGGATCAACCGTCCTCCAACGCGCGGGTCACCATTTCGGTCACATCACGGCTCAGATCAGGGTGCGCGACGATGCGATTCAATTCCGCCTTCATCAGATCGCGGGCATGATCGCCAAGGCGCTGAAACCGCCCAAGCGGCGCCACAAGGCGCGCCGCCGTCTGCGGGTTCAAAGCATCCGTCGCCAGCACATGATCCGCCAGAAAGGCATAGCCCGCCCCGTCAGGCCGATGGAAATGGCGCTGGTTCAGCATGGCGAAACTGGCGATCAGGGAGCGCAAACGGTTAGGATTGCGGTGCGTAAAGTCCGGGTGGTCCACCAATGCGCGGATACGGTCAAAGGCACCATCCGCCGAAGACGCCGCCTGAACGGCAAACCATTTGTCCACCACCAGCGGGTCGTCGCGGAACCGGTTGAGGAAGGCATCAAGCGCCGCGTCTTTCCGATCCGGGTCATGGGCCACCATCAGGGTGAGCGCGGAGATGCGATCCGTCATCAGTTCCGCTGTGTCATAATGAAGGCGCAACCGGTCCACTCCGCCCGCGGCAGGGGCCTGAAGGGCCAGAAGCGCGCCGACCAGGCGGCGACGCGCCTTGGCCACCGGCCCAAGGTCCGTATCGCCGTGCACAACCAGCGCATCATAGCGCGCCCGCGCGGCATCCCCCAGGCGCGCGGCAAGGCATCGCGCCACGTTTTCCCGCGCTTCGTGCAGGGCTTCGGCCCTGAGCGGGCGCATGGCCTGGCCGCAATCCATCTCACCGGGAAGGGTCAGCACCTCCGCGAGCAGCGCGGGGTCGCTTTCCTCGTCCGCGATCAGCCCCTCCAGCGCGGAGACATGATAATCCGGCAAACTTACCTGATCAGCGGCCACATCCACATGCTCCAGCACCAGTTGACGGCCCAGTTCGCGGGCGGCATCGGCGCGGGCATAGCCATCCGTATCGAACCGCACCAGATGGGCCAGTTCCCGCCTGTCCAGATCACTTTCCAGGATCACGGGCGCGGAAAAGTCCCTTAACAAGCTGGGCACAGCACCATCCGGCACGCCCGCGAAGGTCACCCGGCTTTCCGCCTCCGTGATTTTCAGCAGGCAGCCATCCGGCGCCCAGGTGCCCTCCCCCTGTACCAGATCGGGGGTAAGCAGCGTGCCGTCCGGGCCGATCCAGCCCATCAGCAACGGCAATGTGTGGGGCTTCTTGCCGGTCTGTCCGGGCGTGTCGGGAATGGTTTGCCGAATGGTCAGATGCACATTGTCACCGTCCCGTTCCCGCGAGATGGCCAGCGTCGGCGTGCCCGCCTGAACATACCAGCGCCGGAATTGGCCAAGGTCCACACCGCTGGCATCTTCCATCGCGGTGACGAAATCATCCGTGGTGACCGCCTGCCCGTCATGCCGCTCGAAATAAAGGGTCATGCCGCTGGCGAATCCTTCCGGCGTGATCAGGCGGCGCATCATGCGGATCACCTCCGCCCCCTTGTTATAGACGGTGGGGGTATAGAAGTTATTAATCTCCACATAGGATTCCGGGCGCACCGGATGGGCCATCGGGCCGGCATCCTCCGGGAACTGGATCATCTGCATCAGGCGGGCATCATTGATCCGCTTGACAGCGCGCGACCCCATATCGCTGGAAAACTCCTGATCCCGAAAGACGGTCAGTCCCTCTTTCAGGCTGAGTTGGAACCAGTCCCGGCAGGTAACGCGATTGCCCGTCCAGTTATGGAAATATTCATGCGCGATCACGGCCTCTATGGCATCATAATCCCGATCCGTGGCGGTCTCGGATGAAGCGAGCACGAACTTGGTATTGAAAATGTTCAGGCCCTTGTTCTCCATGGCGCCCATATTGAAGTCGGGCACGGCCACCACATTGTAAACGTCCAGATCATATTCCAGGTCGAACACGTCTTCGTCCCAGCGCATGGCACGCTTGAGCGATTCCATGGCATGGCCGGTCTTGTCCGCGTCTCGCGGCAGCGTGTAGATATGCAGATCCACGGCGCGGCCTGATCGGGTGGTGAAGCTGTCGCTCCGCCGGGCCAGGTTTCCCGCCACACAGGCAAAGAGATAGCTGGGCTTGGGAAAGGGATCATCCCACACGGCAAAATGGCGGCCATCCGGCAGGGCGCCGCTTTCCAGCGGGTTGCCATTGGCCAACAGGACCGGGCAGGCTGCCGCATCCGCCTCCAGCCGCACGGTGAATCGGGTCATCACATCCGGCCTGTCGGGGAAAAAGGTGATGTGGCGAAACCCTTCCGCCTCGCACTGGGTGCAGAACATGCCGCCGGACTTGTACAGCCCTTCCAGGCGGGTGTTCTCCGCCGGTTTCAGATCGGTCACGGTCTCCAGCCGGAAGCGATCCGGCACGTCATGGATGGTTAGAACTTCCCCCTTTCGGGACATGCTCCCGGCGCCCAGCGGCTGCCCGTCAAGGGTGGCGGAAACCAGATCAAGGCCGGCACCGCCATCCAGGATCAGATCCCGCACATCCTCATCATCGCGCTCCACGTCCAGAACGCTGACCACGCGGGCGGTGTCGCCGTCGAACTGAATGGTCAGTCGGGCGCGCGGCACCTGAAAGGCGGGCGGCGTATAATCCGCCAGATAGATCGGCTCTGGCATCTGTCTGGTCGCGTGGCCTTCGGGTTGTGTGCGGCTGTCAGCCATCTGGGGTGTCCTTTCCTTGATTCATCAGGGCGTATCCGGCTCGGCGAAAGCAAGCGGCACGGCGGTGGTGAACTTGATGCGTTCCATGGCAAAGGATGAGGTGACATCCGACAGGGCCAGGCGATCGATCAAATCCTGATAAAAGGGGACTATCCTGAATTTTGTGCTCTGGCGTGGTAACGGTTCTGAAAAGGAGACCACGAATGAGCATCGACAAAGACCTTTTGGACAAGCTGATGGAAGGCCGGTCAGCCGGCGATCTG